>CAIVLG010000196.1 GCA_903906695.1 uncultured beta proteobacterium | reverse complement strand
TGGATAAGACCGGGATTCATCTTGCTGCGCACGACCGGGTCGTCCCAAACCGATGACCGCGCCATCGTGATGTTGTCCATCATGCCTTTGATCGCCATTTCCTTGCTCGATGCCCAGTTCAGGAACTTCATGGCCAGGTCTTTTTTCTTGGACTGGTTGGACACCGAGATACCCCAGGACGAGACGATGAAAGGCGCATTGGTCTTGGGTCCGGCCGGGAAGTTGGCAATGTCGAAGTTGGCCACCGGGATTTGGGTCTTGGACTGATCGACGATCTGGCCGTAGAACACCGAGGCGTCGGTCCACATCGCGACCTTGCCAGCCTGGAACAGCGGCATGATGTTTTCCCAAGACATCGACGTCACGCCCTTGGGGCCGTAGTTGCCGAGCAGTTTGCCGTAATAGCGTACTGCGTCGATGGCCGGCTTGGAGTTGAAGACCGCGGTGCCTTTGTCGAGATATTGGCCGCCGTAGTTGTAGACGTAGCTTGAGAGCTGGGTTACGGCCGCCGCACCTTTGCCACGCGAGGCGAAGCCGGCAACGCTTTCTGAATTGAGCTTCTGTGCCGCTGCCTCAAGTTCATCGAAGTTGGTTGGCACTTTCAGCCCCGCTTGTTGCAGCAGGTCCTTGCGGTAGTAGAGCACCTGCCATTCGGTGACCAGCGGAACGATGTAGGGTTGGCCACCAAAAGAGGCGGCGTTCATGATGTTTGTCGGATAGTCGCTGAAGTCGTAGCCAGTCAGGCTTGCGTACCAGCCGTTTTTCGAGAACATCTTGCCTTCCTGCAGCGGGCGTGTCATGAAGACGTCGACGGTGGAAGATTTGGTGGCGAATTCGGTGGTGAGTTTTTGCGTCAGCTGGCTTTCCTGCAAGCTTTCGACGTTGACCTTGATGCCGGTGCTTTTCTCGAACTGTGGAATCGACAGTTTGAGCAATTCACCGTAAGGGTGATTGGCCACCAGCACGCGGATTTCACCTGATTGCGCCATTGCGGCCGCACAGAGGCACAGCGAAGACAGTGCGACCCCGATTGTTGACAGTTTGTATTTCATGAAAATCTCCAAGTTAAAAGAGCAAAGAACCACCTACCCTAAACGATGACGTCTGACGTGTTCTTGTCGAACACGTGTGTGTTGGCCATCTTGAAATCGATCTGGATCGTTTCGCCGACACTGATAGCCTGCTTCGGCACGGCCATGCGCGCCACCAGGGCATGCGCATCGGAGTTCAGGTGCGCGAAGATCTCGGAGCCGAGTAACTCCACCACCTCGGCCCGAGCACTGATCGTGCTGCCGACATCCGCACCGGGTTGATGCAGCGCAATGTCTTCCGGGCGAACGCCGAAGACCACCTCCTTGCCGGCGTGGGCAAGCAGATTGGCGCGGAAGGCTTCAGGTATCGCGACGCGAAAGCTGCCACCATCGATGAACAACTGACCGGCATCAACGACCAGTCGGGCGTCGAAGAAATTCATCGCTGGCGAGCCGATGAAGCCGGCGACGAAACGGTTGACTGGCTGGGCATAGACTTCCATCGGCGCGCCGCTTTGCTGTACCACACCCTTGTTCATGATGAAGATGCGGTCGGCCATGGTCATGGCCTCAACCTGATCGTGCGTGACATAGATCATGGTTGCACCCAGGCGGCGGTGCAGTTTGCTGATTTCGGCACGCATGGCAACGCGCAGTTTGGCGTCCAGATTGGACAGTGGCTCGTCAAACAGGAACACCTTGGGCTTGCGCACGATGGCGCGTCCTACCGCGACGCGCTGGCGCTGACCACCGGAGAGTTCTTTGGGCTTGCGTTCCAGCAGTTCACCCAGTCCGAGAATGTCGGCGGCCTCCTGCACGCGGTCGTCGATCTCGGCTTCGGGCATCTTGCGAATCTTCAGACCAAAGCCCATGTTTTCGCGCACATTCATGTGCGGGTACAGGGCGTAATTCTGGAACACCATGGCGATGTCGCGGTCCTTGGGGGCCATGTCGTTGACCAGCGTGTCACCGATGAAGATTTCGCCCGAAGTGATGGTTTCCAGGCCGGCGATCATGCGCAGGGCAGTCGACTTGCCGCAGCCCGAAGACCCCACCAGCACGGCAAATTCCTTGTCCTGAATTTCAATGGACAGATCGTTGACAACGGTGACGGATCCGTACCGTTTGACGACGTTCTTCAAAGTGACTTTGGCCAAGTGCGATCACTCCTTCTTCAAGTGGGCTGAAGGTTCAATGGCTGGTAGGCGTCTACGGGACAGTTGCTCGTCGGCGCACTGCCAAAGGTAAGACACCATACTCGGCATCCGTCACGTTGTCCAAGATGAGCCCTAACTGGGGTGTTGGGCCGATCATTTCATACAGCTGATCGACGTGGGCGAGACCCGTCCGCAAACAATTGTATGCGATCAATTTAGCGCGTCCGTCCCCTGAATGCCGACCTGCTTTTGGCGTTAGCGGCGATCAGAAAACGTTTTTTTGAAGCGCTATTGTGTTGGCCGTGCGGCCGCGGTGTTGGTGGCACTGAACACCAACGCCAAAGATTGAAGGTCAGGTATGGAGAAAATCCTAGAACCGCAGGGCAGCGTTAGCTGTCGGTCACAACAGGCAGGTTACTGGAGGTCCAATTGCAGCCGTTGGTTTGCCAGTCAGTTGTTGCTAGTGTGATCTTCATCCTGACCCACCAATGCGAAACGGGGGCTGCGGCCCCCGTCATTCATTCGGTTCAATTGAGTATCAAACTCTCGTCGCTGACTGCTTGCGACGACGCGCAACGAAACCCATCAGGCCCAAACCAGACAGCAACATCGCATAGCTTTCAGGTTCCGGGACGGCTGCAACGGTTGCGCCAATGGCGCCTGTATTGCCGCTGAGATTCAAAACATCCGCAGCAAAGTAGGCGCCGGTGCCGCCGGTAGAGAGATTGCTGAATTCAGAAATTGTTGCGTTGTGGACGGTGAAGTTCAACGGATCAACATAGCCACCCCCAGACCCACCGTTAGTGCATGAACTGGTACAGACGATTCCATAGGTAAAGTTGCCGAAAGGCGAATTACCGGCAGGGCTTGCGACGCCAAAGATCCCATTGAGCCCATTTGCGAAAGAAATGTTAGTTATGTCGCTGGCATTAGCACCACTCACGTTGAAAGAGAATATGGAGTGCGAGCCGGGGTTGCCGGTGGTAAGAAAATTCAGATCATTGCGTAAGACAACATTGACCAACACATCGCTAAAGCTCTGAGTCAAAGTGACCGATCCATAGGGGCCTGTGCTAAATTGGCTGACGGCAGTCGAGTTCAGGGAATAACTTGCCGTCTGGGCTGCGGCCAGATTCGGCAGGACAGAGATCAGCAGGGTGATCCAAAGGGCATGAATGATTCGCATGGCAGTAGCTCTTGGTGGTTTGCGTTGGAGCAAGTTTCCAAGAGTTGGGGCTGTCCGCCAATGACGCAGCGCTACCCTTTTGTCGGTAGCTGACAACTAGTATGCTTTGAACGAAAAGCAGTAGTCTGGGTTGCAGCCAAGTGGTAGCCATGTACCAGAAATGACCAGAGACAGTACTGCTATGGCGGGGTCTGTCGGTACAGGTCAGCAGTCAGCGATACATCTCTGATTTCGCTAAAAACCTAGTTCTGCAACAGTCTCGGAGCAGTGTCCCTGCCGTTCAGATTGTCGCCACATTGCCATGCTCGGGCTGCAAATGTCAATGTCGGGTCGGGAGAAGGCAGATCGGAAATCCGTGCGCCCGCTTGGTGTCTTCTGGAGCCAGCCACTTTTCATGGACGCTGACAATCAAAATTGAAGGTCTGGTATCGAGCGAAACGTAATTCGGCAGGGCAGCGCTAAGAGACGGTCGCGGCGAGGCGTGGGGTCGCAAGATTTCTCCTAACCGGTCATTGCCGACCTCGGTCCAATTTCATCATTCTCCCGACCCTACAGACAGATTGCCG
Source organism: uncultured beta proteobacterium (assembly GCA_903906695.1). Taxonomy (GTDB): domain Bacteria; phylum Pseudomonadota; class Gammaproteobacteria; order Burkholderiales; family Burkholderiaceae_C; genus Rhodoferax. The sequence continues at coordinate 8,243 of CAIVLG010000196.1, read as the reverse complement.
TCATTCAACTGATCAGTTTGCCTGACCGATACCCGACTGCATGATTGACGCGCGGAAAATTGAATGACTGAAACGGGTGCTCAGAATCGCAGCTTGGCTCGGCGGCGCATTGTCAAGAAACCAAACATCGCAATCAAGCCGGAAAGCAACATCATGCCCCATTCGGAGAGGGTCGGAATGGCCTGCGTCGCTGAAACTGAATAGGCTGGTCCACCTTGATCAACGATCATGGAGTTTGCCAGCAAGTCGTCGTCCCCTAAGCCCCCGTCCACAATGGTGAGTGTCGCAGTGTTCGCCGTAAAAACGACGCCCGGCAACACATACCAGTGCGGTGACTGGTCGGTTGGCGTCGGCCCGTACTTCCAGTACTGAACGCCCGGCGGGAGAGTACCCGGGTAGGTAATGGTGATGGTCATGCTGGTGCCTGGCGCACCGTTGAACGCCACAAAATCAAACAAACCGAACGGGAAGGTGAGGCCGGCTGGCGGAGCCACCGGGGGGGATTTTGGATGGCCTTGCAGCGGGATGAATCCAGCTGTCTGCAGGGGGCCACTCCCCGCTGGTGCGAACAGCCACGGCCCTACAGCAGTCGCTGACGCCACTCCCGCACCGGTTTCTCCGCTTGAAGTAGTTGTCGTTCCTGCGGGGGTATCGGTCAGGAGCATCCGGGCTTGAGGACCGTCGCCCGCGTCGAGCCGAAAACTGGTGCTGGAGGATGAGCCGATCAGGTTGCCTCCGATCACGCCGTTGAGCCGGAAACTGCTGGACGAGGAGTCGGCACCGCCAGCCGCCAGCGACGAATTGAGAACCTTGTAGGACGCGCTTGTCGCATCCACCGCCAAAGCCCCTGTCGGCACGGTGAGCAAGAGGGACGCGAGCGCCGTCACGAGCGCAGCGAAGGCGATTTGACTCCCTCTCAGGCAATCGCTTGGCATGAATATCGGCATAGGACTGTGGCCTATGCCTATATTGGTCCGGTTGGCCCCGTTGGCCCCACTGGCCCGGGATTGCCCTGCGATCCGGTTGGCCCGGTGTCGCCCTGCGGTCCAGCCGAGCCGGTTGGCCCACCAGCCGAGCCGGTTGGTCCAGCTGAGCCGGTTGGTCCAGCTGAGCCGGTTGGTCCAGCTGAGCCAGTGGGTCCAGCTGAGCCGGTCGATCCAGCTGATCCGGTTGGTCCAGCTGAGCCAGTGGGTCCAGCTGAGCCGGTCGATCCAGCTGAGCCAGTGGGTCCAGCTGAGCCGGTCGATCCGGCTGAGCCAGTGGGTCCAGCTGAGCCGGTTGGTCCAGCCGAGCCGGTCGATCCAGCTGAGCCGGTCGAGCCTGTGGGTCCAGCTGAGCCTGTGGGTCCAGCTGATCCGGTCGATCCAGCTGAGCCAGTGGGTCCAGCTGATCCGGTTGGTCCAGCCGAGCCGGTCGATCCAGCTGAGCCTGTGGGTCCAGCTGATCCGGTCGATCCAGCTGAGCCGGTCGAGCCTGTGGGTCCAACTGTGCCAGTTGTTCCGGATAGACCGGTAGGGCCAGCCGAACCTGTCGGCCCAGCGGTTGCAATCGACCACGCGTTGCTCACGATGCGCAGATTCGGTGACAGTGTTTCACCTGCCACCGTGACTTCCAGATAGCGCGCCGGCCCGTAGGCGTCAAGAGGGGCGCCCTGGAACAGCGAAGCCGACAGAGCTGTGTTCTTGCCGAGCAGGACCGAAAAGAAGCCGTTGTTGACGCTGATGCCGGTATGGGCTTCGGACCAGCCCAGGTAGTTGCCAGTCGCATCCACCATGCGAAAGCCGACGTTATAGCTGCCAGTCGCGGGCAGCCCTGCGGCGTTGGTCAATCGGCCCTGATAGTTGAGCAGCAACGGCGCCTGGCCCCATACATCAAGCGCAGTCCCAAGCCAAGTGGCGGAGAGGGTCCAGGCGAGGGATCTTCCCAAGAAATCACGACGAAATAGTGACATGGCGACCGCACTCCGGTGAATTTTGACGTTGACTGTAGTCTAACTGCTAATTCCGACCGGACGTGAGGGGTTTTAGCAAATCCTGGATCGCCACCACCGGCACCGTGGCAATCCAGGCGGCGCAATCTCCAGCGCCATAGCTAACCAGCACAGAAGCACCGTCGATGCTGGGCGTGAGTCCAGCGGCAAATTCGACGCCAAGTGAATTAAAGTGGAAGCCACTGCTCGCAGCTACCGGTTTCTTCGTTGAATCAAACCCGACGAATCGGTGCAGGTACTGGCGGCCCCGAGCGGTATCGCGGGCTTCATGCACGACAGCAAGAAAGCCACTCGACCAGGGGATCAACTGGCTTCCGCCGCGCCAATGATCAAGAGCAAGCCCCGGATCAAGGCTCGATTCAACGACAAACGAACCGTCCACAGCACTGGCGTCCAGGACGATCGTTGGTCCACAGCTGTAGATAAACTCCAATCGCTCACCGGCGCTCGGCATCCAGTTCTTCTGATGCTGATCATCAGCGAAGCCGAGCATCGGATAGGCTTTTACGATGTCCCCTTCGTGGTTAAGCTTTAACAACACTATCGTCGCACGAGCGTCTGAGCCAAGTTCCCTAGACGTTGCCGAACACCACCAATCCTCCTGCCACCGGAAGAGTCGGCAATCCTCAAATCCACGGATGCGAGCCTCGGCTGAACGAGGCAGCAGGCTGAGGTCAAGCATCTCGCGCATATCCACAAGCTGAAAATCCGCGTCGAGTTGAACCCAGAAATTTCGAGTGCGGACAACACCGCGATCATCGTGGATGGTGTATTGACCGTTTGATAACTGGTAGTTAACTCCTCTTACGATGCCGCGATAACAGTCCCCGTCGCGAACGAAAGAGGGGTTCGTCGCCACATAGGGTTGGGGCAGAACAACCTTAATTTGTCGAATGATCGCCTCTGGACAGATCTCCGCTAAGGGTCTGGTGTAGTACGCCAAGTTATTGCGTGCCGTCCAACGTCGTCTTGGCGGGCCGTTCGCATCAACAGCAAGTGCTTCACAAGCCTCGTTGCCTGCCTTGCGCCGCTCGGGAATGACGCTGTAGTAGCCACTAATCGAAGTCAGCTCACGATAAACATCACCGTAGGACTCATGTTCCACAAACAGCTTATCGCTCTGTGGCCAAGGAATCTGCGCTGCCTGTTCGATCAGCAGCAACGCGGCATCATGTTTGCCGGAATTGGCGTAATGACGTGCTAGGCGTACAAGCGGCTCTGAGCGCGTGGGGCGCATGGCATAGGCATCAACGCAGGCGCTGACGAAAGCGGCTGTTTCACCGCGCTCCTGCTGGCAGATAGCTATTTGATAGCGCGAGTACCACCGCTCTTCATCCCAGCCACCGGCATCGCATCTTCGTTCGTACCATTCAATGGATTCCTCGTAGCGATGGGCATCGCGCAATGTCTGCGCAAGGTAGAACATCGATCGCGCGTCTCCAGGGTCTTGCGCCAACGCTGCGCGCAGCAGCCTTTCATCTCGTACTAGTTTTTCAGGTCGACTCGCACCGTCGGCATGATCGATAAAACGCAGTCCGGCAAGATTGGTAACCTGACCCTTGACCACCAGTGCTTCGTGCGTGGCGCCCACATAACGTGCGTCCGCAGTGCGGCGCAGCAAGCGCACGTTCTGGTAGGTGATGGTGGAGCTTTCTTGCCGCACCAGAGCGGCGTCAGCGTGTAGGTCTGCTAACTCCGATAAATCATTGACCTTTAGCTCCATATCCGCGTCGAACAGCAGCAGATAGTCAAAGGCAAGCGTTGATTGACGTGCACGCTTCAAGGCCTCGTTTCTAGCCTGGGAAAAGTCGACGAACGCAAACGCATGTAACTCGCACGCGATACCATGGCTGTCGCAGAATGACCGAATAAGGCCTTGCGTTGCATCAGTGGACCCCGTGTCACAAATCACACAGCAATCGACAATGCCAATGATTGATTGCAAGGCACGTTCAATAATTGCGGACTCGTTGCGCACGATCATATTGAGACAAAGTTGGGGCTGTCGGTCCATGGTTATTTGGCTATTGTCATCAGGTATAGTAAGGGCGCAACCCCAGGATTTACTTGTAGGGAAATTGAATAAGGTGTCATCATGATTTGCCTGATACCAGTTCAGTGCCACGCCGCTGGTGCCGCCAAGATTGCCAACGCTTTCCATCCATGACCATATATTTACTTCCCATGTAAGCTGCGGCAGTAGGGTCTCGATCATCTCCCAGTGGGCGTCACGAAGAGCCAATGCCGAAGCCCTGTCCACCGTGAAGAACCCCCCTGCATACCGCCAGCATACTGAGTCGGTCTCCATCTGCGGTTCGCCCCAAATGCCCGGCACAGTGAAACCGGCCGCAGCAAGCTCACATTCGGCAAGTCTCTTTAGGCTATGTCGCGGATTACTGAGCACTTTAGCGATGCCGAAGTCAACCCAGGTTAGACGCGCGCATTCAGGGTACAACTCGGCGGCGCGGCGGATGAATTCAGTTTTGCTATTGCCAATGATGAGAAAGTCGAGTGTGTCCTTTGACGGGTTACGGTGCCGCGGAAGAATTACGTCGATTCCTTGCAGTCGCTGCCAAAGAGGTAGTTCGGTGATCGACGTAAGCTCTACCCGAACGTTCGGGTAGCTCACCTTGCCGTCAAACAAACGGTCCAGGAAGAGAAGAATTGGAAGCCCAGTTTCTGCCAGGTGTCGGAAGCGATTCAGGTACTCATCCAGGTCGTAAATAGCATTTCCATTTCTCTGTACGACAAAAGCTGATACGAGCATGCGAGAAATATACCGCAGTTGGCAGCTTGGATTTCATCGCCTCATCCGGCACAAGAATCGACTTGGGGTAGCGTGGTCCGAGCCTGCCGGCGCTTCAGCCACCGCCGCTGCTGCTTGATCAGCGACTTCAATTTTCCGCGATGGATGATCTCGACACTGCGATTCTCGGCGTCGACACCACGAAAGACCGGCAGGCCCTCCCCTCAGAACCGTGCACGTGAGTTTCCCAACACGGGGCTCAAGCCGTTCAGCAGCCCGCATGCGAACCGGGTCAATCATCATGTACAGCCAGGCCCGGAAGAGGTCGTCGGTGCTAATGCAAAAAACTTCCGGAAAACCACCTTCTTATTGACGCTCTCCGGGAGTTTTGGGCGACAAGAAAATGAACTATTCCTTCATACAATCAGCACCCTAGGGCATTTTGCATGGCCGACTACGTATGAAAATGCGTAGCTGAACAACACGAAGTCGTATCAAAAGAAAAGAGTAAGACCATTTGCGAAAAAGATTTGCTGAATACTATAACAAATTATTTACATCAATAATAATGCAATATTATTCTATTCATATCATATAAGCAATCATGTCAAACACACTTCAAAGAATCTTTTACATCAACCTTGATAAGAGAGCCGACCGTCGCGAACAAATCGAACGAGAACTTCGTCAATACAACCTCTATGACAAGGCCGAAAGGTTCTCTGCTTTCCATACCCCCGACCAAGGTTGCTTGGGATGTGCGATGTCCCACTTGGCTGTTCTTGAACTGGCAAAAGAACGCAATTATCAACAAGTTCTCATTCTGGAAGATGATTTTTATTTCACTGTATCTCGACAGGAATTCGAGAACCTTCTTCAAACATTTTTCGAATCAGCCCCGAATTATAACGTTTGTATGATTTCTTATAATATGATTCAATCGACCGCCACAAATCAACCTTTTATACAAAAAGTTCTTGAAGCACAAACTGCTTCTGGATATATCGTCCATCATTCTTTTTATGACCCTCTTATCAAAATATTGGAAGAAGCCATCCCTCTCCTTCGCCAGACGCGAGAACACTGGAATTATGCTAACGACCAAATTTGGAAACGTCTTCAACCCACATCAAACTGGTTTGCAATTGTGCCCCGTTGCGGCAAGCAACGCGATGGGTTCAGCGATAATTCGAATAAACAAGAATCTTATGATTGCTAATAATAAAGCCGAGGATCTCTTGGTCGGCGTCGCGGCGCACAGGAAGATCCAGCAAGGTCTATAATTTCAAGAATAAGATCAAGCCGGCCCCGCCCCCATTTTTTGTTGAAGAAGTATTGTGGGAACTTGACTATTCAAGAGTCTCGTAAACTGTTGAAGACGTAACACATGTTGCGGGTGGTGGCGAAGCCGATGACACTGAATTTGCCGGCACTCCACGACGACAACGACGATCTTGCGATGAGCGTCTATGGTGGAATGAGGCAAGTGACCACGAGCTGGGGGCACCCGAGTTCGACAGTTGGACGCGATTTCCGCGATTTTTGACCCCTCGACTCTAACAAAATCAAGCACTTAGCGCTGTCGTTCTGAATTTTCGGTAGTGGCAATAGTGTGTTTGTTAAGTGTTGGCAATGTCTATTGCGTTCCGGGATTTCTTTTGCTACACTCCCCTCATGTTCACCAAGCTCACCCGAAGCGGCGGCCACACCTACGTGCAGCTGGTCGAATCTTTCCGTGACGAAACCGGTCGCCCTCGACAACGCACCGTCTCTACGCTCGGGCGCCTGGACGAAGCCGGTGGTCAGGTGGATTCGTTGCTCAAAGGTCTGCTTCGTGCCAAAGGCATGCCGGCATCGATGGCCGATACGCCGCAGGTCGCTTTTGAATCGGCATTGGCGCTGGGTGATGTGTGGACGTTGGACCAACTTTGGAAGGAACTTGGCTTTGACGCTTTGGCTGGCGTCTTTCGTAAAGCGCGTTACACCACGCCGGTGGAGCATGCCATTCGTGTCATGGTCTTCAATCGCCTTTGTGATGCCGACTCCAAACTGGGCGTGCTGCGTTGGCTGCAAACGGTGAGCATGCCCCAAGTCGATGTGGATGCCTTGACGCACCAACATTTGCTGCGCAGCCTGGACGCACTGATGGACCATCAAGAGGCCGTCGACGAGGTGGTGGCCAATCTGCTGCGGCCCCTGGTGGATCAGGATCTGTCGCTGGTGTTCTATGACCTCACCACCATCCGTGCTGCCGGCCTGTCTGAGCAGACAGGCGACGTGCGCCAGTACGGCATGGCCAAAGAAGGCTTGATTGCCCGCCAGTTCATGCTCGGGGTGGTGCAAACCGCAGAAGGCTTGCCGATCTACCACGAGGTGTTTGATGGCAACCAGGCCGAGTCGCCTACTTTGCTGCCCCTGCTCAAGAAGGTGCTCGCGCGCTTTAGCCACATCAAGCGCTTGATTGTGGTGGCCGATCGGGGTTTGCTGTCTTTGGACAATATTGACGAGTTGGGCAAGATCAAACTCCCAAGTGGTCAAGCCCTTGAATTCATTCTGGCGGTGCCGGGGCGGCGTTACGGTGAATTTGTCGAGGTCTTGCAGGCCTTCCAAGCTAAAGCCATCACGGCTGAGCAAGAGATTGTTGAAGAAACGTCGTGGCACGGTCTGCGACTGGTGGTGGCGTATAACCCGCAAAGAGCCAAGGAGCAGACGCTGCTGCGCCAGGAGCGCATTGCCGCCCTGCAGACCCAGGCGCAGGCTTGGGCCAGCAAGCTCGATGGGCAGGACAGTGGCGTGACTGAACGGGGCCGCAAGCTCTCGGACAGCGGCGCCAAGGCGCGCCTGTATCACGAGGTCAAAGAGGCGCATTTGGCAAAAATAGTCAAGGTCGATCTCAAAAACGACTTGTTCAGCTACGCCGTGGACGAGGCGGCCTTGGCGCAGGCAGAACTGATGGACGGCAAGCTGATGCTGGTGACCAATGTGGCTGACTTGACGCCGCCAGAAGTGGTGCAGCGCTACAAGGCCTTGGCCGATATCGAGCGGGGCTTCAGGGTGCTCAAGTCCGAGATTGAGATTGCGCCGGTATACCACCGTCTGCCTGAGAGAATCCGCGCTCATGCGTTTGTCTGTTTCCTGGCTTTGATCGTTTATCGCGTAATGCGTCAACGATTGAAGCTGGCCAAAAGTGATCTGTCGCCGGAGCGAGCGTTGGAGCAACTCAGAAGAATTCAGCGCCATACGGTGCGCATCAACCAGGCCGAGCCGCTCACAGGGATTTCGACCATCAACCAAGCGCAGGCAGAAGTGCTGGAGACTTTGAACATCAGAAAACCGACCTAAAACGCTCAAATGGTCCTGTTGTAGTGGCAAATTTAAAGCCGACTCTATATCAGTAGTGTCCCAACGTTCTTCAGAGGAGAACGAGCTGACTGGTCTCGAGATCCGGATCGGAATTTGTTGAGGGTGGCGTAAGTAGTTGATTTATTGGAATAGTTTCAAACATGG
>CAIVLG010000195.1 GCA_903906695.1 uncultured beta proteobacterium | reverse complement strand
GCGTAACAGCTCAAAAGCGCGCGCCAGCTGCAAAACACCGAGATCATCGAAGCGCCGACCCGCAATTTGCAGGCCAATCGGCAAGCCGCTTCGGGTATGGCCGCAGTTGATGGAAGCGGCTGGTTGCTCCGACATGTTGTAGGGCACGGTAAAGGCGATGTGTTCCAGTGGTCGCAGCGGATCGTTTGTGGGCGAGGGCAGTTCCGCCGCAAACGCCGGCACCGGCGATGTCGGTGAAATCACATAGTCAAAGGCTTGGCACGCACGCACCGTGGTCACGCGCGTGGCGTGAAACTGGCTGAAGGCGGCGAAGGTTTGTGCTCCGTTCATGCCGGCTGCGCTATCGGCCCATTGCTGGATGTAGGGCAGCACGCTCGCTCTCTTGTCACTCGGCATAGCAGAAAGATCAAGGTAGGAGCGCATGCGCCAGGCGTGGTCCATGCCATCGAGCATGGCTGGCGTCAGAAAGGGCGGCATGGTCTCGACCCGTGCGCCGGCGCGCTCAAGAATACCGGCGGCGCGTTCGATGGCAGCGCGCACTTCAGATTCGACGGCCAGACCACAGCCGGCGTCCAGCAGCAGGCCGATCCTGAGTCCGCGCACAATGTCGATGCCCTGATCGAACTGCTCCCAGGCAATAGGTTGCCAGGGCAGGCTCATGCTGTCGCGAGCGTCTGGCTGCGACAGCACCTGCATCATCAGCGCCGCGTCAGCCACGTTGCGCGTCATCGGCCCGGCCGCACGTCCGGTGTAGGGGGGATCAATCGGAATCCGGCCCAGGCTCGGTTTTAGACTGAAGATACCGCACCAGCCGGCTGGCAGACGCAACGAGCCGCCAATATCGGTGCCGACGTGCAGCGGGCCATAGCCGGCTGCCGCGGCCGCGCCGCCGCCGGCACTGGAGCCACCGGGCGTCTTGCTCAGGTCCCAGGGGTTGCGTGAGAGCGCATGAAAGCTCGACAGCCCGCTCGACAGCATGCCGTAGTCCGGCATGGTGGTCTTGCAGACCATGACGGCACCGGCCTCGAACAATCGCGCTGCCGGTGGTGCGTCAGTCGCTGCGGGCGTCAGCTCGGTGGCCAGGGTGCCCAGAGGCACTGGATCGCCCTGCGTAGCAACGTTTTCCTTGATGGTGACCGGCACGCCGTCGAGAACACCACAAGGCTCACGGCGTTGCCAGCGCGCCTCGGAGTCGCGCGCTTTTTGCAGGGCAAGCTCGGGACGCAACAGGTAACTGGCGTGGATATACGGTTCCCAGCAGCCGATCTGGTCCAGCACCGATTGCATCACCTCGATCGGCGAAAAGGCGCGACTGCGGTAGCCGGCAATCAGTTCTTGAGCGCCGAGTTCATGGAGCTTCACGACCACGACAGCGCGGATATATCGTTGACAAAGACCGGCATGTCTTTCCACAAACCCTTGAGGTTCTTGTTGGCCACTGTGATCCACTGCGGCTGGTACAAAAAGGCATGCACGCAGTCATTGGCCAGCATGCGCTGTGCATCAGCCAGCAGCTTGGCCCGATCCGTCGCCCGCAGCGCGTTCTGGATCTTGTTAAACAGTGCGTTGAACGCTGCTGACTCATAGCCCCAGTAGTAGCCGGGTTTGGCGAAATTGCCGAGATCAAACGGTTCCACGTGCGAGATGATGGTCAGGTCGTAGTTCTTGTTGCCGTACGTGCCGCTGAGCCACTGCGCCCATTCCACGTTCTCGATCTTTGCGATGATGCCGATCTTGGCAAGTTGCGCGGCGATCACTTCACCGCCCTGGCGTGCATAGGGCGGTGGCGGCAATTTAAGGCTTAGTTCGAGTGGCGTTTTGACGCCGGCTTCAGCCAGCAGCGCCTTGGCCTTCTCAATGTTGAACGGGTTGATGCCGGTGGTGTCGACATAGCCAAAGGCGCCTGGTACATAGTGGCTGCCGATCGGAACGCCGTAGCTGTCGGCTGCGCCTTCAATCACCGCCTTGCGGTCAATGGCGGCAGCGATGGCGCGGCGCACCCGCACGTCGTCGAGCGGCTTCTTCTTGTTGTTGATGGCCAGAATTGTCTTTGCCCGCGAGCCGCTCACAACCACCTGGAACTTGGCATGGGTCTTGAACTGCAGCACGCTGCGCGGAGTCACGCGCGGGAAGGCGTCCACGTCGCCGGCCAGCAGGGCTGCCACCTGGGCCGCCGGGTCGCTGATGAAGCGGAAGGTGGCCTTCTTCAGCTTGATACTGGCGGCGTTGCGATAGCCATCCCATTTGTTCAAGGTGACCGATGCGCCTTTGTTCCAGACGGTGAGTTGGTAGGGTCCGGTGCCGACCGGCTTGGTGGCGTTGCCGTCCACGCTCTTGGGTTCGACGATGATGGCGGTGGCCTGACCCATCAGGAACAGGAAGTCGGGGTCCAGCGACTTGTTGATGATCACCAGCGTGCCGTCGTCGATCGCCGCAACGCTTTCCATGTCGGCAAAGGTCCGCTTGTCTTTGTTGGTGCTTTTTTCGGCGGCGGCACGCTCGAACGAAAACTTCACAGTACGGGCATTGAACGGTTCGCCGTTCTGGAACTTGACGCCCTTGCGCAGCTTGAAGGTGTAGGTCTTGAGGTCGGGCGACACCTCCCAACTTTCCGCCAGCAGTGGCGAGACCGTGCCGTCGCTGTTGATCTTGGTCAGGGTTTCGAATACGTTGTACTGAACGATTTCGGCAATCGCAGAGGCGGCCCCGGCGGTCGGGTCCAGGCCCGGTGGTTCCAGTGTCATCGCCAGCACCACGCTGTCCTTCTTGCCTTGCGCCATGGCAGGCCACGGCAAGCTTGCGAGGGTGGCGCCGCTGGCTGCGGTGCTGAGGACCTGACGACGACTGAGCATGATGTTTCTCCTGAGAAAAATAGGTTCTGAAACCAAATCCGGCGCGACAACAGGGTGAACGATAACACCGCCGCGATCAGTCAGTCGTCAGGCAGTTGACCAGCCACAAAGTGACAGGCCACCCAATGGTCGGCGCCTATCGTTCTGAGTTCGGGTCGCTGCGTTTCACACCGCGCTTGCGCTTGCGGACAGCGCGCCGCGTAAGGGCATGCGGCAGCGGGACTCGCCTTGGTGGTGACCCGCACAGAATGTTTGCGCCGACCCGGTTGCAATTCGGCGCCAACGCGCGGCACGGCGGCCAGCAGCGCCTGCGTGTAGGGATGGGCGGCCGCCTTGAACAGCATCAGCGGCGAGCCCTGCTCCACGATGCGCCCCTGGTAGATCACGGCCACTTCGTCGCACAGATGGTCCACCACCGCCAGATCGTGAGTGATGAGCAGATAGGTGACGCCAAACTCCTTGGACAGATCCTGCATCAGATTGAGCACCTGGGCCCGCACCGAAACGTCGAGCGCGCTGACCGGCTCGTCGGCGACGATCAATCTGGGTCGAGTAATGAGGGCGCGCGCGATCGCGATGCGCTGGCGTTGTCCTCCCGAGAACTCATGCGGGTATTTGCCCAGGTCGTTGCTGCGCAGCCCGACCGCGCGCAGAACTTCAGCGGCTTTGTGTCGACGGTCAAGGTCGTCAGCGCCTTCGAGCGCCATCAGTGGCTCGGTGATGATGCGTTGCACGGTCTGGCGCGGATCGAGCGAGCCGTAGGGGTCTTGAAACACCATCTGAAAATTGCGCCGCGCGTGGCGCAGTTCGAACGGGCTGAGCTGTTGCAGCGCCTGGCCCAGGATATGGACCGAGCCGCTGGTTGGTGCTTCGAGCGCCATGACCAGGCGCGCCAGGGTCGATTTGCCGGAGCCCGATTCGCCCACGATGCCCAGATTGCGCCCGCTGTTCATATGCAGGCTGATACCTTGCACGGCATGCACCAACGGCGCTGCGGCCCACAGGCGCTCGCGCGGCAGCGTGTAGGTTCGGGTCACCTGATCCAGTCGCAGCAGCGTTTCACTCATGCTGCGACCGCTTCAAAGTTCGGGTCCAGGTGCAGACAACGGGCCTGGTGCGACTGACCCAAATCGATGGCAGCGGGCAGCGCTGCGGCACAGTCGGCAAGGGCACGTGAACAGCGTTCGAAAAAAGGACAACCCGCAGGCAGATCGATCAATTCCGGCACCGAGCCTTCAATCGTGCTCAGGCGCCGCCCGCGCGCGCCGCCCAGTTGCGGCCGGGCGCCGAACAGGCCGCGGGTATAGGGGTGAGCCATGTGTCTGAAGACCGCCGGCGTCGGGCCGCTTTCCACGACCGTGCCGCCATACATCACGAGCATGCGTGAAACGTTTTCGGCGATCACTCCCAAGTCGTGGGAAATCAGCAGCAGCGCCATACGGCGTTCCTGCACCAGTTCGCTGATCAGGTCCAGGATTTGACCCTGGATTGTCACATCGAGCGCGGTGGTCGGCTCGTCGGCGATCAACAGATCAGGCTCACAGGCCAGTGCCATGGCGATCGTGATGCGCTGACGCTGTCCGCCTGAAAACTGATGCGGATAGGCGTCGAAGCGGTGCGTCGCATCGGCAATGCCGACCCGCTCCAGCAGCTTGATCGCCTGGCGTCGTGCTGCCGCGCGCGAGGCGCCACGGTGCAGCCGCAGCGGCTCGGCCACCTGATGTCCGATGCGGTGCAGTGGGTTCAAAGCGGTCATCGGCTCCTGGAAGATCATGCCGATGCGGTTGCCGCGCAATTGCTGCAGGACTTTGTCGCTCTGGCCGACCAGTTCTTGCTGATCGAAGCGGATGCTGCCGCACACCACCGCGTTTTCTGGCAGCAATCCCATCAGGGACAGCGCGGTGATCGATTTGCCGCAGCCTGACTCGCCGACCAGACCCAGTGTTTCGCCGCGCTCCAGACTGAAACTGAGCGCCCGAACTGCCGCCGCTGCGCCGCGCCGGGTCTGCAGTTGCACGCCAAGATTGCGAACTTCGAGCAGGGGCATCGTCAGCGCTTTCGGGCCAGCTTTGGATCAAGCAGGTCACGCAGGCCGTCGCCGGCGAGGTTCAGTCCGAGCACCGCCAATGCAATGGCCAGGCCCGGAAACACTGCCAGCAAGGGCGCTTGAAACAAGAGGGTTTGCGCTTCGGCCAGCATGCGGCCCCAGGACGGCTGTGGTGGTTGGGTCCCCAGACCGAGGTAGGACAGGGCAGCTTCGGCCAGGATCGCGAGGGCAAACTGGATCGTGGCCTGCACGATCAGGGCCGACAGGATGTTGGGCAGTACATGGTCCAGCGTGATGCGCCACGGACCCTTGCCGCAGGCGCGTGCTGCCAGCACGAACTCACGCGACCAGATCGCGTTAGCGCTGGCCCGCGTGATGCGGGCAAAGGTCGGGATATTGAAGATGCCGATGGCAGTGATCGAATTGACGATACCCGCGCCAAAGACCGCCGTCATCATGATGGCAGACAGGATGGCCGGAAAGGCAAAAGTGAAATCGGCCAGCCGCATGATCAGTTCCTCGACCCAGCCGCGCCGCGCCGCCGCCAGCAGTCCGAGCGTTGTTCCTACGGTCAGGCCGATGCCAACGGCAATCACGCCGACCAGAATCGAGTTACGGGCACCCACCAGCAGCAGCGAAGTGACATCTCGGCCGAAGGGGTCAGTGCCGAGCCAATGATGCAAGTCGGGTGGTCGCAGTTTGGCCGCCATGTCGATTTCGAAGGGCGACCAGGGCGTCCACAGCAGTGACAAGGCTGCCGCTGCCAGCAACAGCAGGCTCAGCACGGCACCCATCACAAAACTAGGGTGGGTCAAGGCGCGGGTCATGAAACTGTCGGGCTGTTTCATATGTCGCTGACCTTGACGCGCGGATCGATCACCGCGTACAGCACGTCGACGACGAAATTGACCATGATCACCATGGCCGCCAGCAGCATCACGCAGTTGCGCACCACGATCAGATCCCGGTTCGAGATCGCCTGGAAAATCAGTCGCCCCAGACCCGGCAGATAAAACACGTTCTCGACCACGATGGTGCCGGCCAGCAGGTTTGCAAATTGCAGACCCATGACAGTTACCACCGGAATCATGGCGTTGCGCAACACATGGCCCCAGAGGGTGGCGCGTTGGGACAGACCCTTGGCCCGCGCGGTGCGAACAAAGTCTTCGCGCAGCACCTCCAGCAGCGCCGAGCGCGTGATGCGCGCCAGAATCGCTGCCTGCACCACCGCCAGCGAGATGGCCGGTAGTAACAATGATTTCAAGCCCTGCATCAGCCCGTCATCCCAGCCTGCAAAGCCGCCCGCAGAGAACCACTGCAACTGCACCGAAAACAGCAGTATGAGCAGAATGGCGAACCAGAAATTGGGGATGGCGATACCAATCTGCGCCAGGCCCATCGTGCCCACATCACCGATGCGGTTGTGGTGGGACGCGGCATAAATGCCGGCCACAAGTGCCAGAGCGCTGGTCAGAAGCATTGCCATCAGCGCCAATGGCACGGTCAGTGCCAGCCGCTCCAGCACCAGGTCCAGCACGGGGGTGCTGTAACTGTAGCTGATACCCAGATCGCCGAGCGCCATGCCGCTGACCCATTGCCAATAGCGAGCCAGTGGCGGCGCGTCGAGTCCCAATTTGACGGCCAGTGCCTGCACCGCCTCGGGTGCCGCGTCGGGTCCCATCAGTATCTGTGCGGCATCGCCCGGAAGTATTTCCAGCACCAGGAAAATGACGAGCGAGGCCCCCACAAGGGTGGCCAGCAGGGTGGCGAATCGTTTTAAGAGAAATGGACCCACTGGATTGCCTGGAACGCCGCGTCACCGATAATTTGCCGCATGGTGTTTTGCCCGGATCTTGTTGACAATGCGGTGGATGGTAAGCGATGGCACTGACCATCACCGACGAATGCATCAACTGCGATGTCTGCGAGCCGGAGTGTCCGAACCTCGCCATTTTTCTGGGTCCCGAGATCTACCAGATCGATCCCGAGCGCTGTACCGAGTGCGTCGGTCATTTCGATGAACCGCAATGTGTTCAGGTCTGTCCGGTCGCCTGCATCCCGGTCCATCCGAATTTTGTCGAGAGCCGGGAAACCCTCTGGCAAAAGTACCGACGCTTGCAAGGCCAACCGCACCGATAACGCGTCACAGTCACGGTTGACGCGGCGCTTCTTGCCGGGACGCCGCAGTCAACGGGCTCTTCTTCCCCTGGTTCTGAGCCTTGTTGGTCGTCGGCTTGCGCGTGGTATTTGCTTTCATCTGGACCTGGCCCGCCTTCTTCTTGCTTTTTGGAGCCGGCTTGCTTGCCTTTGGCGCCGGTGTGTTGGCGGCCAGGTCTTTGGCTTCCTGCTGCAAGCGCGCTTTCTCCATGGTGTCAGCGGTGCGGGCGTCCCTTTGGGTCGCCAGGTCGGTTTGAAGTTTTTGTGCGCTGGTTCGCCGGTCACTGGTGTCAATCGTGACGGCGTCGAGGCAGGGCGCCTGGCTATAGCTGTTACCGCACTTGTAGGTGAGTTGTGCCGCGGCAGTCATCGGCAACGCACTGACTGCCAGCAGCAGCGCATTCAAGGCAAGACCCGACATCGATGGCCTCCGTTCAAACTTGTGATTTCAGCGGGAGTTTACTGCGGCATGCTTTCGGGTCGGGGCGGCTTGGGTCGTGGCGGCTTGCTGGTGTGGATCAGCAGCGTGGCTTTGTCCATCTCGCCTGCGAGCAAATGCGGCAGCGCTTTCAATGATCGATCAATGCTTTGGTCAATCGCCAGGCGGTGATCGAGAGAGGGCTTTTTCAATACCCAGTTGATGACCTCGGACCTGTCGCCGGGATGGCCAATGCCCAGGCGCAGGCGCCAATAGTCGTCGCTGCCAAGTTGGGCGTGAATGTCGCGCAGGCCGTTGTGCCCGGCGTGACTGCCGCCAAGCTTGAGTTTGGCCTCGCCGGGGGCGATGTCCAACTCATCGTGCGCAATCAGAATTTCCTGAGGCGCAATCTTGAAGAAGCGTGCCAGTACAGCGACTGATTTTCCGCACAGGTTCATGAAGGTCTGGGGTTTGAGCAGCCACACCGTCTGTCCGTTGACGGCTGTTCGCGCCACCAGACCATGGTAAGTCCGGTCCATTGCCAGATTTGTTTTCAGACTGCGGGCGACTTCGTCAAGCCACCAAAAACCCGCGTTATGGCGGGTCAGTTCGTACTCCGGGCCAGGATTGCCAAGCCCCACAAACAGCCTGATCATGGACACTTCAACGGCCCACCAGGGTGGGCCGTTTCAGATCACTTCTTCTTGGCGGCGGGCGCTTTGGCAGCGGCAGGTGCCTTTGCTGTGGCAGGTGCCTTTGCAGCGGGTGCCGCCTTGCCGGCGGCGGCAGGAGCCGCAGCAGCCACAGCCGCAGCTGGTGCTGCTGCGCCAGCTGCAGCAGCGGGGTCGCCTTCTGCAACGGCGACTTCGGCCGAGCCGATGACAACGACGGACACGATCACCGGATTGTTCTTGCCGTGCGTTACAGCCGTCACTCCCTTGGGCAGAACGATGTCAGCCAGATGCAGCGACACGCCTTTCTTCAGACCGCTCAAATCGACCGGGATGAACTCGGGCAGATCGGTCGGAAGACACATGACTTCAATCTCGTTGACGACGTGGTTGGCCATGCAACCCTCGGCCTTGACAGCCGGAGAATTCTCGTCGCCGCTGAAGTGCAGCGGCACCTTCATGTGCAGTTTGGTGTTGGCATCAACACGCTGGAAGTCGGTATGCAGGATGAGCTGCTTGAACGGATGCATTTGCACGTCACGCAACAGCACCTTGTGTTCCTTGCCGTCCAGTTCCATGTCCAGAATGGTCGAATGGAAGGCCTCCTTCTTCAAGGCGTGCCACAGGGCGTTGTGATCGACCTCGATCTGCTGTGGCTCAAGGCCACCACCGTAAACGATTCCCGGTGTGCGACCGGTGATGCGGAGACGGCGGCTCGCACCCGTACCCTGCTTGGCGCGCTCAAAAGCGACGAATTTCATAATATTCACTCCATGAAGAGTCCACCGCGACCAGTGTGACCCCGATTTAAAAATGTTCAATACACGTTGTCAGACGTGCAAGGAACCCACTTTTGCCCGAATCAGAAACACCTAAAAGAGATTTTCCTGATCCGAGAACAAACTCATGACCGATTCACCCTTGGCAATGCGCTGTATCGTTTCCGCGATCAGCGGCGCCACGCTCAATTGCCGGATCTTCTTGCAGGCGCCTGCCGACTGGCTCAGCGGAATGGTGTTGGTGACAACCACCTCATCAAGCGCTGTGCCGTTGGTGATGCGCTCGATCGCCGGACCCGAAAAAATAGGGTGCGTGCAATAGGCATAGACTTTCTTCGCACCCCGTTCCTTGAGAACTTCGGCCGCCTTGACCAGAGTGCCGGCGGTGTCGATCATGTCATCCATGATGACGCAGTTGCGGCCATCGATTTCACCAATGACATGCATGACTTCGCTGACATTGGCTCTCGGGCGACGCTTGTCGATGATCGCCAGATCGCAGTCCAGTTGCTTGGCCAGTGCGCGTGCGCGCACGACACCGCCGACGTCGGGCGAAACCACGATCAGATCTTCGTAATTCTTTTGACGCAAGTCGCCCAGCAAGACCGGGGATGCGTAAATATTGTCAACCGGGATATCGAAAAAGCCCTGAATCTGATCGGCATGCAAATCCATGGTCAGAACACGCGCCACACCGACCGCCTGCAGCATATTGGCGACCACCTTGGCGGTAATCGGAACCCGGCTCGATCGCGGACGACGGTCCTGCCGCGCGTAGCCAAAATAGGGGATTACGGCACTGATGCGTTCTGCCGAGGCGCGCTTGAGCGCATCCACCATGATGAGAAGTTCCATCAGGTTTTCGTTGGTTGGCGCGCAGGTCGATTGCACCACAAAAACGTCCCTTGCCCGTACATTCTGGTTGATTTCGACAGTGACCTCGCCGTCCGAAAAACGACCCACAGTGGCGGCACCGAGCGATATGTTCAGGTGGCGCGCAATCTGCGCCGCCATACCAGGGTTGGCGTTACCGGTAAAAACCATGAAATCAGGGGTATCGGTAGCCTGCATGAGTGGTCCAGCGTTTGACAATGGTGGCGCCTGTGCGTTCAACTTATGGTACTGCTGTGCGAGCTCTGACGCGCACAACGAATCTTTGGCGGAGGAAGCCTTCACATCTAGCCTCGAAACCCGCATGGATGCTAGTTTCTTGATTTTCGAAAACCAAATGTGCCCCCAAATGTGCCCCCAAATCGTGAAGGCTAGCAGCTTCGCCAGAAGTCGCCGGACCGGTTGATCTTTGGAACAGAAGGCGGGATTTTAGCCGATCGCTTATTTGATTGAAAAACAACAGACCAGATTGAAGACTATATTCGTGCAGACGTCCACACACTGAACGTGCAAGGCCAGTAACTCGGCCAGGTCATCAGGTACCCCTCCCCCCAAAACTTGCGCACGTAAAATTCTGTGTAACCTGTCGGTTTCCGGGAGGAAAACCGCCAGCCAGAGCTTCGGTATCGTGGCAGACAGCTTGGCAACCGCTGCGAGTGCCGACAGATTCGATGCAGTGGCGCCAGTGCGCTCCGATAGTTGCTGGAGACCCGCTGCCGAGGTGATAGCGTCTTCGATCTTTTTCTTCACGGAGTCCATAGACAAGCCCATAAGGGATCTATACGCGTGGATTAAATGTGGGTGTCGAGGCCGATTCTTGACAGGTTCCGCAATGGCAGCACAATTGAAGCCATGCAGATCACATTCACCCAGCACGCCCTAGCCAGAATGGCAGAGCGCGGAATCAGCCAGGCAGAGGTGCTGGCCACACTTGCACAGCCATTGCGCACCGTCGACGCGCAGCATGGCCGTAACGAGGCACAAGGCTGGATTGAACGCACGGGCAAGCGCCAGCTATTGCGTGTACTGTACGAAGGTGACGTCGTGATAATGGTGGTGACCGTCATGGCCACCGGCAAGTTTGAAAAATACGGAGTGCAACCATGAAAATCGAATATGACCCCAAGGCCGATGCAATGTATATCCGCCTACTGTCTGGCACCGTGGCAGAGAGTGACGAAGTGCGGCCCGGCGTGGTGTTTGACTTTGACGCAGCTGGGCGGGTGCTGGGTATCGAAATGCTTGACGTAAGCAAACGCACCGACAACCCGCGAGAAATGGCAGTGGAGTTGGTAGGGGTGTAGCCAGGGCAAAGAAGAATAAACCATGCGTCCTATGGGCCGTCTGCACGCGGTCAAGGGATGGCAGAGTACGAATCTCGAAAGATCAGGGGCTAGCGTGGCCGATTGGATGACGCGACCGCCATCCTCAGGGTGGCCGGCTGTCAATGCACCTTATCGGACTCATCTTTGGCAGGGGAGGAAGGATTCGAACCTTCGCATGCTGGAATCAAAATCCAGTGCCTTAACCAGCTTGGCGACTCCCCTACACCGGTCGGCAGTCAAAGACTGTCAACCATCAAACTGTCACTCGACGCCCATCCCACCAGGGGATGAACAGCCAGACTGTTGCACAATCTGACCTGAAACGTGTCTGTCACGTCGCCCAGTTCGAGCGGCCGTAAAACCTGCGCAAACACCGCGCTGCCAGACCCTGTCATCCGACCCTTGAGACCGCGTGCTGCCAGCCATTCCAGAGCCTGCTTGACAGCGGGGCAAAGCCTTTCGGCAACACCCTGCAAGTCGTTGCGGCCAAAACCGAAAGCATCTGCCGAGAAGCCGGAAATTATAGCAGTCTGGCTGTCTCTTTTCAGCGCTGGATCTGAGAAGATGAGCCTCGTCTCCAGGCCCTGGTCGGGCTTCACCACCAGAAATTGGCCGCTCGGCAGGGGGATCGGTGTAATTTTTTCACCCACGCCTTCAACCCAGGCGTTTTGTCCGGTCAAAAAGAAGGGCACGTCGGCACCCAGCTGAAGACCGATCCGGCTCAGGCTTTCGAGCGAAAGGTCGAGTTTCCATAAACGGTTCAAGGCCAGCAGCGTCGAGGCTGCATCCGAAGATCCGCCCCCCATCCCGGCCTGTGACGGAATGCGCTTTTCAATCCCGATGTGAACACCAAGGGCGCGGCCGCTGGCCGCCTTCAGGGCATGGGCAGCGCGCAGCACCAGATCATCCTCTGGTAGCGCTGTGGTCAGATCCTCGCGGCTGATGTGTCCATCGCGGCGGACTTCAAAATGCAGCGTGTCGTGCCAGTCAATCAGCATGAAGACAGATTGCAGCAAGTGATAGCCGTCGCGCCGCCGGCCGGTAATGTGCAGGAACAGATTGAGCTTGGCCGGGGCCGCAACGTCATGCAGGGAGTTCATTTTTCAAGCAGCAGACGGATCTCGGCCTCGGGGGTTGGCTGCGTACGCCGGGCCAGGATGCTGCCCTGCGCATAGAGCGATAGATCGGCGTTCCAGCCGGCCGCATCCATAGCATCGCCAGCCAGCCAGGCGAACAGCGCCGCCATCGGTATCTCGGCGCCCAGGGCGTGCACTGTCAAAGCGTCCAGCGATTCGAAATACTGACTATCGCTCCCTTGGCGCAGGACTGCCGATTGGTCTGACCACGACAGCGATGCCAAGGTGGTTCCCAGTGGCGTAAAGAGCGTCAAGGCACCGCTGCGAGCGCTGCCGACAAGCTCAAACCCGGCGGCAAAGGACAGGGCTTGCGCCTGTGCCTGACTTGAGTCAACCCGCAACGCCAGCCGACCATGCCAGTGCGCTTTGCCTGGCGCGGCAAGTCCGTCGGCTGGTGGCAGGGCCGCGCAACCCGCCATCAGCAAGGTAACGCAAATGGCTGTCATGCCAATGAGCTTGATCAGCGACATCACAACTTGACTTGCAGGCGCTTGAGTGTGTCCAGCAGGGTCTCGTTTTCTGCACCGATCTTTGCACCTTGCCTCCAGAAGCTGATCGCCTCCTCGCGTTGACCCATGGTCCACAACACCTCCCCCAGGTGGGCCGCGATTTCTGCATCCGGTTTGGCTTTGAAGGCGAGCCTCAAAAGGTGCAGCGCCTGCTCCAGATTGCCGCTGCGATATTCAACCCAAGCCAGACTGTCGGTGATGAAAGGATCGTCCGGGGCCAGGTCCAGTGCTTTCAAGATGAGTTGCCTGGCCTCGCTCAGTCGCGTGTTGCGCTCGGCCAACGAGAAGCCGAGCGCGTTGTAGGCATGCTGGTATTCCGGTTTGCCGACGATCACCTTTTGCAGCAGACTCTCCATTTCGTCAAATTTTCCGAGTTTTTCAGCGATCATGGCCATGTCGTAGACCAGATCGAAATCGTCCGGATAGAGCGCGGTGACTTCTGCGAGAACGTCATAAGCGCTCTGGTACTGCTTGGCCTCACGCAACAATTCGACTTCAGCCGCGACCTTCATTCGAGCGTCTTGTGTCGAACTTTCTGGCTGACTGCGAATCAATTGTCGCGCTTCGGCCACTTTGCCCTGTCGCGCAAGAATGCCGGCACGGCGCAGCTGTGCGTTGAGCAGTTCCTCGGGGTTGTCAATCTTTTTCAGCCATGCCTCTGCTGCGGCGAAATCTTTCTTTCGCTCGGCAATCTGGGCCAGCGAAAGGTAAGCCTGGACCAGTCCACGGGCGGTCTCGGGACGCGTCGCGTCAGCACCCCTGGCCTGGGTCAGTTCTAGATAACGAAGCAGGGAATGTTCTGCGGCAGAAGTATCTTCATTTTGCAGCGCAAGCGCGCCGCGTATCAACCAGGCTGGCGGGTAATCCGGTTTTTCCAGGGTAATGGTTTCGAGCTGGACTGCCGCCTCCGCGTAGCGCTGCGAGTCGAGCAGTGTGCGGGCGTAATCCATCCGGAATTCAGGCCTTGCCGGGCCTTCAAGGTGCTTCTTCACAATCGTCTCGGCCTGAGGCGTCTTCGGGTTGATCATGGACAAAGCCAGCAATGCCGGACCATCCGCCCTGGCATCCAGGGCCTGTCCCCTGCGTGCCGCTTCGAGTGCGCCATCGCTATCGCCAGCGTCCAGGCGCATGCGACCGATCGTGGTCCAGGCCGCGGCGCCGACGGCGGTTGAAGCCAGGTAGGCGGCCAGCGCCTGCTCCACTGCCGCTGCGGCCATTTTTTTGTCCGAAACGCGCGCGAAATAGCGTGGGATCGTCAATAGGGTGACTGCGCGGTCCTTTGCGTCGGCGGCTGCAACTTCACGTTTCAGGGGTTCCTGAATTTCGCCGATGCGATTCAGACTGATCAATATCTGCAACAGATAGCGATTCGCCTCCCGGGAGGTCGGCAACGCCTGCCTCCATGCGCGGGCCGCCATCAGTGCCGATTCGCCCGAGCGCGACTGCAGTGCAATTTCAACGGCGCGCTGGTAGAGTTTGCTGTCGTTTGTCTTTCGTGCTGCGTCTAACAGCAAGGCATAGCCGGTACCCGGTTCGCCCTCGCGGGCATTGAGTTCCCCCAGCAGGAGCTGGTAGAAGAGCTCACTGTCGAGCGCGGAACTCGCCGCCGCGCCGGATTTGATTTCGGGCGTTTGAGCCTGCGCGTTCAGCGCACAAACCAATACGACCAGCAGGGAAAAGCGATTCAAGGGAAACATCGGACCATAATAATCCATGTCAGTCCACATCGTTCTTCATGCCTGAATTACCCGAAGTTGAAGCCACTCGTTTGAGTTTTGCCGACCGCATTGCCGGGGCAAAAGTGCTGTCCCTGCATTTGGGCAAGAGCTTGCGCTGGCCCCTGGGCTGTGCGACGGCCAGTCTGTTGGGGCGCAACGTGCAGGCGGTGCGCCGGCGCGGCAAATATCTGCTGATTGATCTCGATCAGGGCTTGCTGTTGCTGCATCTGGGAATGTCTGGCAGTCTGATGTTCTCAAGCGAGCTGGCGGCCCCGGGAAAGCATGACCATTTTGAAATGGTGACGACCCACGGCACGCTGCGGCTTAACGATCCGCGGCGCTTTGGCGCGGTTGTCTATGCCGCCAGTGAAGAGGCTCCCGCCGCGCGCAAGCTGCTTGACAGGCTTGGCATGGAGCCGCTATCGGACGATTTTTCTCTGGTCCGGTTTCGCGCGGGCTTGAAGCGTCGCAAAGCGGCCATCAAACAGGTCTTGCTGGCGGGCGATGTGGTGGTGGGGGTGGGCAACATCTACGCTTCGGAGACGCTTTTCCTGGCCGGCATCAGGCCAACGCTGAGCGCGGCCAAATTGACGCGGCCGCGTGTCGAGCGACTGCACGCAGCCATCAGGGATGTGTTGGCGCGAGCGCTGGCCGGCGGCGGCAGCACGCTACGCAATTTCTCCAGCGCCGCGGGAGAAAAAGGGCACTTTCAGCTTGAAGCCATGGTCTACGCGCGGGAGGGGCAACCATGTCGGGTTTGTGGCACGACGATCCGGTGTTTGCGACAGGGTCAGCGCTCAACCTTCTACTGTGCTCATTGCCAGAAGACTTGAAGCGGTTTGAACCATGGCATTGACGGACCTGGCCAGCAAAGTGGTGAAATGGCAGCAAGCGCACGGACGAAACAATTTGCCGTGGCAGAACAGCAGAGATCCGTATCGCGTCTGGCTGTCCGAAATCATGCTGCAGCAGACGCAGGTGACAACCGTGCTCGACTACTTTGCGCGCTTCCTGAGACGCTTTCCCGACGTCGCTGCGCTGGCCGCGGCGCCACTGGACGAGGTGCTGGGCTTGTGGAGCGGCCTCGGCTATTACAGCCGTGCCCGCAACCTGCATGCCTGCGCGATCCAGGTGATGGGCTTGCACCGCGGCATCATTCCGCAAACGGCGCAGCTTCTGCAAACCCTGCCGGGCATCGGCCGATCCACGGCTGCCGCGATTGCCGCGCTGTGTTTTGCCGAGCGCGTCGCCATTCTGGACGGCAACGTCAGACGTGTACTGTCGCGTGCTCTCGGTTTTGGTGCCGATTTGTCCGTTCTGGCCAACGAACGCGAGCTCTGGAATCTGGCTTCGCAATTATTGCCAGTGCGCGATTTGTCGCAAACCATGCCGCGCTACACCCAGGGCATGATGGATTTGGGTGCTACCGTTTGCAGCGCCAGGAGTCCTGCCTGTGACCGCTGTCCCCTGGCAGATTGCTGCGTGGCGCGTCGTCTCGGGCAGGTGGAGCGTTTTCCGGTGAAGACGCGAAAGACCCGGCGCAGCTCGCAGTCCATCTGGTTGCTATGGATACAGAGCCGCGCCGGGTCGGTCTGGCTCGACAAGCGACCGACCAAGGGGGTTTGGGGCGGACTTTACTGTTTTCCTTTGTTTGACGCGCGCGAATCTCTGGCGGCGGCGGTTCCGGCGCGCTATCGATCGGCATTGCGCGACGCGCCGGCCTTTCTTCACGTGCTGACCCACAAGGACCTGTACCTGCATCCGGTTCGGCTGCAACTGCCGGCCTCAGCCAAGCTCGACACAGCCGGGACGTGGACTGCCGCGGCGCGTTGGCCAGAGCTGGGTTTACCGGCCCCGGTCAGAAGGCTGCTGACCGATTTCAGTTCTTTTCCAACTCCCGATGCCGCTTCAGCGTGACCCATTTGTCCTCGAAGAGTTTGACCAGCTGCTCCACCAGATAGACAGAGCGGTGCTGTCCGCCGGTGCAGCCAATGGCCACTGTGACATAGCTTCGGTGATCACGCGCCAGAGCGTCAAGCCAGTGCTGCAGAAAGGCATGGATATGGTTGAGCATCAGTGTCACGTCGGCCTGTTCGCGCAAGAAGGCGGCCACGGCTTCGTCCCGACCGGTCAGAAGGCGCAACTCAGGCTCGTAATGAGGGTTTGGCAGCATGCGCACATCGAACACGTAGTCGGCATCGGTGGGCACGCCGCGTTTGAAGGCAAAGGACTCGAATACCAGCGTCAGCTGTCCGCCTGAGGTCGAAATCAGCGACTTGACATAAGCCTGCAACTGTGAGGGCCGGATGCTGCTGGTGTCGATGACGTGGGCCTGATTGCGCAGATCGGTCAGAAGTTCGCGTTCGAGTTCGATGGCTTCGATCAGCGCCCGACGCGGGTTGTTGTCCGAGCGCTCGGTGACCGACTGAGACAAGGGATGTTTGCGTCGTGTTTCGGAATAACGCCGCACCAGCGTTTCGGTGGTGGCGTCCAGAAAATGGGACTTGACCGAAATGCCCTGGTCGTTCAGACGCGCCAATTGGGCCGGCAACAGGTGCAGCGAACTGGCGTTGCGGGCGTCCATGGCAATCGCCACCCGGCTCGCATTTTGCTGCTTCTCCAGTTCCACAAAGGCAAGCAGCAACTCGGGCGGCAGGTTGTCGACGCAGAAGAAGCCGGCGTCTTCGAGCGCATGCAGTGCAACTGATTTGCCGGAGCCCGACATGCCGGTGATCAGAACGACCTGTAGTTCAGAGCTTTCGGATTTCAAGGTTTTACTCCTGCAATTGCAGCATCTCCCGGGCGTGCGCCAGTGTCGTGTCCGAAAGGCGCTCGCCTGCGAGCATGCGCGCCACCTCCGCCACGCGCCGCTCACCCTGCACCTCGTCGACCGAGCTCAATGTAGTCTTGCCCTGTGTCTGTTTGGTGACGACCAGATGGTGATCGGCACTGGCAGCCACTTGCGGCAAATGGGTCACCGCAAGGACCTGTCGATCGCTGCCCAATTGCTTCATGAGGCGGCCGACCGTTTCGGCGACGGCGCCTCCGACGCCCGAGTCGATCTCGTCGAAAATCAGCGTTTGCGCGGTACCGAGCTGGCTGGTGGTGACGGCGATCGCCAGTGCCATGCGTGACAGTTCACCGCCCGATGCCACCTTGCTCACCGGGCGCGGCGTGCTGCCGGCGTGTCCGGCTGCCAGGAAACTGACTTCTTCCAGACCCTGCTGCATCGGTTGAGCGGACTTCGGCAAGGCCACCTCGAATTGGCCGCCCTGCATGCCCAGACCCTGCATTGCCACAGTAATGGCTTTGGCCAATTGAGGTGCGCTGCGTTTGCGGGCCTGCGACAGAGTCTGCGCCTCAAGCAGATAGGCTTGTTGTGCGGCGCTTTGTCGGTCCCGCAGGGTGGCCAAGTCAGCCGCTGCATCAAGCTGCTCCAGTTCCCGCTTCCAGCTGGCGAGCAGTGCGGGCAATTCGGCGGGGGAACATTTATAGCGTCTTGCCTGCGACAGCCAGAGTGCCATTCGGGTATCGAGTTCAGCCAGACGCTGGGGGTCCAGATCGGTCTTGCGCAGATAGCTGCGCAGCGCATGGACGGTATCTTCGACCTGGGCCAGACTCGACGACAGAACTTCGGTCAGCCCTGCGAAGTAGGGTTCAAGATGCTGCTGCTGTTGCAGCCGTTGGCAGGCCGTATGCAAAGCGCTGCGGGCACTGATGTCATTGGCGTCCAGGGTTTGCAGAGCGCCCTGTGCGGCGTCCAGCAGGGCCTGGGCGTTGGAGAGCCGGCCGTGCTCGGTATTGAGCGCGTCCCATTCATCAGGCAGTGGTGCCAGTTTCTCGACCTCAGTCATTTGCCAGGCCAGGCGTTCACGCTGACTTTGCAGGGAATGCTGTTCTGAGAGGGCACGCGTCAGCTCCTCCTGGGCTCGGCGCCACTCGTGCCAGAGCCTGCTCAACAGCGCCGACGAGACGCCGGCGTAGGCGTCCAGCAGGCTGCGCATGGCTTCGGGACGGGTCAGGCTTTGCCAGGCATGCTGGCCATGAATATCGAGCAACTGCTCGCCAATTTCTCGCAGCTGCGTCGCCGTCGCCGGGCTGCCGTTGATCCAGGCGCGGCTCTTGCCCTGCTGGTCGACCGTGCGCCGCAGCAAGAGGCCGTCGCCGGCCTCGAAGCCGGCCGCCTCCAGCCAGAGTGAAACGGCCGGCGTTGCGTCGAACTCGGCGCTGACATCGGTGCGCTCGGAGCCTTCGCGGATCACCCCGACATCCGAGCGCCCCCCGGTGACCAGCTGCAGCGCATCAATCAGGATCGATTTGCCGGCACCGGTTTCGCCGGTCAGGACCGTAAAACCGCTGGCCAGATCGAGATCGAGTTCACTGACGATCACGAAATTGCGCAAGACAATCCGCCGCAGGCTCACGGTCAGGCCACCCCCTCATTCCAGTGCAACTTCTGCCGCAGCGTATCGAAATAGGACCAGCCCTTGGGGTGCAGGAAACGCACATGATGTTCCGAGTGCGTCACGACGATGCGGTCACCGTGCAGCAGCGAGGCCAGCGACTGGGTGTCAAAGCTGGCGCTGGCATCGCGTCCGGCCACAACTTCGATCGCAATCTCGGTTGCGTTGGCAAGAACGATGGGCCGGTTCGACAGCGTGTGCGGGGCGATCGGCACCAGGACCCAACCCGGAATCGAAGGGTGCAATATCGGTCCACCGGCGGACAGCGAATAGGCGGTCGAGCCGGTCGGTGTGGCAATGATCAGACCATCGGCTCTTTGATTCGCCACAAAATGTCCGTCCACTTCCACCCGCAGCTCAACCATGCCTGAGGTGGCGGCCCGGTTCACCACCACATCGTTCATGGCCAAAGCATCGTAGACACAGTGTCCGTCGCGCATCACCCTGGCATGAATCAGGCTGCGATGGTCCTCTTCGAACTTGCCGTGCAGCATCGGCGCCAGGGTGGCCCTGAACGTGCCCAGCGGGATGTCGGTGATGAATCCAAGCCGCCCCTGGTTGATGCCGATCAGTGGCACGCCAAAGCGGGCCAGCTGGCGGCCAATGCCCAGCATGGTGCCGTCACCGCCCACCACCAGACCGAGACTGCATTGTTCACCGATCGACTGCACTTCAAGGACCCGGTAACCCGATATTCCCATGTTGTGCGCTGTGTCCTGCTCGAAAACGACTTCGCAACCCTGCACATGCAAGAAATCAGCAATGTCTTCCAGCACGCTGCGCGACGACGCCGACGACGAGCCCGACGCCAGGGTCTGGTACTTGCCAATCAGCGCAACGAGCGGAAATTTTGACTTCATTCGCAAATTACATCACTAAAATGCCCCGATGCTGGATGATCGTTCCAAGTTGTTGTTAAAAGCGCTGGTGGAGCGCTACATTGCCGACGGGCAGCCGGTCGGTTCGCGCACGCTCTCCAAGGCCTCCGGCATGGACCTGTCGCCGGCCACGATCCGCAACGTCATGTCCGATCTGGAAGATCTCGGGCTGATTGTCAGCCCGCACACTTCGGCCGGTCGGATCCCGACAGCGCGCGGCTATCGCCTCTTTGTCGACACCATGCTGACGGTGCAGCGAGGACAGTTTTCGGAGCACAGTCTGGCCAGCGATCTGCCGCAGAAAGTGATTTCGAACGCGGCCAACCTGCTCTCCAGTCTGTCGCAGTTTGTCGGGGTCGTGATGACGCCGCGCCGCTCTTCCCTGTTTCGGCACATCGAATTTCTGCGCCTGTCGGAGCGGCGTTTGCTGGTGATCATCGTGTCGCCCGAGGGCGATGTGCAAAACCGCGTCATCTTCACCGAACTCGACTATTCGCAGGCGCAACTGGTCGAGGCCGCCAACTTCCTCAACAGCCACTATGTCGGGCTGACCATCGAGCAGGTGCGCGAGCGGCTGCAGCGCGAAGTCGAAAGTTTGCGTTCCGAGATCGCCGCTTTGATGCAGGCGGCGGTGACCGCGAGTTCCGAGGCGATTTCAGAAACGCAGGACGAGGTGGTCATCTCCGGTGAGCGCAATCTGCTGGCCGTCACCGATTTCTCCAACGACATGGGGCACCTGCGCCGCGCCTTTGAGCTGTTCGAGCAAAAGGCCCAACTGATGCGCTTGCTCGATATCGCAGGGCAGGCCGAGGGCGTTCGGATCTTCATCGGCGGCGAAAGCCAGGTCATCCCATTTGAAGACCTGTCGATTGTCAGTGCACCCTACGAGGTCGATGGCCAGGTGGTCGGCACGCTGGGCGTCATCGGCCCGACCCGCATGCCCTACGACCGCATGATCCAGATCGTGGACATCACCTCCAAGCTGGTCAGCAACGCCCTGAGCCACCACAAGTAGACCTTTACAATCCGCTCTCCGGTCGGGACGTTAGCTCAGTTGGTTAGAGCAGAGGACTCATAATCCTTTGGTCGAAGGTTCAAGTCCTTCACGTCCCACCATTTGGTCGCGGCCTATTTGTCGTATTGATTCAGCAGCGCTTTGGCTGATTCCAACAAGGGTTTGCCATCTATGCCTTTGGCCGCGACGTCCTTCAGCCAGTCCTGGGCGACGACTTCGGTGGCTTTCTCCCACCGCTGATATTCGGCGGCCGTCAAGACATTCACCACGTTGCCGCGGTCGGTCGCTGCCTTGCGTCCCGGTGCAATCGTGCTGTCCCACACCTTGCCGGCCCAGGCTGAAGCTTCAGCACCGCTGTTGGCGTCGATCACCTTCTTCAGCTCCGGGGCCAGGCTGTTGTACTTGGCCTCGTTCATTGCAACCACGAAGATGGTGTTCGACATCTTGCGCTGGTCGGGTCCGGTTTCGGTATGGAACTTGGTCACCTCGTGCACCTTGATTCCCGGCACCACTTCCCACGGCAGTGAGGCGCCATCGACCACGCCTTTGGAGATCGCCTCCTGCACCTGCGGCGCCGGCATCTGGATCGGGGTCGCACCGAGCGCCGTCAGCATACGGGTGCCGATGCGCGTCGGTGCCCGTATCTTGAGTCCCTTCAGGTCTTCCAGCGTCTTGACCTGTTTGCTGGCAAAGTGCAGTTCGGCGCCGTCATGCACATGGGCCATCAAAATCTTGGTGCCTTTGAATTCATCGAGCGAGTTCTTTTGCACGTATTCCCAGAAAGCGCGACTGCCGCCCTCGGCGGTCCTGGTCATGAACGGCAGTTCGAACACTTCGGACTTCATGAAGCGCCCGGCCTGGTACGTGGGCACGGTCCAGACGATGTCGGCGACGCCGTCCTTGGCCTGGTCGAACAGTTGAGGCGGTGTGCCGCCCAATTGCATGGCCGGATAGATCTGGCACTTGAGCCGGTTGTTGGATTCTTTGGCAATTTTTTCGCACCACGGTCCCAGCAGCAATTTTTGCGAGGTTGCGTTCGGCGCCAGAAAATGATGCACCTTGAGTGTCACTTCCTGCGCCCAGCTTGCGCTGCTGCCAAGGGCCAGCACCGTGGCGGCCAGCAGGGGTGTGAGTGTCTTGCGTATCGGCATGTCTAATCTCCTCTTTTTGAGTTTGCGGAACAGGGTGAGTCGGTGTCATGCGCCAAAGGTGCGCACCAGATAAAGCGAGACGATCGGAAAGAACACCAGCAGCGTGATGCGTATGAAATCCGAAATCAGAAACGGGATCACGCCCTTGAAGGTTTCCATCAGCGGCACGTCCACCGCAAGGCGGTTGATGACGTAGACATTCATGCCGACCGGAGGATGCACCAGACCGATCTCTACCACCATCAGCGCCAGGATGCCAAACCAGATCGACTTGTCCACCTGCGGCAGACCAAAAAAATCGAGCCCCATGATCATCGGATAAAAAATCGGGATCGTCAGCAGGATCATGGCCAGCGAGTCCATGACGCAGCCGAGCAGGATGTAGATCAGCAGAATCATGGCCATCACCAGCAGGGGCGACATGCCGCTGTTCTTCACCCAATCGGCCAGTTCAACCGGCATCTGTGAGACCGCCAGCGCCGAGTTCATCATGTCCGCACCCAGCAGCACCAGAAAGATCATGGCCGTTGCGGTGGCCGTGCCGAGCAGGCTCCTGCGCACCTGTTCCATCCCCATATTGCCAGACACCAGTGCCAGGATGCCGCACGAAGCGGCGCCGATGGAAGCCGCCTCCGTTGGGTTGGCCCAGCCGCCGTAGATGCCGACAATCACGACGATGAAGACCAGCAGAACCGGTAGCACCTGGAGCAGGCAGCGCAGGCGCTGCGGCCACGCCACACGCGGCCCGGCCGGGCCGGCCGCCGGATTCAGCGTGACCATGATCTGCACCACCAGCATGTAGCCGAGCATGGCGATGATGCCCGGCAACACGGCTGCCATGAACAGTTTGCCGATCGATTCCTGCGTCAGGATGGCGTAGATCACCAGCGGCACCGAGGGCGGAATCATGATGCCGAGCGTGCCGCCGGCAGCCAGCGCCCCGGTTGCCAGCGAGCCGGAATAGCCATAGCGTTTGAGTTCAGGCAGCGCCACCTGGCCCATGGTGGCGGCGGTCGCCAAAGACGAGCCGCAGATCGCGCCAAAGCCGGCGCAAGCGCCGATCGCCGCCATTGCGATACCGCCCTTGTGGTGCCCGATGAAGGCGCTGACGAACTTGAACAGGGAGCGGCTCAGACCGCCGTGCGTGGCGAACTGTCCCATCAGCAGAAACAGCGGGATTACCACCAGGTCGTAGTTTGAAAGCCGCGCATAGGCCAGATTCTTCAGCGAGTTGAGCAGTGTTGTCGACTCGCCGCCGGTCAGGTAGACATAGCCGCCGCCGCCCGAGATAAACATGGCGGCGCCGATCGGCACGCGCAGCACCAGCAACGTCAACAGGACGCCAAAAATGATGAAGCCGATCTGCGTTCCGCTCATGATTTCACCCTGCGCCGCGTCCACGGTAGCAGGCACATGTAGAACCCCGACAGCGCCATCAAAACAAAGCTCGGCACCATCAGGGCCTGCGCAATCCAGACCGGCAGTTCGAGAACGGCCGAGGATTCGCCGGCTTCTTTCAGGCTCAGGGCGCCGACACCGGTGCGCCAGGCCAGCAGCGCGCCGATCAGACCGATCAGCAAGGAGCCGGCAGAGTCCAGCACCAGGCGCCGGCCACTGGTCATGTGGGCGGTGAAGAAATCGACCTTGACATCACCGTGCATCAAATGACAGTAGGCGAAGAAAGTTGCTGAAGCAAACGCGGCCGACATTTGCAGCACTTCCACATCGCCTGGCACCGGCGCGTTGAAGAGTTTGCGTCCGACAATGGAAACGGCGGACATGATGACCAGCGCGATGAAGATCAGACCGCCGGTATAGGCAAACCATTTGGCCAGTTCGAACAGCAAGCGTCCATACGGACCCCGTTCTTCAATACCAGCCTGCGGAGCAGGGCCGGAACTCGCTTTTTCCTGCATTGTCTTTGTCGCCTCTTGTTCTATGGACCACTTGACGATCACTGCCGTCTTGCGGTTTCAACGAAAGTATAGAGGCAAGACTATTTTTGGCAAACGGTTTTCTTCGGATGTGTCATTCAGACCGATCTGGCGCTGGTTCGCCTGGCGGTCATGGTTTGTTGGCCAGATACTTGGTGAGCGTCAGGCGAGTTTGCTCGCGCATCTGCCTGCGGAAGAAAGGCATCCAGCCCAGCACGATGCCGGCCAGGCCCAGTGCCTGTCGTGACCAGCGCCAAAAGTCGAAGGTGTCCTTGTGCGTGGCGATCAAACCTTGCGGTGTGAAAGTGAAGCTGGCTTCGATGATGTTGTGGACCACCCGCTTGGTGACAGTGAAACGGTAGTGTGCTTCCCAGTGAGCGCGGCCGGTGCTCGCGTCCGCATGAACGTCACGGAATTCAAGTCGCCAGTCCTGTCGCCCCTTGCTCTTTGTGGCGTCACACAGCATGTGCCACATGCCGCCCACTTCGCGCCGCCCCTTGAGCGAAAACGCAGGGTCGTCAAAGAGCGCATCTTCTGCGTAGCAGGCCGCCATGGTGTCGGCATCCAGTGCTGCAAAGGCGCTGTAGAAGCGCGTCAGGGTTTGTTCGTTGATGTGCATGATTGAAGCTTGCGCAGCGTTGATTGTGGACCAATTGGGTCAGGCATTGGTGCCGGCCAAGCGCTCCAGATCAGCACCACGGCCCGGCCTTATAGTGTCGACTACATTTTCCGATGTAAAGTCCAGTCTGTTCTTATCTGTTCTTCCGAGTTGAATCACCTTGTATGAATAACATCAATCTAGTCAGAGGCGTGGTCCTCATTGGGGTGGCCCTGATCTTTGGCATTGGTTCGCTGAACTACCAGATCGGCCACTTCAGCAGATTCGGCCCCGGCATGTTTCCTCTGATAGTGAGTTGCCTGCTGTTCTTTATCGGGTTGATCACTGTGGTCCGTGCGCGCTTCGTCAAAGCGGAAGCGGTGAGCTACAACATGAAGAACATCATTCTCGTCCTCTTGGGACTGTGCGGATTTGCACTGATCTCCCAACACCTCAACATGATCGTGGGCATCGTGTTCCTGGTATTTTTCACCGGCTTCGCCGGCAAATCGTATTCGGTCATGCGCAACGTCAAGATCGCCGCCGGCCTGCTTGCCGTTGCCTTCGCCTTTCAAAAACTGCTCGGCCTGAACCTGCCCCTACTCTGATGGAAATTCTCAACAACCTCGCCTTTGGGTTCGAGCACGCGCTGACCCTGCAAAACCTGATGTACTGCGCCATCGGCTGCGTCGTCGGCACGCTGGTGGGCCTGTTGCCCGGGCTGGGCCCGCTGTCGACCATCAGCTTGCTGCTGCCCCTGACCTACTCCATTCCAACCGATGGCTCACTCATCATGCTGGCCGGGATCTACTACGGCGCCCAATACGGCGACTCGGTGAGCGCCATCACGATGAAGATTCCGCACGCCAGCAGCATCGTGGCCTGCATCGACGGCTACCAGATGACGCTCAAGGGCAAGACCGGCCTGGCGCTGTTCACGGCGGGCATTTCCAGCTTCATCGGTGGCTCCGTAGCCATCGTCGTGCTGGCCACCCTGGCGCCGGCACTGGGCGAGGTGGCGTTCCTGTTTGGTCCGGCCGATTACTGTGCCCTCATGCTGTTCGGGTTCTTTTGCGTGAGCTTTGTCACCACTGGCAGCCTGCTCAATGGCCTGGCCATGACCTTTATCGGCGTGCTGCTCGGACAAATCGGCACCGATGTCAACAGCGGCGTTCAGCGCTATACGATGGACATGCCCTTTCTGGCCGACGGCGTGGGCCTGATCAGCATCGCCCTGGGCTGCTTCGGCATTGCCGAGATCGTGAAGAACCTCGACAGCGGCAATGAGCTCACGCCGTTTAACGGCAAGATCAAGCTGATGCCGACCTGGCCCGAGTTCAAGCGCATCATTCCCAGCGCTTTGCGTGGCAGCGTGATCGGATCCTTCCTGGGCATCCTGCCCGGCGGCGGTCCGGTGATCGCCCAGTTCGCCGCCTATGCCATCGACAAGCGTTTCAGCAAGCACAAGGACGAGATGGGCCATGGCGCCATCGAGGGTGTGGCGGGCCAGGCCGCTGCCGACGAAGCGGCTGCACGCACCAGCTTTATCCCGCTCATGAGCATCGGTATTCCCGAGAACGCGGTCATGGCGCTGATGATGGCGGCCTTCATCGTCAAGGGCATCCAACCCGGCCCCAACATGATCACCGAGCACCGCGATCTGTTCTGGGGCCTGGTGGCCAGCATGTGGGTGGGCAACGTGTTCCTGGTGATCCTCAACGTGCCGCTGGTGCGCTACTGGCTGTCGGTGTTCAAGATTCCCTTTAGCGTGCTGTTTCCATCGATTCTGTTCTTCTGTTGCATCGGAACCTACAGCATTAACAACAACCTGGACGACATCTTCATCACGTCCTTCTTTGGCTTTGTCGGCTATATGTTCATGCGCCTGAAGCTGGACCCGGCACCGCTGATGCTGGGCTTCATCCTGGGGCCGATGCTCGAAGAGAACTTCAGACGCGCCATGCTGCTGAGCCGGGGCGACTTCAGCGCCTTCATCACCCGCCCCATCAGCGGCACACTGCTCGCCCTGATCGCCCTCTTGGTCATCTGGCAGGTGCTGGCGTTTTACTTTCAGTCACGCAGACAAGTGGCTGCGCCTTGACGTCCTGAAGCGGGCCCGCATTGCTGCGGGCCTGCCTTATTTGGCCGCTGATGCAGCCGGTGCTGCCGATGCAGCAGGCGCGGCCGCTGACGCGGCTGCTGCTGGCGCTGCCGCCATCTCAATCTTGGCTTTGCCCTTGAGTTCGTCCAGATGCTTCTTCAGGTTCTGCTGTTGCAACTGCTGGGTCAGATTGGGTTTGACCTGCTCAAGAGGCGGCGCTTCAATCGGCTTGGAGTCTTCCAGCAGGATCACGTGGTAGCCAAACTGCGACTTCACGGGTTCCAGCGTGAACTTGCCTTTTTCGAGCTGGCTGACGGCGGCGCCGAATTCGGGCACCATGCGGCTCAAATCAAACCAGCCGAGGTCGCCGCCATTGGCTTTGGAGCCGGTGTCTTTCGACTTCTCCATGGCCAGTTTGGCAAAAGCACCTGCGTCCTTCTTGAGCTTGGCGATGATGTCCTTGGCTTCGGCTTCCTTGTCGACCAGGATGTGGCGCGCCTTGTATTGGCTGCCGGTGACGGTGGCCTTGATGCGCTCGTATTCGGCTTTCAAGGCATCCTCAGTGACCGGATTGTTCTTCAGGTACTCCTGCACATAGGCATTGGCCAGAACCGACTGTTTGACCAAGTCCAGTCGCTCGGTCACTTCGGGTGATTTGTCCAGACCCTTCTTGACCGCTTCTTCGGCGATCACCATCTGCATCGCCAACTGGTCGACGATGCCTTGGCGCGTTTCCGGGCTGTCGGGTCGGCCGGAACCGGCGCCCTGCTTGACGAGCATGTCGACACGGTTCTTGCCGATGACCGCGCCATTGACGGTTGCCACAGTCGTGTCTTTCTCGACAGAGGCTGCGGGTTTGGCATCTTGAGTCGGGTTGCAGGCCGTAAGGGCCAGCAACGATGCTGCGCCGACGGCAAGAATTGCGGATTTCATGGAGCTCATAAAAAAGGGCCTTGGAATGGTTAAAACCAGTGATTGTCGCCGCCCAGCGCTTCCTGTGCTTCATCGCAACCCAAATGGCAGGCGCAGTGTTCTTGGATCAGGCTGCGCGCAGACAATCGACGATCTTCAGGCGACCGGCGCGCCAGGCCGGAATAAAGCCCCCGATAAAGCCCATGGCCAAAGAGAACAGCAGGGTTTGCATGGCGATGGTGGGGGTCAGCGTGAACTGGAACGCCAACTCGCTGAAGGTCTGAAAGTTCGTTGTGGAAATATCCACCGCCTGCATCCAGGAAGCGGCAAACAAGCCCAAAACGCCGCCCACCAGGGACAGTAACAAGGACTCGAGCAGAAAGGCCAGCAGCACTGCGGCGCGCCTAAATCCCAGAGCGCGCAGGGTACCGATTTCGCCGACGCGCTGCGCCACGGCGGCAAACATGGTGATCATGGCACCGACCACGGCACCGATAGAGAAAATGACCGACAGGCTTAGCCCCAGAATCCGGATGAAGGTTGCCAGTGCCTCGCTCTGCTCGGCATAGAACTGGGTCTCCGGCTTGACGTCTAGTTGCAGTCGCTGGTCCGCTTCAAGCGCTGCTTTGACCGTTGCAAAGGCGGCGCTGTCGATCAGGCGAAAGACGACGGTGGAATAGGCGTTGCGCCGAAAAGCCGCCATCATCTGATCTGCGTCACCCCAGATTTCGCTGTCAAAGCCGGTCTTGCCCGAGTCGAAGACGCCAACCACCAACCAGTCGCGCTGCGCGAAATGCAGCGTTTCGCCCAAGCCAGTGCCACGAAAGCCGCGCGCCACCGCCTGCCCCGCGATGATCTCGGACGTGCCGGGTCGAAACATGCGACCTTGCACGATCTGCACCTGGGGCCGCAGTTCAAGTCCGAGCGTAGAGGTGCCGCGCAGCGTGACGTTGCTGGGCTTGCCGTTGCTGCGCTTGGGCAGCGTGTTCAGCACCACCGACTCCTTGCTCACGAGTCGCTGCCCGGCGCCGTTGGTGGCGATGCCGGCGCTGCTTTCAGCCACCGCCGCCTGGTCGCGCGAAATGCCGCTGTTGATCTCGGCGCCGGCACCCTTGCGCAGCAGCAGCACGTTGTCGCTCTGACCGGTCGCCACCAGGGTGGCGCGTATGCCTTCGCTCATCATCAGGACTGTGGCAAATACAAACACGACCAATGCCATGCCGAGCGCCGTCAGCAGCGTGGTCACGCGCCGCACCCACAGGTTGCGTGCAATGTAGGACAGTGGAATGACCTTCATGCGACGTGTCGCAAGCCGTTGACGATGTTGATGCGGCTCATCTTCCAGGCTGGCCAGGCGGCGGCCACGACGCCGACAACGACGCTGGCCGCCAGTTGCAGGGCGATCGTCAGATCGGAGACGGCAAACACCGGAAACAGGCTGCCGACCGCCTTGGCGAATGCCGCAGCCAGCGGCAGTGTCAAGGCGATGCCAAGACCGCCGCCCAGCAGCGCGATCACCAGGCTCTCGCCAAACAAGAGCTGCACCACAAAGGACGGCGGAAAGCCCAGCGCCTTCAGCGTCGCATACTCCGCCAGGCGCTCGCGTGCCGTCATGCTCATGGTGTTGGCCATCACGGCCATGATGATGACAACGATCACCAGACTCACGGCATTGATGGCGACCAGAATCGCTTCGCTCATGGCTACAAAGCCGAGCTGAAAGGCCTTCTCGGTTTCAGTCAGGGTTTCGCCCAGGGAGTTCTTGAACAGCGCATCGATGCGTTGCGACACCACGGGGGCGTTGTTGGGTTCGTTGATGCTGAGCACATAGACGCCGACGTAATCGGCATTGCTTCGGCCCAGACGTTTGCGCACCGATTCGGACAAATACTTCCAGTGAAACAGCAGCTGTGATTCGTCCGTTTTGGCGTCAACACCGTCCCAGATGCCACGCAAGTTGAAGACCCAGGTGCCGGGGAATATCGTGCCGCGCAGAGGAATCTGATCGCCGACTTTCCAGCCATACTGCGTAGCCAACTTGCGCCCGACGATGGCGCCCTGGCGGTCGAGCAAAAAGGCTTTCTTCTCTTCGTCCTTCAGCACATATTCGGGATAGAGGGCGAGATAGCTGGCGGCGTCGACCGCGAACTGGGGAAAGAAATTGCGCTCCGTGATGTAGACGCCGCCAAACCAGTTTGACCAGCTGACACCGGTAACGCCCTCGACGTTGCGCAGCCGATCGGCGTAGTTCAAGGGCAGCACAAAAGTCAGCGAGATCGCGTTGCGCGTGATCAGGCGCGTGCTGGAAGTGCCCTCGGCCCCCGCGTACCAGGCGTCGACAATGGTGCGCAGCAAGCCGAAGGCGCAGATCGCGACCACCAGACCGACCATGGTCAACAGCGTGCGCAGCCGATGCCGAAAGGCGTTCTTGAGCAGCAGGCGCAATACAAACATGGTGACAAGCTGGTCGCTTCAGTGAGACGAAGCAAGACTTTCGCTCTTCGGAACGAGCATGCCTTTTTCGAGGTGAATCAGCCGTTTGGCATGCGAGGCCGCCTTGGGGTCATGCGTCACCATCACGATCGTCTTGCCCAACTCGCGGTGCAGTGTGTCGAGCAGGTCCAGCACCTCGCCGGCGGTCACGCGGTCCAGGTCGCCGGTCGGTTCATCTGCCACGATCAGCGTGGGGTCGGTCACCAGCGCCCGGGCGATGGCGACGCGCTGCTGCTGACCGCCTGAGAGCTCGTTCGGATAGTGCTCCATGCGATCGGTCAGACTCACCATTTCCAGCGCCACCTGCACATGCTGCCTGCGTTGCGAGCGCGACAGGTTGGTGAGCAACAAGGGCAGTTCCACGTTTTCAAACGCGGTCAGCACTGGCATCAGGTTGTAGAACTGAAAGATGAAGCCGACGTGGGCGGCACGCCAGTCCGCCAGTTCACCCTCGCCCAGGGTGCCGATGTCGACACCGCCGATCTCGATCGTGCCGCGGGTCGGCTTGTCGATGCCGGCGATCAGGTTCAGCAGCGTGCTCTTGCCAGATCCGCTCGGGCCCATCAGGGCGATGAACTCGCCCTCGTTCACGTCGAGGTCCAGGCCTTCGAGCACCGGGATGGTCTGGTCGCCGCGCACATAGGTCTTGTCCAGGGCGCGAATGCGGATCAGGGGCGATACGCCAGCGCTGGTCACCGCGCCGGTCGTGGAACTTTGCGCGGTCACTTGGCCGACACCACAACTTGCGAACCGGCGACCAGCTTGTCGATCGGCGCCAGCACCAGTTTGTCGCCCGACTTGAGCTCGCCCTTGATTTCCAGGCTGTCGCCAATCATTCGACCGGTCGTCACATCAATCGCTTCGAGATGATCGTCCTTGACGCGAAAGACCCGTTTCTTGCCGTCGCGATCGACCACCGCCTTGGGGTTCACGGCGAGCAGCGGCTGCTGGTCGGCGTCGGTTGCGGCCTGCGACAGGAACGTCACCTTGGCACTCATTTCGGGCAGTATGCGTTCGTCCAGTTTTTCAAACTGGATCTTGGTGATGACAGTCGCCTTGGCTCGGTCCACGGTCGGCACGATGCCCGCCACGGTGCCGCGAAAACGCGTGCCGGGCAGGGCGTCGAGCGTGATTTCAACCGGGCTGCCGGTCCTGGCCTTGGCCAGATTGCTTTCCGACACATCGGCTTCGACTTCCAGCGTGCGCATGTCCGCCATGGTGACGACAGCACCCTGACTGCCCGCCGCATTCGAAAACGGCGTGATGATGTCGCCCACATTGGCGTTCTTCACCAGAACCACGCCGTCAAAGGGCGCGCGAATTTCGGTGAAATCGAGATTGACCTGCTGCACTTTGAGTTGAGCTTGAGCCACCGCCACCGATGCTTCAGCGGATGTGATGGCGGCTTTGGCGGCGTTGAAGCGAGTGACTGTCGTATCGACCGATTGCGGCGAGACAAAGCCCTGGGCTTCCAGACCGCGCGCGCGCTTGAGTTCGGCCTCGGCGTTGATGCGCTCCACCATTGCCTGCGCCACACCGGCCTGCGCTTGCCGAATGCCTGCCTGCGCCTGCGCAATCGCCGCCTGCACATCGCTGGCGTCGAGTCGGGCCAGCAACTCGCCCTGCCTGACCTTGCTGCCCTCGCGCACATTGAGCAACACCAGACGCCCGGTAGCTTTGCTGGCAACCGCCGCGCGGCGCTGCGCCACCACATAACCCGATGCCGTCAGTTGCGCGTATTGTTGCGAGGGGTAGGCGGTCACGACAGAGGTGACTTGCACCTCTGTTTTGGTCGGTCGCAGTGCAAACCAGGCGGCCCCGGCAATAACCAGGCCGAGCGCAAGCCAGCGCCCCCGGTGCCACTTTTTTCGGACCTTGATGGTTCCCTTGTCGATACTGAGTTGCTGCGCGCTTGGCGGTGTGGTGGCTGTCATTGGAAGCAGATTTAAAAGTTTGGAGCGCTCATTCGGTTGACCGAAACATACTGTGCCACCCCGGCTGCATCAAGCTCGCGCCGGATTTCGCCGCGATGCAGCAGATAGTTCAGGCAGGCCAGGCTCTCGCCTGTGGCCAGGTTCAGCAGGCCGGTGTCAGTCTCGTCGATGCTGCGGCCAAAGAGGGCAGCAAAAACATCGACCGCACGCCGGGGTTCTCTGAGCGTCTTGCGCAACCGCTCCAGAGTGCGCTGCTGCGCTGCGGCCAGATAGTCGAGTCGGGCGTGCAAGCCCCGAAAGCAGTCGTTGTGCGAGGGCAGGACCAGAACGTCATCGGGTACTTCGTGCTTGAGCTTGGCCAAGGATTGCAGCCACTCATGCATCGGGTCAGCGTCGGGCTCGGTCGGGTGCACCGACACGTTGGAAGAAATGCGTGGCAGCACCTGGTCGCCCGATATCAATAATTTCAGGTCGGCGCAGTAAAGGCAGGCGTGCTCGGGCGAATGGCCAGTGCCGACGATCACGCGCCAGCTGTGCGCGCCGATACGGATTTCTTCCCCGTCCTTGATGCGGCGATAGCTGTCGGGCAAGGCATGGACTCCCTTGCCAAAGTTGCCGAAGCGGGTCTGGTATTTTTCAATCGCAGCGTCGGTCCAACCGGCCTGGCGATAGAACCTGACACCGTCCTCGGGCGCTTCGCGCCCGGTGTCGGCCGTCAGCACGCGGCAGTGCAGGTATTCAAGCTGCGTCATCCACAAACTGCACTTGAACTTGCGCGTCAACCAGCCCGCCATGCCGATGTGGTCCGGGTGCATGTGGGTGCCAAAGACACGCGTCAGCGGACGCTGCTCGGTTGCGTTGGCAAACAGCTCGCGCCATGCGGCCAGCGTTTCATCGGTGCGCATGCCGGTATCGACGATGGCCCAGCCGCCTTCATCTTCCAG
>CAIVLG010000194.1 GCA_903906695.1 uncultured beta proteobacterium | reverse complement strand
TTAGCGTTGTGACCGTCAATGAATTGTTTGCCTGTGCTGTCCCAGCGCCGAGTATGGACAGGGCAATGACCACCAAGAGTTGCTTTGCAAACTCACCCAGTTGCACGCGATAAAGTTGGAAGACTTGAGTCACCAGGAAATCCTTTGCAGTTTCTTGTCTCTGCGTTGACGACCTACACCACTCGGCTAAAACGCCTCGATTTCAAAACCGCAATAGCCGACCTGAAACCTGGTGCCAAGTGCTCACTTATGAGGTCCACCAATTCTAGACCTGAAGGTAATGCCAATGCGCGAGTGCGAATGCAATAATCCTCGCAATCCTCGCAATCCTCGCAATCATCGCCACAGAGCCACACGACAATCTGTGGTCTTTAGTAGCCGGTTTGGATCAGGCAGATCAAAAAATTGTCCGACGGCAACGTGCGACTGTGCAAACTGTGTGATATCCGATACTGCCTGTTCGGGCGCGACCTGCACCTCGGACAGCGCTGAAAGCGGCTTGCCAACGTCGGGTTTGGAGAAGGCATTATGGCAATCCCACTGACTCCAAGGTGTCTATAGCGCTAGTTGGCAACGTTGTCCAATTGACCAGCCAGATCGGATCGGACTACAACTCAAGGCGGGGGTGGGGCGGATGGTGGGGACGATTTCAAAAAGCGAAGCGTATGAGTCCCCGGCATCCACCCCGCCCACGCCGGCTCAAAACCCTGGACGAAAAAAACCCGGCTACTGGCCGGGTTTGCTTGCGGAAATCCTGCTCTACTTCAGCTTGATTTCCTTGTAGTCCACATGCTTGCGAGCTTTTGGATCAAATTTCTTGATCAGCATCTTCTCGGGCATGGTTTTCTTGTTCTTGCTGGTGGTGTAGAAATGACCGGTTCCAGCCGTCGATTCAAGCTTGATCTTTTCGCGTGCGCCTTTGGTTGCCATGATCTGCTCCTGGGTTAGGCTTGGCCGCGTGCGCGCAAGTCTGCGAGCACGGAATCAATGCCGTTCTTGTCGATCATGCGCAGCCCAGCGTTGGAAATCCGCAGACGAACCCAGCGGTTTTCAGTCTCGACCCAGAAACGGCGATATTGCAGATTCGGCAGGAACCGGCGCTTGGTTTTGTTGTTGGCATGGGAAACCTTGTTCCCGACCATCGGGCCCTTGCCCGTGACTTCACATACGCGTGCCATGTGGACACTCCAAAAAAATTAACAGCTTTCGCCGCACCTCGCCACACTGCTGCGCGGCGGTAAAGAGATTTTCCGGCCGCCCCAAGCCCGGCATGGACTGGGCGTGAGGAAGGCCGGAAACGTGGCAGATTATAGCGGCCTCAGCTCTGTTCCAGGAATCGCTGAGCATCCAGCGCCGCCATACAGCCGGTGCCGGCACTGGTGATGGCCTGGCGGTACACATGGTCCTGCACGTCGCCTGCCGCGAAAATACCGGGCACGCTGGTCATGGTGGCGAAACCCTTGAGCCCGCCCTGGGTCACGATGTAGCCGCCGGCCATCTCCAACTGGCCCAGGAAGATTTCTGTATTGGGCGCATGGCCAATGGCAATAAAGCAGCCCTGGAGAATCAAGTCTTCGGTGTTGCCGGTATGGACGTTCTTGAGCCGCACGCCGGTGACGCCGGTCTGGTCCCCCAACACCTCGTCCAGAGTGCAGAAAATTTTCAGTTCGATCTTGCCGGCTGCCACCTTTTCCATCAGTTTGTCGATCATGATCGGCTCTGCCCTGAATTTGTCGCGCCGGTGCACCAGAACCACCTTGCTGGCGATATTGGATAGATAGAGGGCTTCTTCGACGGCAGTGTTACCGCCACCGACCACGCAACAGACCTGGTTTCGATAGAAGAAGCCGTCGCAAGTGGCGCAGCCTGACACGCCGCGTCCCATGAAGGCAGTCTCCGAGGGCAGCCCAAGGTATTTGGCGGAGGCTCCGGTGGCGATGATCAGGGCATCACAGGTATAGCTGCCGCTGTCGCCATGCAGTGTGAAAGGACGTTTCTGGAAATCAACGGCGTTGATATGGTCAAACACGATCTCGGTCTTGAAGCGCTCGGCATGAGCGAGGAATCTCTGCATCAAATCGGGTCCCTGCACACCTTGTACGTCGGCCGGCCAGTTGTCGACCTCAGTCGTGGTCATCAATTGCCCGCCTTGCGCCATACCGGTGATCAGCAGGGGGTTCAGATTGGCGCGCGCGGCATAAATGGCGGCCGTATAGCCGGCGGGTCCGGAACCAAGAATCAAGACCTTGGCATGTTTGGTGTTTGACATCGTGAGGGAGCTTTCTTGGAAAAAGTGGGTCTGCGCCGTGTACAGTTCGGCATAGTATGACCTATTCGCTCAACACACTGAACTCTTCCCGTTCTGCGGACACTGCCGGTCGCACCGGCTGGCGGCGCTTTGCTGACGAACTTGGTTTGATCGCCAGTCTGCTGCTGCTTGTTTTCTGGTTGCTTGCCCTGCTGAGTTACTCCCCGCAGGATGTGGCGTGGTCGACTTCAGGCGCCGGAGGTCCGCTACTCAACTGGGGCGGTGTCGTGGGGGCGCTGTTGGCCGATGGCAGCTATTTCTTGCTGGGATTTTCTGTCTGGTGGTGCCTCGCGGTCGGCC
The DNA here is from genome assembly GCA_903906695.1 of uncultured beta proteobacterium. Taxonomy (GTDB): domain Bacteria; phylum Pseudomonadota; class Gammaproteobacteria; order Burkholderiales; family Burkholderiaceae_C; genus Rhodoferax. The sequence continues at coordinate 6,023 of CAIVLG010000194.1, read as the reverse complement.
TGCACGCCTGGCTGTCGAGTCTGGCTGGCTGGTTGCGGGGTCGTGATTTTTTGACAACCTCGGTCGAGCCGGTCACAGGGCAGTCTTCTGCAAAGGTGTCCGGCCATGTCGCCTTCTGGTGCGGTTTGACTCTGCTGCTGTGCGCCAGCGCAGCCTTGGAGTGGTCCCGCCTGTACAGCCTGGAAGCACGCCTGCCCGGACACGGCGGCGGTGTTTTGGGCTATCTTGTTGGACCGCTCAGCGTCAAGTGGTTCGGTTTTGTCGGCTCTGGGCTGGTGACGATCAGTATGGGACTTTTCGGTGCGGCGCTGGTGTTTCGTTTTTCGTGGGGGCAAGTGGCCGAGCGGGTTGGAGCCTGGCTCTATTTCTTGATTGAGTCGCGGCGCGAGAAACGTGAACTTGAACAGGACATCGCCCTGGGGCAGCAGGCCATGCGGGAGCGCGAGGAGGTGGTGATCCAGGAACACATCGAGCCCGTAGGATTACTTGCGCTGCCAGTCAGAATTGATCCGGTCTTGAGCGAGGTTCCCAAGAGTGTTCGAGTCGCCAAAGAGCGGCAGAAACCCCTGTTCACCGAACTGCCCGACAGTCGCTTGCCGCAGGTTGATCTGCTCGACGGCGCGCTCTTACGTCAGGAGACGGTGGCGCCCGAGACGCTGGAAATGACCAGCCGCATGATAGAAAAGAGGCTGAAGGATTTTGGTGTCGAAGTCCGTGTCGTGCTGGCGCAACCTGGCCCGGTCATCACCCGTTACGAGATAGAGCCTGCAGTCGGCGTCAAGGGTTCACAAATTGTGGGTTTGGCCAAGGATCTGGCGCGCTCATTGAGCCTGGTGTCGATTCGTGTGGTCGAAACCATCCCCGGCAAGAATTTCATGGCGCTCGAATTGCCCAACGCCAAACGTCAGTCGATCAGGCTGTCGGAGATCCTGGGTTCGCAGGTCTACAACGAAGCCAAGTCGATGCTCACCATGGGTTTGGGCAAGGACATTGTTGGCAACCCGGTGGTGGCCGATCTGGCCAAGATGCCGCATGTGCTGGTGGCAGGCACCACGGGATCGGGCAAGTCGGTCGGCATCAATGCCATGATCCTGAGCCTCTTGTACAAGGCCGAAGCGAGCGATGTGCGATTCTTGATGATAGATCCCAAGATGCTGGAGATGTCGTTCTACGAAGGAATTCCACACCTGCTGGCGCCGGTGGTGACCGATATGAAGAAGGCCGCGTACGGTCTGACCTGGTGCGTTGGCGAAATGGAGCGCCGTTACAAACTGCTCAGCAAGCTCGGAGTGCGCAATCTTGCCGGTTACAACGCCAAGATCGACGAGGCCAAAGCGCGCGGTGAATTCATCTACAACCCATTCAGCCTGACACCCGAGTCACCCGAGCCGCTGGCGCGCCTGCCGCACATCGTGGTGGTCATCGATGAACTGGCCGACTTGATGATGGTGATCGGCAAGAAGATCGAGGAACTGATCGCCCGTCTGGCACAAAAGGCGCGCGCTGCCGGCATCCACCTGATCCTGGCCACCCAGCGTCCGAGCGTGGATGTGATCACCGGTCTGATCAAGGCCAACATCCCGACGCGCATTGCCTTTCAGGTCAGCAGCAAGATCGATAGTCGCACGATTCTCGATCAGATGGGCGCGGAAGCCCTGCTCGGCATGGGTGACATGCTCTACATGCCCAGCGGCACCGGGCTGCCGATACGCGTGCACGGTGCCTTTGTCAGCGACGACGAAGTGCACCGGGTGGTGAGTTACCTCAAATCACAGGGCGAACCCAACTACATCGAAGGCGTTCTCGAAGGTGGCACCGACGAGAGCGGGGGTGACCTCACAGCTGAGGGCGGCAGCGGCAGCGGCGAGAAAGACCCGATGTATGACCAGGCAGTCGAGGTTGTGCTGAAGAACCGCAAGGCCAGTATTTCGCTGGTGCAGCGCCATTTGAAGATTGGCTACAACCGCGCCGCACGCCTGGTCGAAGACATGGAAAAAGCCGGGCTGGTGAGTGCCATGAGCAACAGTGGTCAGCGTGACATTCTGGTGCCGGTGCGAGCTGAGTGATGAAGTTCCTGAAATGGATTGCGTCGGTCGGCATCACTGTTTGCGCAGCTTCCGCAGTGGCCGCGGGCCTGCAAAACCTGGAATCTTTTGTCAGAACCGCAAAGACCGGGCGCGCTGAATTCACCCAGGTCGTGACGTCGCCCGCCAGGGAAGGGCAGGCGCCGCGTGTCAAGACTTCGAGCGGTACTTTCGAATTCTCGCGGCCCGACCGTTTCAAGTTCGTCTACAAGAAACCGTTCGAGCAAAGCATCGTCGCCGATGGACAGACCTTGTGGTTGTACGACGTCGATCTGAACCAGGTGACCGCGCGCAAACAGTCGCAGGTGCTGGCATCTACGCCTGCGGCCCTGATCGCTTCGGCACCAGACATGCGTGCCTTACAGGCGGATTTCGCACTGACCGATGTGCCAGAGAAGGACGGCATCGAATGGGTTCTTGCCAGCCCCAGAGGCAAAGACAGCGCCTTGCAAAGCATCCGGGTCGGACTGCATGGCGGCGAACTGGCAGTGCTGGAAATTCTCGATAGTTTTGGTCAGCGCTCGGTGTTGACCTTCAACCACTTCGAGCTCAACCCGGTGCTGCCTGGCAAGACCTTCGAGTTCAAAACGCCTGTGGGGGTTGACGTCATCCGGCAGTGATTTGTTGATTTGCGTTGGCAGGGATTGGGTTGTGGGCCCCAGCCTCATACTGTCAAATGCCCAGAAAACGAAGTTTCAATGGAGACTCACTTGCTTGCAAGTTATGTGGCAACTAAATCGGACGGGACCCACACTCCAATCTCTGCCGCTGACATTGCTGGATCACGCAGCAAATTAAGGGTTGGGTGGCACGCGGGTTGACAGCGGGAAGAGGCATTCAGACTCGTGCTTCTCTTGCCAATCCTGAAGATCGAGAAGCCTTGATCGCAAATCCCGGGGCGATAGAACTGCCGACGGCGCAGATTCAGGCTGGGCAGGTTTTCGTCGCCCGTCGTGGCGATGTGACCTTAGGTTTTGCCGCAATATTGCCTAGAACGGATGGAGGAGTTGAACTTGACGGGCTGTTTGTCGAGCCCGGCCACTGGCGTCAGGGGATTGGGAAGATGCTGGTGGAAGAGTGCATATTGGCAACAAAGTCTGTGGGTTCGGATGCCTTGCATGTGATTGGCAACCCGCACGCAAGGCAGTTTTATGAATCGTGTGATTTTTTCATCAACTCCCGCACCAATTACTGACTCCTAAGCGGGCACTGAAGAAAGTTGCGTGTGGGCCAAGGAGCTGTCCACTGTACGGAAAACTTGAATACCTCTATTCAATCGGCGTCAAATGCACCTCGACGGCACCGAGGACAATGCTCGTATGTGCGACAGCGTACTGACTACTCACTCGGTGCTGGATACATTCACCGCGTGGAGGCCAAGCGAGTGTGGCGGTCTTTGGGCGCACTACCCGCTTCCTCTTTGAGAGTTGCTCAGGCCGGTGGGCAACTTCATGCCGATCTAGCACACGCCGGAATGATGGCCTATTTTCAAGGACTGTTCATGAAACTTGCTCTTCCCGTGATCATCGCTGCCTTGGCCCTGGTGGCCTGTGGTGAATCGTCCAAACCCGCCAGCTTTAGCGTGGCCCCGGGCACTGCGGTCGTTGATGTCGCGCCTTCGGCCAAGGTGCTGAAGATTGCCCTGGTCATGAAGACCTTGACCAACCCCTTCTTCATTGAAATGGAAAAAGGTGCGCGCCGTGCCGAAGCCGAGCTGAAGGTGGAACTGCAGGTCCGCACCGCAGCGCAGGAGACCTCGATTGAGCAGCAAATCCAGATCGTCAACGACCTGATTGCCGCGCGTGTCGATGCCATTGTGATTGCCCCAGGTGATTCGAACAGCCTGATACCTGTGCTGCAGAAGGCCTCTTCGGCAGGCATCAAGTTGGTGAATATTGACAACCGCCTGAACCCGCAGGCGGTGCAGCAGGCCGGGCTGGCGCCCTTGCCTTTCGTCAGCGTCGACAATGAACAGGCGGCCTACGCCGCGGCCCGCTTCATAGCCGACGGAGCCCCCCCAGGCACTCAGGCCGCGATCCTTGAAGGTATCCGCAGCGCTGACAATGCGCAGCAGCGCATGGCTGGCGCCCGGCGTGCCTTTGCCCAGAGCAAGGCCATCACTGTGGTGGCGTCCGAAAGTGCCAACTGGAAAATCGATGAAGGCTATGCTGTTACCAAGAATATCTTTCAGACCAATCCCCAGGTGAAGCTGCTGTTCGCCGCCAACGACATGATGGCCCTGGGCGCTTTGAAGTACCTGCAGGAAAGCCGGCGCAGCGCGGTCAAGGTAGCCGGATACGATGCGCTGGATGAAGCCGTCGCCGCTGTGAAGGCCGGACAACTTGCCGTGACCGTAGATCAGCAGGCCGGTGAACAGGGCTTTCAGGGTGTGTCCCTGGCAGTGCGCCTGCTGCACGGCGAGAGCGTGCCTGATGTGATGCTCATAGACACCCGGCTGGTCACACGCAAGGGCCTGAACTAAGTCCCCTTGCCTGCCGGCACGGTCTGCCCCCGGCGCTCTTGCCCATGCGATTGCATCTGAGCATTACCGTCAAATTGGTGGGCTATCTGCTGGTGGCTGGCATTGTCCCACTGCTGGCCTTTGGCATCAGCACCTTCCAGATTGCACGCGAGGTGGTGCTGGGGCAGGTCGGCGCCTACAACCTGCGGGTGGCGGCGGATATGGCTACCTATTTGGACCTTTACCGGACCCAGGTGGAAGATCTGGCCTCCAATATGGCCAGCAATGAAACCATTGCAAAGGCCATGGGGGATGCCGACAGCATGGCCACCAGCGCCTATGACACGCTGAGCACCCGCGCCCAAATCGGTTACATCTTGAGCAACCTCGGGCGCGTCAGGGGGCTGGTGTCGATTGACCTGCTGACGCTGGGCGGAAAACACTTCTACATTGGTGAAACACTGGACGTGAGTGCCGTGCCGCTGGCCACGGTGCACAGCATGGTGGCGGCTAGCGAGGCCGCCGGAGCCAACACCTGGTGGCGCGGCGTGGAAGACAATATCAACACCAACTCGACGCAGAAGAAAGTCATCACGCTCAGCCGCGTGGTGCGCAAGTACGACCCCCAGTCGGGCGTGAACAGCACCGTGGGCGTGGTGTTAATCAGTCTGAGCGACGCCATTTTTCGCGACTACTTCCAGTCTGTGGCCCTGACCGCCGGCATGCGCATGATGGTGGTGGATCGGCATGGCCGCCTGATGTTCCACAGCGACCGCCACCTGCTGGGCCAGATGCTGGACCCCGACCTGCTGCGCCTCGTGCGCTCGCCCGACCCCATGCAGCGCCTGCTGCTGGACGGGGTGGAGGTGGTCATGACCTCGATTACGGTACACCCCGGTGACAGTCATCTGATGTTTGCCGCGCCCCTGGCCCAACTGACCGACCCGGTCAACCGAATCGCCAGCGCCGGGTTGCTGCTGCTGCTGGTATGCCTGGTTGGCATTGGCCTGCTGGCGCTGCACTATTCCAGGACCGTGGTGCTGCCCTTGCGCGCCGTGTCCGATCGCTTTCGTTACCTGCGCGAGAACCCAGGCATGCTGCATTTGCCGCTGGCGGTTGCGAGCAAGCAGGACGAAATCAGCACCCTGGTCGAAGGTTTCAACGCGTATATCGAGAACCTTGCGACGCAGCGTCAGGCCGAGGCGGTTCGCAAGCGCGCCGAGCAGGCGGAACTGGACAATCATTACCAACGTCAGCGCGAGGCCCTGGCGCTACGGGAAGTCGAGGCCAGGAATCTGCAGTTGGAAGAGGCCAGCCGCATGAAGTCGGAATTTTTGGCTACCATGTCGCACGAACTGCGCACGCCCCTGAACGCCATCATCGGCTTTTCCGAGGCGCTCAAGGACGGCCTGATTGGCGAGCTGAGCGACACCCAGAAGGAATATATCGGCGACATCTTCAGCAGCGGGCGGCACTTG
>CAIVLG010000193.1 GCA_903906695.1 uncultured beta proteobacterium | reverse complement strand
GCCTCCAGAATTTCAATGCCAAGGTGCCCGTTGCCACATTCCTGGCCCTTTTGGTTGACCAGTTCAAGAGGAAAGACAGAGTGCCAAATCGAGTTGGGAAGATTTCCGTTCATGTCTGTCTGCGACTTTCTTCAAATCATTCGGTACGTTAAAGGTCGGGCCATGGGAAGTGCAATCGGTGTGAACAGGTTCATTGGTGTCATCTGGTCGATTTCTTTGGATCTCAATGTTGCTCATTGTCAATTGTTTTAGTATCTGAAGGATCCGACCCATCAAGCGAACCCATCATGTTCAGTACCTCCAGACCCGTGACGCGGTGGCACTCAGCCCTGTGCTGTGCCATCCTGTCGATCGGCGGCGCCTGCCATGCAGCCCCAGATGAAGATTTGCTGGGCAAATCAGCGGGATACCCGGTGGCACCGAATCTGGCGCAAGCGTTTCAGGAGCGTTACCGGGTCGGGTCGTTTAGCGCCATGGACGGCCTGTCACCGCATTGCACCCTGGAACCTGCGGCGCAGCCCTTGCCACTATCCAAAGCCGCCGCCGAGCCTGCCTTTCAATACCGCTTCGACGGCAAGACTTTTACGCTGGACGACTACATGCAACGCCAGCGAGCCACTGCCGTGCTGGTGCTCAAGGACGGCGAGATCGTGGCCGAGCGCAGCAACTACGCACGCCAACCGCAGCAGCGCATGCTGTCCAACTCGATGGCCAAAACCATTGTCGCGCTGGGTTTCGGCAAAGCACTGGAAGAAGGGCACATCCGGTCGCTCGATGACCGTGCCGCCGACTACGAGCCCCGCCTCGCTGGCAGTCTGTATGGCGACACCAAGCTGATCAACCTGCTGCGCATGGCCTCGGGTGCGCGCTTCATTGAAGACTATTCGGGTCATGACGACCTGGCGCGCTTCAACCAGATCGCACGCAAGCAAGGCAGCGCCGCTGCGGCGCAGACCATCACCCAACGCGCCGCGCCCGAAGGCAGTGTCTTCAACTACGCCGGTTCAGAGACCTTGACGCTGGCTCTGGTTCTGCGCGCCGCTACCGGTCAGACCTTGTGCCGCTACATTGGCGAAAAAATCTGGCAACCGATGGGGGCTGAATCACGCGCCACCTGGCTCACCAACCCGGTTGATCAGACCGAGATGGCCGCGGGCAATTTCAACGCCACGGTCCGGGACTACGCGCGGCTCGGTTGGCTAATGGCCAACGACGGCCTGCGCGAAGGGCGGCCGGTAGTGGCCCTTGACCACCTGCTGAACATGACTGACGCCAGCCGTCAACCCGAGGCGTTCCGGCCGGGACGCATGCAGAACAAGGGCGGCACTTACCTAGGCTATGGTTTGCAAACCTGGCTGCTGCCGGGTAGCACCCGCCGCTTTGCGCTGCTGGGCATTTTCGGCCAATCGATCTTGGTTGATCCTGCCCTTAAACTGGTGGTGGTCCATATGGCCGTCGCCAAGGACGCATCCGGCGATGCCAGTGGTGCCCATATGGGTGCCGAGCGCAACGCCCTGTGGCATGGGATCGTGGCACGCTACGGTCATTGGTAGTGCAGCAACGCTCACAATACGACTGAATTTCCCGAAGTATTTACAGGCGATACAACTCATGATCCAGGTATCCAAACTGATTGCCCAGGGCCATGGCCTTGCAGCCGCTCTCATCAAACGGGCGACAACGGTCGAACTGGACTGGGACGTGCGCCAGAAGAGCCGCTTCGACGCGACCGACTCTGCCGGGCGTCAACTTGGCGTCTTTCTGCCGCGCGGCACGCTGGTGCGCGGCGGTGACGTGCTGGTGGCTGAGGATGGTTCGCTGGTGCTTGTGATCGCCGCAGCGCAGCCGGTGCTGCGAATCACCGCCTGCGCCGAGCACGGCAGCGCCTTTGGCCTGACGCGCGCCGCCTACCATCTGGGCAATCGCCATGTGGCTATCGAACTCCGTCCGGACCATCTGAAGATCGAGCCTGACCATGTGCTGGCCGACATGCTGCGTGCCATGCATCTGACGGTGTCCGAGGAGACTGCGTCCTTTGAACCCGAGGGTGGTGCCTACGCGAGCGGCGGCCATGGCCATGAGCACGCTGCTCCCAAACCAAAGCCCATCAATATCCCGATCAAGGCCGCGGCAGTCCATGTACACGGACCGGATTGCAAGCACGATCACGGGCACAGCCATTGAGGCGTTGCCCAGCATGAGCGACTCAAGTTTTTTGCAGCTGATGTGGCTGGCCTCACCGGCGCTGCCGATCGGCGGCTTTTCTTACTCCGAGTGCCTAGAAGCTGCGGTCGACAGCGGGTGCGTCACGACCGAAGCACAAGCCGGTGCCTGGCTGCTGGACCAGTTGCATCTGAACCTGGCGCGCTCCGACCTGAGCGTGGTGGCACAAGCGGTACCGGCCTGGCAGAACCAGGACCACAACAAAATCGCCGAGCTCAACGCCTGGGTTTTGCAGACACGCGAGAGCAGCGAGTTGCGCGCCCAGACCGAGCAGATGGGCCGCTCGCTGCTGGAGTGGCTGCGCAATCACACAACAGCGGACGCCGCACAGATCGAGACCCTGGCCGCGCTGTCTCCGACCTACCCGCTGGCCTTTGCGCTGGCGGCCAGCAGCATTAGCGCGCCGCTGCGCGAGTGCCTGCTGAGCTACGCCTTCGGCTGGGCCGAAAACATGGTGCAGGCGGCGATCAAGTCCGTGCCACTGGGACAGAGCGCGGGGCAGCGCATACTCTCAACGCTGACGGCCGAAATTCCCGCCGCTATCGATCACGCTTTGTCGCTGCCCGACAGTGATCGTCAGGCCTTTTCACCGATGCTGGCGATCCTCAGCGCCCAGCACGAAATTCAATACTCAAGACTGTTCAGATCATGACCCTGCACCACATCAAGAACCGCAGCAAAAAGCTTCCTCCCCTGCGCGTTGGCATCGGCGGGCCGGTGGGCTCCGGCAAGACGACACTGCTGGAGATGCTGTGCAAAGCCATGCGTGACAAGTACGACCTGGTGGCCATCACCAACGACATCTATACCAAGGAAGACCAGCGCCTGCTCACCGTCAGCGG
>CAIVLG010000192.1 GCA_903906695.1 uncultured beta proteobacterium | reverse complement strand
TGACACCGTAGGTCGGCACCTGAATGATCCTGTTCCCAAACCGGTATTGCCCACCAATCTGCGTGTTTGGAAAGTGCTCAGGCGAACAAATTTCGACGCGCGGCATGGAGGCCAACAAGGTTGAGAAATGTTGCCGAGCAACATCCCCCATCAGTCGCGTGAGCGTTGCGTCTTGCCAGCATCGTGCCGACGCTGTAAGACTGGCCGACAGCACCGTGAGCGCAATCAGGTGCCGACGCAATTTCTTGGGTTGGGTTTTCAACTGCTTGTCCATGACGTTCACTCCTTTTGATTACCAACGAAACCGGAAAGGGCGGTACTCGTCCTTGCCGAGGAGCGAGTTCTTGATGCTGCTGACTTGAAGTTCCAGAATGTCAGCAGGCGAGCGCAACTTGCCGCGCCAGCGCATCTCGCGATGCCATAACTTATGAAACGCCTGCACCAACTTTTGGCGGCATGTCGCCCTGATGCGACCCTCCTTATCCAACACGAGTTCGAAGCCGCGGCCCAACATACCCAACACCAATCGGTCGCCAAAGGGCGCGCGGTACTCTTCGATGAGGTCGAATACCAAGCTTCCCTGGTCGCGATCGGTGCCGTGCATGATCCCGAAGTAGGGATCAAGCCCGTTGCGGATAACTGCCCGCCATATCTCACCGTACAAAATGCCATAGGTGTAATTGATGGCGCTGTTAACGCAATCAGTTGCATGACGGGTGTGGCGACCAGGAAAGCCAAGCTCCGTTGGCACCAGATTCGCAAAGGCACCCCAATATTTGGCCGCCGCACGACCTTCCTGACCCATCGCAGACGCTCTCGCGCCGGCGGTGGTCGGGTCAAAGGCATCTAGGGCTTCCGCGATACTCCGAATTTCGTCCGCGCTGCTGGTCAGGTTTCCATACACAGAGTCTTCCTTGCGCTTGCGGTACCGCGCGAAATATTTCAAGACCGAAGCTTGGTTGGAAACCTTTGCCGCCAACATCCGCAGACCCATCTTGAGGATGTCAGGGTCGTTGTGACGTAGCACTTGTTGCTGCCGGATGTTGGCACGCGTGCTTTGCACCGGTTGCGCTATGGCCGCCGGCACGCCTATCAACGGCGTGAACACAACGGGCACGTCGTTGTCACACAGGCGCATGGTCAGATCGGCAGAAACAGCGATGCCCTTTCCTTCGAGGTAAGCCATGTTGAGGTTGGCAATAGGCATGCGAAATATTTCCTGCTTGCGCTTCTTGACAACCAGATCGTCCGCACTCACGGTAACGTAGCAACCGCTGGTCATGACATGGAGCCGGCCATCGATCACGAGCACATCGGCATCTTCAAGCTGTTTGCTACCGGCACTGCTTAGCAAGGTTGCATCAACAGATGCATCCGGAACCTTGGTGCCATCGGGTGGCACGGCAAACTGATTGGATTGAACCAAGTAGAGCGGATGGCCTGATCGGTTGGCTGGGTAGGCACCAGTCAAAAGGGAGACCTCAGCCGACGTCTGCATTTGCCGGGCAACGTCATTGGTCAGAGGGACGAATTTCTCGCGCGATTGCCATGCAGTGTCAAAGCCTGCACCTTCGGGAATTCTCCTGGCGGCAATCTTGTCAATTGCGGCGTCCAATTCCAACAATTGTGCTTGGATCGAAGGAGAGTTATCGATCAGGAAATAATTGCGAAAGCCGCGAATGCGAGCGTTCAAACCGACCAAGGCACTGTGCTTGCTAATCGGCGTCGCCCCGGGGCTGGCCATGGTGTCGATCAGGCTTTCAATCACTTGCGTCGTCATCACAAGTTTTTCGGGCGGAATGCACACATCGGCCACGCCGATGTGAAAGCCCAAGAAACCGATACCCTGCTCGACACGACAGTAATGGGTTTTTGCGGGTTTCAGCGTCAGGCGCAACACCCCCTGCAAGAACTCGGTCATCAGCCGCAGCGCCGCCTGTGCCTCGGCTTCTGAATCGCACAAGACTAGATAGTCGTCGGCATAGCGCACAAAGGTGATACCCGATCGCTCGAACTCCTTGTCCAATGGATCCAGATAGATATTAGCCAGCAGGGGCGAAATGGCTTCCCCTTGCGGCACGCCCAATTCGGCCGGGATGATGTCCATGAAATCAATGACATCGGCCACCAACCATTGCCGCACCAGTTGCAATAAATCATGGTCTCCAATCACATCTCCCAGCAGTCGCAGGACGATGTCGTGGTCAATACTGTCGAAACACTTTTTGATATCGGCCACAACGGCCCAGTGTCTTCCGGCGCGGATAGCGGAGCGCGCCATGGCGACCGCATGGTGCGCACCGCGCCCGGGCCGAAAGGCAAAGCTGCCGGCGCTGAAGCGAGGCTCGAACAGGGGCTCTATCAAATGCAGACAGGCTGCCTGTACTACCCGATCGCGAACGCACGCCACCTTCAAGACTCGAAAGTCGCCATCTGGCTTTGGAACACGCGTTGTGCGCAATGGGCGACAACGGTACCGACCTTCAACGAGTTCTATGGCCAATTGCTGAATTTCCGTATCGACCATGGTCCCGAACTGTTCAATCGCGATGCGGTCACAACCATGAGAGTGGCGGTTGTGCGACTTCACGCGGAACCAACCGGCATACAGGGCATCGTGACCACACAACCTGCGGTACAGGTCGGCGTTGAGCGGCAACTGCGCGTCGTGATTCGACAGCGCGCTGCAAAACTGCTTTACCGGCGAGGTGCGCAGTCGCTTGAATGACTGATGGCGAATGGTGCGCGACATTTGTGCCTCGGGTTCCGGCGGCCGCACCAGCGCCGTCACTGCCTTTTTGTCTGTGCCAGAGCGGACCCAGACCTGGCCGATTTCCAGGTCCTTGAGGCGCAGACGCTCGGCATCGTTCAACCATGCGGTTTTTGTATTGGCTGGCAGCTCGCCCACGGGGCCGGAAATCCACACATCACACCCAGCGTCGAGCCATTGTTTGGCTGGCATAGGCAGGCTGTGGTTGTTGGAGAACGGAAAGATACCAATGTGCTTTGCTGCAACCGCATGGCATGCGAACGTGTGTGGGCAAGCGCTTGGAAAGCCGTACAGAACAATCGGGGCATGCGGTTTGACCTGCCCATTGGGCCGCTCTGGCTTGCTGGACAGCAGCGCATCGGCAATGGCAGCGTCAACCATCCATGAAACCAGTTGATGCTCGATCAGTTCGAAGTGAGCCCCTGCCATTTCAATCCAGATAGTGCCACCCATAGCCAGGTGGCGACTCAGCTTGACCGGGTTGTTGCCTTCGGACAGGCTCCAGACCGAAGGGAAACGCAGCGCCCATGCCAACAGATCGATCAGTTGATCCAGATCGTGGCCAATGTTCTGGTCGCGGCGCAAAAGATGCGATGTTTCGGGTCTGCGAAGACTGTTGACCAGGGCGGCGAGACCGATGCTGCCCTGGTCGGCCATGCGGTGCGCCAGTTCGACGACGGCCTCAATAGTTGCGGGCGAAACCGGCACCACCATGTGGCGAACACACTGCTCAATGAAACCGCGCAGCGCAATTTTCATACCGGACGACTGCGTGAAGCGGAACATTGCGTTCGGTCTGCGCCGGTTGGCCAGATCGCACCATAGCAGCGGAGATTTGCCCAGGTTGCCCTTGTTTCGGTTGGTCAATGCGGATGCGAGCAAGCCTTGGTAGTCAATCACGATCAGTGGCTGGTCGCGCTCCTTGGCATGCAAAATCCGCCTCAGTGCCAGGTCTGCCGCGCAGACAGCATGTCCCAAAATCAGCAGAGGCGCGGGCTTGTCGGCATGGAGATTATTCTTCATGATCAGACCAGGCCGCCCTGCGGGGCTGGCTCCGTGTTTACGCGAGCCTGAGTCACTTGCTCCAGACTCCGCACTGCTTCCAAATGAGCCTGGGTCAAACCCATGGAATCGCCTTCGCCATTCGATGCGGCGACCGTGCGAATGAGCTTGGCAATATCCTCGGCGCTGCGTCCACGAAGACGCACAACGGCACCCAGTGCGATGGCGTTACGCACGTTTGCTGGCAAGGCTCGATGACAGTCGATCAGATGGAGGACACGTCTGCCGGTCTTATCCGCTTGCAGCAGGGTCGCGTCGTCAATGTCCTGCACCTCCTTGCCCAGCGTGGGGTGTTCGCGCAAGCCCTGCAGCACCGTTTTGCGCACGTTCGCCCGGTATTGCTCGAACGTCAAAAACAGCTTGATCTCCGGAAAACCCGGTGCCATGCCTTTGGCCACAGCCTTGCAGACCAGCCTGTGTTTTTTGGCGGAAAAATTCATGCGCTTTGTCACTGCGGCGAATTCACTTGCTTCCATGTCGTCCAGCGGCGAAAGCTGTTCCAGCACGCGTCTGAGGCTCACGACACGGGCTTTGAGGCGGTCCAGTAAGTTGCGGGCCTCGCGCCGGTTCAACACGTAGGCGTCGTTGATTTCACACTGGACCCCGGTGACGTAGCAGTGAATCATGGTTTATCTCCAGACTTGCACATGCTGGGAGTTTGATGTTTAATCAGATAATCATATTTTCAGATTAATCACATGTCACACCAAACCATTAGCGCCACGACGTTGGCGCGCAATTTCTCGGAGTTTCTAAACCGTGTGCGCTACCAGGGCGTCACGCTGGACGTGACCCGGGGCAGTGACGTTATTGCGTGCATTGCCCCGCCTAACCCGGCTGGGGGTTTCCCGATTGCGCAACTCGATCGCATGTTTGCCTCCTTGCCCCTTCTGGACGCCGCAGAAGCAAAACAGTTCGAAACCGATGTGGCCGCAGCGGTAGGCCAACTGCGACAAGTGGACGATGCATGGGCCTCGTGATCGACACCGATGTGTTGATTCTGGCTGAGCGGAGTCAGAGTGCGCTTGACTTTGGACGCTTTCAGGATGAGGGTACGGCCTACATCAGCGCCATTACGGCATCCGAATTATTGGTGGGTGTGCATCGTGCGCAGGACCCCGGAGTGCGCGCCAGACGAACTGCTTTTGTTGAAGCGCTGCTGTCTGCTTTACCGGCGTTGCCCGTGGACCTGGAGACGGCCAGGGTGCATGCGCAACTGTTGTCGCAGTTGCCAGCCCAGGAAACCATCGGTGCCCACGACGCCTTGATTGGCGCCACTGCACTGCGCTATGGCTATGCGGTACTGACGCGCAATGTGAAAGATTTTCGCAAGTTGGCCGGGGTGCGGGTACTGGAATTCAGGAGCAATTTATGAACATGCAACCAGGGCTGCGCCCCTTCAAGGTGCTGGGCATCCAGCAGATCGCGATTGGCGGCCCGGACAAGGGCCGCCTGCAGACACTCTGGGTCGAGATGCTGGGCCTGGAGGTTACTGGTAATTTTCGCAGCGAACGCGAGAATGTGGACGAAGACATTTGTGCCATCGGCAGCGGTCCGTTCAAGGTGGAAGTGGACCTAATGCAGCCAATCGACGTCGACAAAAAGCCTGCGGTTCACAGCACGCCGCTGAACCACGTTGGCTTGTGGATTGATGACTTGCCCAAAGCGGTCGAGTGGTTGTCGAGCCATGGCGTGCGATTTGCGCCGGGCGGTATTCGCAAAGGAGCTGCCGGTTTTGACATCTGCTTCCTGCACCCCAGGTCGAACGATGAATTTCCAATCAGTGGCGAAGGTGTGCTGATTGAGCTGGTGCAGGCGCCGGACGAGGTGGTGGCCGCCTTCGGATCTAGACCTTTGATGTAGGTCAATGTGTGATAAGTGTCACTTGTTATGGCGGTGACGGGCGGCGATTTCGCTCTGGTGCTGGCGTACACTCGCGCTTCGCCCGGCCGCTGTAGCGACGTGACGGGAGTTTAGGAGACAGACTTGCAGCCTACCAATATCGCCAATCCAAATTATTTTCACAAAGTCGTCGATTGCCAGTGGGCATGTCCGGCGCACACTCCGGTACCTGAGTACATCCGGCTGATCGGGCAGGGTCGTTACACCGATGCCTACATGGTCAACTGGGTTTCCAACGTGTTTCCAGGGGTACTGGGGCGCACCTGCGACCGACCCTGCGAGCCTGCGTGCCGCCGAGGCCGGGTCGAAGAGAGCAATGGCGAACATCCCGAGCCGGTCGCGATCTGCCGCCTCAAGCGGGTTGCCGCCGACAACAAGGACGACGTCAAGCGTCGCATGCCGGCAGTTGCCCCCCGAAATGGCAAGCGTGTCGCCTGCGTCGGCGCCGGTCCGGCATCATTGACGGTGGCACGGGATCTGGCGCCACTGGGCTATGAGGTGACGGTGTTCGACGGCGAGGCCAAGGCGGGTGGCTTCATTCGCAGCCAGATACCGCGTTTTCGCCTGCCCGAGTCGGTGATCGATGAAGAGACCGGCTACATCCTTGATCTGGGCGTTGATTTCAAGAGCGGTCAGCGCATCGATTCCATGCGCCAGCTGCTGACACAAGGCTATGACGCCGTGTTTGTCGGTTGCGGCGCGCCGCGCGGCCGTGATCTGGATATTCCGGGACGTTGGGACGTCAAGGAAAATATCCATATCGGTATCGACTGGCTGGCATCGGTTTCTTTCAATCACATCACAAGCGTCGGCCAGCGTGTCATCGTGCTCGGCGGCGGCAACACCGCGATGGACTGCTGCCGCTCGGCGCGCCGCATGGGCGGTACCGATGTCAAGGTGATCGTGCGCAGCGGCTTTGAAGAGATGAAGGCATCACCCTGGGAAAAAGAGGACGCAGTGCATGAAGGTATTCCAATTTTGAACTTCCACGTGCCCAAGACTTTCGAGCATGCGAATGGCAAGCTGACCGGCATGCGCTTCGAAATTGTCAAGGCGGTGTACGACGAAAAAGGTCGGCGCTCTCTGGTGCCAACCGGTGAGCCGGATGTGCTGGTGGCCTGCGATGACGTGCTGATCGCGGTCGGTCAGGAAAACGCTTTCCCGTGGATCGAGGCCGATGTCGGCATCGAGTTCGACAAATGGGGGCTGCCGGTGCTGGTGCCCGATGCATTTCAATCGACCGTGCCAAAGGTGTTCTTCGGCGGCGATGCGGCGTATGGTCCGAAGAACATCATTACTGCCGTGGCGCATGGTCATGAGGCTGCAGTCTCGATTGATCGATTCCTGCACGGCGAGGACATTCATCGGCGTCCGGCGCCAATGACCAACTTGATGTCCGCCAAGATGGGTATTCATGAGTGGAGTTATGACAGCGACGTATCGAACGACGGCCGCTTCAAAGTGCCATGGGCAAAGGCAGAGGTGGCACTGGCCAGTATCCGGGTTGAGGTGGAGTTGGGCTTTGACGCCGCAACCGCTTTCAAGGAAGCCGATCGCTGCCTTAATTGCGATGTACAGACCGTGTTTACCAAGCACACCTGCATTGAATGTGATGCCTGCGTCGACATCTGCCCGATGGACTGCATCACCTTCACCAAGAACGGCGATGAGCCCGATCTACGCACGCGTCTGAAAGCGCCGGCCAGCCACCTTGCGCAGGACCTTTATGTGTCAGGCGCCTTGAAGACGGGTCGCGTGATGGTCAAGGATGAAGACGTTTGCCTGCATTGCGGCCTGTGTGCCGAGCGCTGCCCGACCGGTGCCTGGGACATGCAGAAATTCTTGTTCAGTACGACCCAGGCAGGGCCGAAATGTCGTGATGGAAAAGTGGTTCGCCGCGCGATGGAGGTCGCATGAAACATATCGAAGCTGTTAACGACTTTGTCATCAAGTTCGCCAATGTCAACGGATCCGGCTCAGCCTCGGCCAACGAGTTGTTCGCCAAGGCCATCATGCGCATGGGCGTGCCGGTCAGCCCGCGCAATATCTTCCCCAGCAATATTCAGGGCATGCCGACCTGGTATGAGGCGCGTGTCTGCGAAAAGGGCTATGGAGGGCGCCGCGGTGGTGTTGACATGATGGTGGCGATGAATCCGCAGACCTGGGATATCGATGTGGCGGAGATCGAAACCGGCGGCTACTTGTTTTACGACAGCACGCGGCCGATTCCGGAATCGCGTTTTCGCAAGGACATCGAGATCATTGGTATACCGCTGACCGAGATCGCCAACGCGGCCTATACCGACCCGCGCCAGCGCCAGTTGTTCAAGAACATCATCTATGTCGGGGCCCTGTCGGTGCTGCTCGACGTCGAAGCCGAGGTCTTCGAGAAGCTGTTCTCAGAGCAGTATCGAGGCAAGGAGATGCTGCTCGATTCCAACGTTCGGGCCCTGCATCTGGGGCGCGACTATGTGACGCAGCACCTGAGCGCGCCGCTCGGCCTGCGCGTGCGTCGCGCCGACAAGGTGGGTAACCAGATATTCACTGATGGCAACAGTGCGGCAGCGCTCGGTTGCGTCTACGGTGGCGCCACCGTTGCTGCCTGGTATCCGATCACACCCTCGTCCTCGGTGCCGGAAGCCTTCCAGAAGTATTGCGACAAATACCGGGTGGATGAACAGACCGGGCGCAGCAATGTCGCCATCGTGCAGGCCGAGGATGAACTGGCTTCGATCGGCATGGTGGTCGGAGCCGGCTGGAACGGGGCACGCGCTTTCACGGCGACGTCGGGACCGGGCATCTCCCTGATGTCTGAATTTATTGGACTGGCCTACTTTGCCGAGATCCCGGTGACCATCATCAACGTGCAGCGTGGCGGTCCCTCGACCGGCATGCCGACGCGCACACAACAGTCCGACCTGCTGAGCTGCGCCTATGCCTCGCATGGCGATACCAAGCATGTGCTGCTGTTCCCGGAAGACCCGTATGAGTGTTTTGAGCAGTCGGCGGCGGCGCTTGATTTGGCGGATCGCTTGCAGACGCCGATCTTCGTCATGACCGATCTGGACATCGGCATGAACCAGCGTCTGTGCAAGCCCTTTGTCTGGGATGACAAGCGCGGCTATGACCGTGGCAAGGTCATGAGCGCTGAAGAGCTTGAGGCCGGCAAGGATTTTGGTCGTTACAAGGACGTTGATGGCGATGGCATTCCCTGGCGCACGTTGCCGGGGACGCATCCGACCAAAGGCAGTTTCTTCACCCGTGGCACGACGCGTGACCCTTACGCGCGCTATTCCGAGCGGGGCCCCGACTATATCTACAACATGGAGCGCCTGCTGCACAAGTTCGCTACGGCGGCCGATCTGGTGCCGCAACCGGTGCTGCGCAAAGCCGAGCAGCCCAGCACGGTCGGCGTGATCTATTTTGGTTCGACCAGTCCGGCCATGCAGGAGGCGCTCGACGAACTGACGGCGGACGGCATTCACATCGACGCGTTGCGCTTGCGCGCTTTTCCGTTTCCGGCCTCGGTGGATCGTTTCATCGCCGAACACGCCAAGGTATTTGTGGTAGAACAAAATCGAGACGGTCAAATGTCGTCAATGCTGGTCAATGAACTGGCGATCGACCCCTCGCGGCTGGTCAAGGTGCTGCATTACGACGGCACGCCGATTACGGCGCGCTTCATCACCCAGTTCATCGAGCTGAACCTGCAGCCGGCGCTGAACGCGTCGATCCAGACGCAAAAGGAGGCGGCATGACCTACCTCGCCAAACCCAAACTGCATCACCCGACGCTGACCACGAACAAGGTCGGCTACACCCGGCGCGACTACGAGGGCCGCATCTCCACCTTGTGCGCCGGCTGTGGTCATGACTCGATCTCGGCCGCCATCATTCAGGCCTGCTGGGAACTCAATATCGAGCCGCATCGGGTCGCCAAATTGTCCGGCATCGGCTGCAGTTCCAAGACGCCGGACTATTTCTTGGGCGCCTCGCACGGCTTCAATACCGTACACGGCCGCATGCCCTCGGTGCTGACCGGAGCGAACCTGGCGAACCGTGATCTGCTCTATCTGGGCGTCTCCGGCGACGGTGATTCGGCCTCCATCGGTTTGGGACAGTTTGCCAATGCCATGCGCCGCGGCGTTCGCATGGCCTACATTGTCGAGAACAACGGCGTCTACGGATTGACCAAGGGCCAGTTTTCTGCCACCGCTGACCGCGGATCCAAAAGCAAGAAAGGCGTCATCAACAGCGACAGTCCGGTCGATCTGGTCGGGCTGGCACTGCAACTGGGCGCCACCTATGTGGCCCGCAGTTTCTCGGGTGACAAGGCGCAATTGGTGCCGCTCATCAAAGGCGCGATCGACCATGGTGGCGCAGCGTTCATCGACGTCATCAGTCCTTGCGTCACGTTTAACAACCACGGCGGCAGCACCAAGAGCTACGACTACGTGCGCCAGCACAACGAAGCCGTCAGTCGCATCGACTTCATGACCTCACGCGAGGAGATCACCGCCGAGTACGCACCGGGTTCCGTGATTGACGTGCAGCAGCACGATGGCTCGACGCTGCGTCTGCGCAAGTTGCACGAGGACTACGACCCGACCGATCGCTACGCGGCACTGAGCTACATGAACTCGCATCAGGTGCGCGGCGAAGTCGTCACCGGACTGTTGTACCTGGACCCGATTGCGACGGACCTGCACATGTCGCTCAATACCAGCGATACGCCGCTCAATGCCTTGGGCGTCAAGACATTGTGCCCCGGGTCACGGGTGCTGGAACGAATCAACGCATCGCTGCGCTAGACAGTCATCTCCGCCGCCACCCATCAACCGCGATTTTTGAAAGGACTCGCACCATGCCCGAACGGACTGTTTTTCAATCCTTGACACAGCGTCATGTGGTTACCTTGCCGCAGCACGCGAGCGTCTGGGAAGCGGCCTGCGTCATGACCAAGGCCAGTTCGAGCAATGTCCTGATCACGGACAGTTCCGGTTGCATGCTGGGCATTTTGACCGAGCGTGATCTGATGACACGTGTGCTGGCCAAGGCGCTCAACCCTCAGACTACAAAAGTCTGCGACGTGATGACGCCCAACCCACAGACGGTGGGGCCCGACATGAAGGTCGCGGAAGCCGTCTTGATGATGATCGAGCGCGGCTTTCGGCATTTGCCGATTGTTTCGGCAAATGACAAGACGCTGGGGGTGTTTTCGGTCAGGGACGCCATGCCGCGCGAGATTGGCGATGCGGTCAGCCTCGCCGAATTCAACGACCAGGTCAACGACGCCCTGGGCTGACCAAGCCCACGAGGGGGCTAATCGTCCTTGCGGCGGCCCGGCGGAGGATTCTCGGCGGGGCCTGAGCCGATCTTAGGCTTGAGCCGGGCGCGCTCCAGAGCCGCCTCGATGACGTCGCGCTTTTGTTCCAGGCGGAACTCGCTCTCGATGGCTTCGCGGGTGCCGCGAAGCTGATGGAATTCATAGCGAGTATGTGCCAGATTGGCCTGTCGTGGCGACCATGCCGCCCAGCCGCTCGCAGTGCCGCTGACGTTTTCAAGCTCAATGCAGTCCACCGGACACACCGGCAGGCACAGTTCGCAGCCAGTGCAGTAGGTCTCGATCACGGTGTGCATCAGTTTGTTGCTACCCATGATGGCGTCGGTCGGGCAGACCTTGATGCACAGCGTGCAACCAATACACCAGGCTTCGTCAATGAAGGCAAGGCGCAGGGGCCCCTCGCTGCCATGCACCGGGTTCAATGCCACGATCGGCCGACCGGTGACGGCGGCCAGCCGTTCGATCCCCTGTGCACCGCCGGGCGGACATTGGTTGATGGCGGCCGATCCCTTGGCAATCGCCTCGGCGTAGGCCGCGCAGTCGCTGTAGCCGCAACGCCTGCACTGTGTTTGCGGCAGCTGCGCGAGCACCTGGGCAGCCAGCACAGCAGGCATGGCTATTTGCGGGTGCTGGTCTTCCTGCGTGCAGCTTTCTTCGGTTGATGCTGCAGGATGAACGACTTGACCTGCGGGTAAACAACTTCGCGCCAGCGGCGACCACTGAAGATGCCGTAGTGTCCGGCCCCCTTGACCTCAAGGTGTCTTTGTTCCGATGCGGTGACGCCGCTGCAGATGCTGTGCACGGCTTCGGTCTGGCCGGAGCCCGAAATGTCGTCGAGTTCGCCTTCGATCGAGAACAGGGCGGTCTTCTTGATGTCCTGCGGGCGCACTCGTTCGATCTCCCCGTCTGCATTCTTGACGTCCCAGGTGCCGTTGACCAGACTGAAATCCTGAAACACGACACGGATCGTATCCAGATAGTAGTCGGCGTCCATGTCGAGCACCGCGTTGTACTCGTCGTAGAACTTGCGGTGCGCTTCGGTGCTCGCACCGTCGCCCTTGATCAGGTCCTGGAAGTAGTCGTAATGGCTCTTGGCGTGGTTGCTCGGATTCATTGCGACAAAGCCGGAGTGCTGCAAGAAACCCGGATAGACGCGTCGTCCGGCGCCGGGGAAAGTGCTGGGGACACGGTAAATCACGTTGTGTTCAAACCAGTCGTGACTCTTGTTCATGGCCAGGTTGTTGACCGCGGTGGGGGACTTGCGGGCGTCAATCGGTCCGCCCATCATGGTCATGGTCAGTGGTGTCTCCTCGCCGCGACTGGCCATCAGTGAGACCGCGGCAAGTACCGGCACCGTCGGCTGGCAGACGCTGACGACATGGCAGTTGCCATAAATACCCTGCAGGTGACGGATGAATTCCTGCACGTAATTCACATAGTCGTCAAGAGAAAATTCACCTTCCGAGAGCGGGATCAGGCGGGCGTTCTTCCAGTCGGTAATGTAGACCTTGTGATCCTTGAGCATGGTCTTCACGGTGTCGCGCAACAGTGTTGCGTAGTGACCCGACAAGGGCGCAACGATCAGGACCGCGGGCTGTTCCTTCAGTTTGTCAAGCGTCGCCGGGTCGTCACTAAAGCGCTTGAAGCGGCGCAATTCACAAAATGACTTGTTGATTTCGATGCGTTCGTGAATCGCCACAGCGACGCCGTCCACTTCAACCGTTCGCAGGCCGAACTCGGGCTTTTCATAGTCCTTGCCCAGACGGTGCATCAGGTCGTAGCCGGCCGAAATGCGTTGCGCAAACGGGTTCTGTCCCAACCAGCTCAGCGGATTGGCGTAGACTTTTGCCGCTGACCGCGCGAGGTCGGAAAAAGGCTCCATCAAGGAACGCTGGGTCTCGTAGAGTTGGTAGAGCACGGAAGATTCCTTTCAGGAAATGTTGCAGTGCAATATAACAGGTATCGATAATATTAATTGGGTAGCACGTACCAATTCTTCGGAAAATATCACACTTCCTGCAAGCCTGCAGTCAGAAACTTCCCAAGCTCCTGCGCCAGCAGGAGTGCTCTACAGAAACGGCTCTGCGCGCTTGAGCAATTCTTCCAGACCCGGCTCCTTCGGATTGCGCGGCTTGCCGGGATGAATGATGGAAACCTGGCAACTCTCTGCTGCTTCCACCAGTTGTGCGTAAGTGCCTGCAGCAAGGTCCTTGATGTAGGCTTGCTGGTTTCCGTCGTAAGCGAACAACTTGTTGTTGAGTGTGGTGCACTCGTTGCAAGTTGAGCAGCGCGCCGTCTCGATGTAGGCCTCGTCCGGTGATCTCGCGGGTTCCTGTTCGACTGCAGCGTTGGCCGCGGGCACCACGGCTGCTGGGCTTGCTGTCGCCGCCACAGCAGGTGCTGGCACGCTCGCCGCTTGCGTCTGGGCGGCCTGTTGCAGGCGCTCTTCCCAGGCTTGCTTCTCACACGCCAGCAGTTTCTCCGCGTGCGAATTGTGCACACCACCGAGTTCCTGCAGGCTGTGCCAGGTCTCAAGGCAGCGCCGCGCCTCGCGGATCAGGCGCTCGTCGACGATGACTTTCTGCAGCACGTCATCGGCGTCGACCATCAGCAGACTGGGCACTTTGTCGGGCATGCCATTGCGCTGATGTGCCAGGCTCTCCTGCACCGGGATCATGCTGCCATTCCACTTCGCTTTTGGAACGCGCGCCAGGCATTTGGCGTAGCGACGGTCACTGGCGACGAAGTCGACCAAGGTGAAAGCCAGTTCTTCGGAGACCCGTTGGTGCTGCTCGTCCTCAAAGGTGAAGGTTTGCACCGGCCAGTCCAGATCGACCTGGGTGTTGGTATCAAGGAAGAAACGCGATGCCCAGTTGGCACCGGCGGAGGGGTCGTAAGTGAAGGCCGGAAAGGCGCGCGACTCCATCGCTGCGGCCGACACCAGGTAAGGGGGCAGCCCTGCGGCACTGGCGCTGGCCCCGGAAAACACGCTGAACAGGGCGGGTCCACGGTAGCTCAAACCACGCAGCACACGCTCCTGGCAACGCAACAGATTGGAACTGGTCGATTGCAGCACATAGACGTCGTTGAGACCGATCGCCATAGTGGCAATTTTCCGACTGCGCAAGCCGCTGGTCGGGCTCCCTTCGCCCTGGGGCGACTGATCGAGGATGTCATCGATCTGCAGCAGGGTCTTGATCGGCAGCCCCGAAGACAGGATTTCCATCAGTTGGGCGTGCTCGACGGCATCCATGGTGGCGGCATTGACGCAGACCAGATAGTCAGGAAACCGAGCCATATCCTGCAGGTCGAGTCCATTCGCGCCGAACTGCCCAAACAGGGCGTCGTGCCGGGCTTCGCTGTACTGGCCGCTGATTTCGAGTTCGGCCATCGCAATCGCTTTGGCCAGCTCGATCAACTGGGGTCCGCGCTGGCGAAATGCAGTGAGTGCCTCAGCACAGCTACTGAAAAGAAAAGGGTAGGGGTTGCCAGCGCCAGCCTTGTTTGTTGGCGCGCCGTTCGAGGGAATGAACTGCTGCGCATTCAAGGTGGCCAGCAGTTCGCCAATGCGCTTGCGTCGACTCTCGGAAAAAGCTTGCTTCGGCAGACCTTTGGAAAGGATGCGCGACATCGCGCTGAAGTCGAAGGTGTCGCCAAAACCGGTCCCCACGGCCGCTTGCAGGTTCTTGGCGCTGCGCCCGGCGTCAGAGCGTTCATAGTCGGCCTTCAGAATGTCCGACAACTTCAGTACCAGCCGGTCTAGGTCCTTGCGAAAGCTTAGGGCTTTTTGTCTTTGCACTGCGGCCCATGAATGCTGCAGCAGGCGTGACGGCAGCGCGGCATCGCAATCGACCACCGTACCCTTGATCTTGATCGCGGCGCGGGTGCGCCGGGCGCTGTCTTCGAAAGACTTGTCTGCCGACTTGCCGAGTTGGCCGACGGCCTTGTCCCACAGCGCAGCAAAAGTTTCGCCCGACGTGTTGGCGGCAAGCGTGCGCACTTGCTGTTCGATTCGCAGTGCATGTTTTCTGACACGGTCTGCATCACTGCCGCGCGCGACGCTTGTCAAAGCGCTGTCGATGATGCCCGACAGCGATTGCGCAAATTCACCGCCGGACGGCCCGTCGATCAAGACGACCGGAAAATCATAGCGAAGCTGGTTCAGTTCCCGATAGCCAGCGAAAAGGGCAGGGCGCAGGCCAAGTCCATCGACCGCGTCAAGGTGCTCGCTGGATCGCCGGCCGGTGAGGAAAAAAGAAACCTGGGCTTGAGTATCTGCTTGCATGTCTTATTTACCTGCCTTCTGTGCGTCTTGTGGCCAGACCGTGTACTTGTCCAACTCTGCGTTCAGTCCGGTGCGCGTCAACTCGGCTGTGCGCAGTTTGTCCGACAAACGCAGGTCTTCGTAACAGGGAACGCTGGGGTTGCGGTACAGGATGCCGACCGGAATCGTGTCGTGACCGGATGCGATTTCACGTGCCCGGTCAATGTTGGCCGGGTCGTGCTGCAATTGGTTCTTGTAGATCCGGGACATGCCGGGACTGGTTTGCAGACCGTCTTCATGATTGAGCAATTGAACCCGATTCGGGTCGTTCAGCCAGGGGTCCAGTGACGTGGGCAGCCACTCGGGGCAGCGCTGCACAATGCGAACAAAGGACAGCCCCTTGTGATGGTAAGCGGCCTTCACGATGTCGTACAGCACCTCCGGTATCCAGTCAACCGCCTGGGCCACGAAAGAGACGTTCTGCACACCCAGCGTTACGGTCAGCGGATTCAAGGCTTCGAGGTAACTGCCGCGCGGCGTGGTGTTGCTCTTGGTGCCACGCGGTGAGGTTGGCGAGGCCTGTTTCTTGGTCAGACCATAAATCTGATTATCGTGCAGGAAAACCGTGAGGTTCATGTTGTAGCGGATGGCGTGAATCCAGTGCGCCGCGCCAATGCTGCAGCAGTCGCCATCGCCCGTGTTGACGAACACGGTCAGGTCAGGCCGAGCCATCTTGACGCCTTCGGCGACTGGCAGCGCACGGCCATGAATGCCATGAAAGCCATAGGTCTTCATGTAATGCGGAAAGCGGCTGGAGCAGCCGATGCCCGAGACAAACACGGTCTTCTCCGGCAACAAGGCTTCGTCCCGGCAAAGCCTTTGTACGGCTGTCAGAATGGCGTTGTCACCGCATCCGGTGCACCAGCGCGGCACGCCGCTTTGATAGTCTTCGAGTTCGAAATGCTCGTCGCACATCTCCAGCAGGCACTCCGTGGCGGACATCATGTTCATGGTGTTATCACCTTTCTGTACTTTTACTTTTGCAGTTGTTTGAGCATCACGCGGCGGATCGTGCTGGGCTTGATCGGTTGACCCCTGACCTCGCTCCAGCAGTCGATGTCAACCAGGTAGCGCGAGCGCAGCAGGATCGCAACCGACGAATAGCGGCGGTTGTTTTCATCAATGATCTTGTCCTCTGGCCGGTCACTCCAATTGCTCTCTATCGTCATGACCTTCTTGAAACCCTGCATGATCTCCTTGATTCCCGGCGGCAGCGGCTGCAGGAACTGCAGGTGCAGCGACGACACTTTGTAACCCTCGGCGCGAATCCCTTCGACGGCTTCCTCGATCGCGCCTTTGGTGCTGCCCCAGCCAATCACCAGCAGGTCGCCCTTGGCGGCGCCGAACACGGTGGGTGTCTTGAGTGTCTTTTGCAGCGCGGCCAGCTTCAGACTGCGAAAGCGCAGCGTTTGTTCGTTGATGTCGGCGTCGTACGCCACATGGCTGTCGCGGTCGTGCGCGAGACCGGTGAGGGTGTGCATGCCGCCGGGCTGCCCCGGAATGAAGCGGCGTGCGAGCCCGGTGGTGTCGTCCCAGTCATACGGCTTTGCGCCCTTGGGTACCGGGCTTTGGTCAATCGGCGGCGCCATCCAGGATTCATTGAATTGAGGCCGCGGAAACGGTTGTTGCGAGGTGGCCAGACCGGAGTCGGTCAGAATCACCACGACCATGTTGAAGGTTTCGGCAATCTTGCGGGCGGTCAAGATGGAGTAAAAACATTCCTCGATCGTGCCCGGCGCCATGACCACCTTGGGTGCATCTCCATGGCTACCAAAAATGGCGGTCATCAGGTCGCCTTGTTCCATTTTGGTAGGTTGACCGGTGCTGGGACCACCGCGCATGACGTTGACCACCACCAGCGGAATCTCGCCCATGACGGCCAGGCCGATGGCCTCCTGCTTGAGTGAATAACCGGGACCGGAGGTGATGGTGATGGTGCACTTGCCGGCGTAGGAGGCGCCGATGGCGAAGGCGCAGGCGGCGATTTCGTCCTCCGCCTGGTGCACCATGCCGCCGACTTTTTCAAACACTTCGGACAGATAGTGCGAAGCTGACGTCGCCGGCGTAATCGGGTACATGGCGCAGATTTCCATGCCAGATCCGAGCACGCCAAGGGCCAGCGCCGTATTGCCGTTGACCACGATTTGCGGCTCAGTCGCACGCGTTGCAGGGATGCTGTAGCAAAAATCCAGATTGGCTGCCGCCCACTTTTGCCCGGCTTCGAGCAGCATGATGTTGGCATCGACCACGCTGCGGTCCTTCTTGCCGAAAGCCAATTCAATTTGATCGATAGCGAGTTTCACCTCGAGGCTGTAGATATAGCACAGCATACCCAGGGCGAACATGTTCTTGCCGCGCTTGGCGTCGGCCACCATGGTGCGGCAGACCTGCTCCATCGGGATTTCATAGACCTTGTAGCCGGCCGCTACGAGACGGTCATAGGCCTCGATGTAAGACTCCACGATCTTTGCATCCTTGTGCTCGCGCCACATGCTCTCGAGCAAAATGGTGCAGCCGGGTTTGAGTTCTTTCGCCCGTACCCGCCCAAGCAAGACCTGCTCGTTGAACGCGACCACCAGGTCGGTCTCGTCGCCGCCATTGGTGATATAGCCCGACCCGATGCGGATGCGGTTGCCGCTGGCGCCTGCGACGCTGCGCGCCGGTGGCCGAATCTCGGCCGGAATGATTTCAGTGGTCCAGATGCCGTTGCCCATCTGCGCCGCGATCGAGCCCAGCGACTGGCCGCACTTTTGTGCGCCTTCGCCGGAGTCGCTGATGATCTCAACGATGTGCTCTTTCAGGCGGAGCGGCGATTTAGCGCCGACTGTTTCCAGCGTCTTGCTGGAGGACTTTTTGGCCGGCTTCTCTTTTGTCATTTGGTTCATGCTTTTTTCCGTAGACGCTGTTGAGCGATTCTCAGGCGACCCGCACCCGCGCGAAATTGCGCTCTCTGGTGTCGATTCCAAACAGGGTGCTGGCACCCGCCTCGCCGGCGCTGCCGTAGGCCAGCGCAGAGTCCCTGATGCCGAGATAGGCCTTCATGCTGCGGGCGGCCTTGCGGCCGGCGCCCATGGCTTCGATCACGGTTGCCGCGCCGGTAACGATGTCGCCCCCGGCAAAGACGCCGGCAAGCGAAGTGGCGAGTGTGTCATCGGTGCCGATATAGCCCCATTTGTTCAACTTGAGTTTGGAGGTCTGACCCATGATCGGATTGGCATTGGTGCCAATCGCGTAGACGATTAGATCTGCCTCGAAGTCGAATTCGCTGCCCTTCACCGGAACCGGCCTGCGCCGCCCCGAATCGTCAGGCTCGCCGAGTTCCATCCGCACGCAACGCATGCCCCGCACGCTACCCTTGCCATCGTCCAGCACCGCCACGGGATTGGTCAGCCAGTGGTATTCCACACCTTCCTGCTCGGCGTGATGGACTTCCTCAGCGCGCGCCGGCGCTTCGGTGCGGGAGCGGCGATAGACGCAATAAACTTTCTCGGCGCCGAGTCGGATTGACACGCGCACCGCGTCCATCGCAGTGTTGCCCGCGCCGACCACCGCGACCCGTTTGCCGATCGGCAGTGGCGTGTCGAAGTTCGGAAAATCGCGCGCCCGCATCAGGTTGCAGCGCGTCAGCAATTCATTGGCCGAGAGAACGCCGTTGAGCGAATCGCCGGGAATGTTGAGCATGGTCGGGTAGCCGGCGCCGACGCCGACAAAGACCGCGTGATATCCCATCTCTTCGATCATCTGCTCGATCGTGAACAGGCGTCCAACCAGGGTGTTGCACTCGAACTTGACGCCAAATTTCTTCAAGTTGTTGATTTCGGCGTCGATCACTTCGTTGGGAAGGCGGAAATCGGGAATGCCGTACTTCAGCACGCCGCCGGGTTGGTGAAAGGCTTCGTAGACCGTGACATCGCAACCGGCTTTGGCCATGTCAGCCGCGCACGCCATGCCGGCCGGCCCGGAGCCGACAATACCGACGCGAAAGCGCGTTGGCTCGATGTGCGGAATGTTGACCCAACCTTCCTTGATCGCCGTGTCGCCGACAAAACGTTCAAGGCGACCGATGGCCACCGCTTCAAGCGAGTCGCCAACCGTGCAAACGCCTTCGCACTGGTTCTCCTGCGGGCAAACGCGACCGCAGATTGACGGCAACAGATTGGTATCGGTCAGAATGTCGTAGGCGCCGCGCAGATTCTTTTCGCCAATCTTCTGGATAAAGCCCGGGATGTTGATGCCGACCGGGCAGCCGGAGATGCAGGGCTCGTCCGGGCACATCAGACAACGGTCTGACTCGCGCAAAGCATCTTCGAGGCTGTAGCCACAGGCCACCTCTTCAAAGTTTGTGGCCCGAACTTTGGCGTCCAGCTCGCGCATCGGCGTGCGTTCCTGCGGAATCGTTCGTATCGTCTTCTTCTTTGCCATCTGTAATTCCTCTAGCAACTATTCAAACCTGCACGAGTAATCCATCTGGCGCTGAAAGACCCGCACCATGAATTACCAAATCAACTTAGCTTTGTACTGTGTTATCGACCGGCTTGGCCATGCGGCAGCTTTCGGACCAGCGCTCGTGAGCTTCTTTTTCGACTGTGGTGTAACGCTGCAGGCGCAGCATCAGGTCGTCAAAATCAACCAGGTGCCCATCAAAGTCGGGTCCGTCAACGCAGGCGAACTTGACCTGATCGCCGACCTTGACGCGGCAACCGCCGCACATGCCGGTGCCATCCACCATGATCGGATTGACGCTGACCATGGTCTTGATCTTGGCGGCGCGTGTCGCATCGGCGCAGGCTTTCATCATCACCGGCGGGCCGATGGCGACCACTTCGTCGATGTCATCATGCTTGGCCATGGCGACCTTGATGCCGTCGGTAATCATGCCTTTCATGCCGGCGGAGCCGTCGTTGGTACACAGGATCAGTTCGTCGCAACAATCGCGGAACTTCTTTTCCCAGAACACCAGGTCCTTGTTGCGAAAGCCCAGCACGGCGATGACGTAGGCACCGGCCTCCTTGAAGCCGCGTGCCTGTGGAAAGATGGGAGCCACGCCCAAGCCACCGCCCACGCAAACCACCTTCTTGGCGTGACTGATAGGGCTCGGTACGCCCATCGGGCCGACCATGCCATAGAGCGAAGTGCCGACCTTGCACTCCTGCTGCATCTGCCGTGTCGTCTTGCCGACGGCCTGGATCACCAATGTGATGGTGCCCTTCTTCATATCGAAGTCGGCAATGGTGAGGGGAATCCGTTCGCCGTGCTCATTGAGCATGACGATCACGAATTGCCCTGGCTTGGCGGCCTTGGCCATCATCGGATGGCGCACTTCAAGCAGGTAAGTGACGTCGGAGAAATCCTCTCGTGTCACGATCTCAAAATTGGACATTGTGTTTGCCTTCATATTGCGTCGTCTTGCGTGTCAACGACGGGACCGGACAAGTATCTTCCCGATAATCAAAACACGGTTTGATCCAAATCAAAAGGGGAACCGTGAAGGAACAGTGTTAACCCGATGCAGACTACAGGGCGGTACCCGCTTTCAGCACACCTCGTACCAGGTTGCGGCTGTGGGCACCGAAATTGCCCAGCAATTCTGTGACGACTGCATCGAGTTTGGCGCGTTTGGCCGCGTCCTGTTTGCCAAGCTCTGCCGCCAGATCAATGCCCGACTCCTTGACGCCGAAATCGAAGGCCGGGTCCGAAACATAGACGGCAGGCAGGGTTTCGACCAGAATATCAGTCAATCGCGCACCCACGGCATAGGACTGACTGCTCACCACGTCACGCGCATACAAGTCGGACCAGGCCGGGTAGCTGGAGTCCCTGGCGCTGTCGCGCAATGATGTCTCGACCGCCGTTTCCTTCTTGACTTGCGCCGCGCTGTAGAGCAACTGATTCTGGTATTTTTCCAGCGCCAGATGCCGATTCGAGAGCAGCACAATCATCTCGTCCTTCAGTTTCGGAAAGCCGGCTATTGCCAGTAGGTTGATGCCGATCAGCTTGATCGATGCGTTGCCTGGCGACACGCTGGCGTGGTAGGGCTGCGTCAAATCCTGAACATAGTGCAGTGCCAAGCCCGTGAAGCGCCAGCCCCAGTAGGCGTGACCGGTGCGAAACGCCAGCG
The DNA here is from genome assembly GCA_903906695.1 of uncultured beta proteobacterium. Lineage (GTDB taxonomy): Bacteria > Pseudomonadota > Gammaproteobacteria > Burkholderiales > Burkholderiaceae_C > Rhodoferax. The sequence goes on along the minus strand of CAIVLG010000192.1, from coordinate 2,166 downwards.
CGGCCAGACTGCTGTACTGATGCACGCGCAGCAAAGGAAAGGTCTTCTTGAGGAAGGGCGCCGCCAGGTAGATGATGCGGTCTTCATGAAAGAAGCCCATATGAAACGGTGCCTGGGTCGAGAAGTACAGCGCCGGGTTGCCAAAAGGCAGTGCTTCAAAACCGTAAACCTTGCCCCACTCGGAGGGACTGTCCGACCAAAGGTTGATGTCAAGGCCATAGTCCGGTTCATCCGAAGCGGAGGCAATTACGGCCAGCGGCGCAACTGCATCGCCCGTATTCAGACCGACAAAGCGGCGTGTTGAATTGGCTTGCACCGGCAGTGTATCGACCGCCGTTTCGTCCAGTAGTTTGGCCGGATCAGGTGTCCGACCCCATGGATCGGGCTGTAAGTAAAGCGCGAACTTGCTGTTGGGCGCAACCCGCAGTGCCAGCAAGAAGGCCTGGCGCCGGGCCGCATCCGCTCGGGCCGGCGTGGCCGCGAAAGCCAGGTTGGCCGGACGTAGTGGGTAAAACTCCAGATGGCTTTGTGCCCAGCTTTCCTGGCTCGCGAGCAAGGTCTCAAGCGCCTTTTCCTGATCCTTCAAGAAGGCCTCCAGTGGCTCCGCCAGCACCGGCGCTGCGTTGCTGACCTCAGGCATTTTTTCGAACGCGCGGTAGGCCGCGAAACTATGGTTGCTCCAGGCGATGGCATTGCCCGCAATCAGGCTTAGCAGAGTTGCAAGCAGCAGGGAGAATCGTTTCATGGAAAACCTTTTGAACAGTCCGCTACCATGATAGCTGGTGATGCGTCATAGTACGCAGTCCATTCAATCTGAATTCAACCCATAAACTCAAGGAGTCCACATGCATCCAGTCAATAAGATTGCTCTTTCAGGCGCCGCTGCCATGGCGCTGGCATTAGGCGCGTGCTCAATACAGCCGTCGACTCCGGCCAATCCAATGACATTCTTCGTCGCCAGCATCAATCCGGGCAAGGGCGCTGACTTTGGCGGTCTGGCCGGCGCCGACGCGCATTGCGCAGCACTGGCCGCCAAGGCCGGTGCACCGGCGCGCAACTGGCGGGCTTACCTGAGCACCACGGCCAGTGTTGGGGCGACCACGATTGGTGGGGCGACCGCCATCAACGCACGGGACCGAATCGGCAAGGGCCCCTGGCACAACGTCAGGGGTGAGCTCGTTGCAAGCAATCTGGATGAACTGCATGGCGACAACAAAATCGGCAAGTTGACTGCGCTGAGCGAAAAGGGTGAGGTCATCAGCGGTCGCGGTGACGCAGTGAACCTGCATGACATCCTGACCGGTTCGACCCCCGACGGCCGCGCCATGCCTGACGGCAAGGACAGCACTTGCGGCAACTGGACCCGCGGTGGCGAGGGCTCTGCCATCGTTGGCCACCATGATCGGACCGGCCTGGATGAGTCGGCACCAGCAAAATCATGGAACTCATCCCATGCCACGCAGGGATGCGGCCTGGCGCAATTGAAGACAACCGGTGGCGCCGGTCTTCTATATTGCTTTTCGGCGAAGTAGCCCTTACAGCACCTTGGCGATGGACGCGCAAACGTGGGCTATGTTCTTGCTGTTCAGTGCCGCCACACACATGCGGCCGGTGTCGGTGCCATAGACGCCAAATTCATTGCGCAGGCGCACCATCTGGTCCTTTGAAAGACCAGAGTAGCTGAACATGCCGACCTGGCTGGTGATAAAGCTCATGTCCTGCTTGACTCCGGCAGCCTTCAGGCCGTCGACCAGTTTCTGGCGCATGGTCTTGATGCGCACACGCATCTCGCCGAGTTCCTTTTCCCACAGGGCGCGCAGTTCGGCGTTGCCCAGCACTGCGGCCACAATCGCTCCGCCATGTGTGGGAGGGTTGCTGTAATTGGTGCGGATCACGATCTTGAGCTGGCTCAGAACACGGCCCGCTTCTTCCTTGTTGTCACATAGCACGCTCAAGGCGCCGACACGTTCGCCATACAGGCTGAAGCTCTTGCTGAAGGAGGTCGCGACAAAGAAGGTCAGGCCGGCCGCCACAAACTTTTGCACCACGGCGCCGTCTTCAGCCAGACCATTGGCAAAACCCTGGTAAGCCATGTCAAGAAAGGCGACCAATTTATTGACCTTGACGATGGCAACCACATGATCCCATTGTGCCGGCGTGATGTCG
>CAIVLG010000191.1 GCA_903906695.1 uncultured beta proteobacterium | reverse complement strand
GCGCGGTAGCTCACTGCAACAACCGAAGCACTCGCCGCGGTTTCCTCCCCCGAGGCTTGTACGACGCCCACCCTTCTCTGCTAATCCGTGCGAGCGCGGTACACCTCTGCGGGCGGGCATCCTACAAACCTTAACTAAGATCGCCGGTTTTCCATCGTAACGACCGTCGGCGATGTCTTTCAGGAACAGCTCAATTTCCTCGTTCGGAATGATGTAGCCGATGTTTTGTGCGCTGGGAATATTGGAGAAGATCAATCCGATCATCTTGTCGCCTGCTACCACCGGTCCGCCACTGTTTCCCGGATTGATGGCCGCATCCACCTGAATCCGCAAACCAGAAACCTGGTGTTTGTATCCCACAAACTCAATGCGCGAAACAATGCCTTTGGTGATCGATTGTGAGTCGCCACCAGCGGGGAAGCCATACGCCAGGACAGCATCTTTGATGCTCGGCAGCGTGGTTGCGCGGGGCATGGGGGCGTGGGTTTTAAAGAAACTCTCATCTTCCAGCTTCAGAATAGCCAAGTCGATGCCCGGTGCAATGAATTCCACCGCTGCGGCCATTTTGTCACCAGCCTCGTTGGCCTGTACCTGGATTTCGCTTGCATACAAAGCCACATGCGCGTTGGTCAATATCCGCTTGCCCTCTATCACCACACCTGAGCCAGTCACATTGGATGGCGACTGCTTGTTCCATGGTTTGAGGGTGTCTGGATTGACGCGTGTCGCAAATATCTTCACCACCGAATTGGAGAGCGCCTTGTTCGCGTCAATGTCAAACGAATCCGCGGCAAATGTCGGTACGAACATGGCAGCAGCGCACACAAGCAGGAGTCTGCGTACGGTGCACGAGAGGGTGCAAGATGTCATGATGAGGTGGAAAAGATGCCCGCGCCAAAGTGAAGCAGGGAGAAAACACGAGTCTAGTGCATTCTTTGAGCCTATATTGGATTTCCAGGAGGGATACGATCACCACTATCGGCAGTCGCACAACCAGTAAAGTCATGGAGTACGACCGGTAGCAGATAATTCAGCGCCGACGCCATCGTGGCGCACAAGGAGATGCAATGTCAATTTTCAATCGATTCGTGATTGATGGCGCGGGAAGAACTTGGGCAAAAAAGGGGCTCCTTTTGGCCGGAGCCACGTTAGTGATTTCCATCTTGGCTCCCGTCGCAGTGGTTCCAGCGGGGAACCGGGGTGTCATGACTACCTTTGGTGATGCGCGTGACGCACTATACGAACCAGGCTTACATTTCCGTTGGCCTATCGCCCAAACCATGCACTTGATGAATGTACAGATTCAAAATGGCGAGGGTGAGGGAGACGCTGCTTCCAAAGACCTGCAATCGGTGCACACCAAGGTGGCTATCAACTATCACCTGCAACCTCAGTTTGCAGTGGAGGCTTTCAAGAATGTCGGACCATCCGTCAACATCCTCGCTGAGCGAATAATCCTGCCCGCCACGCACGAGTCGGTCAAGGCGGTAACTGCACGCTTTACTGCAGAAGAACTGATCACGCGGCGAACCGAGGTGCGTGATGCCATTGCCGTGCTTCTGAAAGAGAAGATGAGCCGCCATGGCCTGATGCTTGACGAATTCAACCTGATCAACTTTGCTTTTTCCAAGAGTTTTTCCGACGCAATCGAAAACAAGGTAAAGGCTGAGCAACAAAAACAGCAGGCTGAGCGAGACCTTCAGCGTCTCCAGGTCGAGGCGCAACAGAAGGTGGT
>CAIVLG010000190.1 GCA_903906695.1 uncultured beta proteobacterium | reverse complement strand
GGTCGAACGCGATGGCTTGCGCAAAGAGGTGGAGGCTCAGCGTGACCAACTCCTGCGTGCGGCCAATCTCCTGGATCAGGCCCGGTTGCGCGAGCTGGAAATTGGCAGCAACATCCAACGAACTTTGTTGCAAGGTCCCGTCCCCGAGACCATCGGAAGCACAGCATTTGCAAGCTTCAGTGAGCCATCTCAAGGGATAGACGGTGATTTTTTTGACATCCGTCGCCTGAAAGCTGGCAGCTTCGAAATCCTGGTTGGTGACGTCATGGGAAAAGGGGTTCCTGCGGCCTTGATCGGCGCCGCAATCAAGACAACTTACAACCAGGTTCTGGCTGACTTACAGGCGGAGCGAGCCGGCACCAATACTTTGCCCTCGCCGGCAGAGATCATCAATCAACTTCATTTGGCGTTGACTCCCCGCTTGTTAGACCTTTCTTCGTTTGCCACGCTTGCCTTGTACCGTTGCGACCTGGCGGCCGGCACGCTGGTCTTTGTCAATGCCGGACACACGCACGGGCTGCTTAGGCGTGCTCAAACGGGACAAGTTGAGCACTTGATAGGAGACAACCTGCCTGTCGGCGTTATGGCCGGCGAGATCTATGTTGAATCGACTGTACCGATTGGAGTAGGTGACAGTCTGCTGGTGTTTTCGGATGGGATTTCTGAAGCACGCAGTGCTGGCGGTGAGGAATTCGGGGTCAACCGGCTTTCCGACCTTCTAGCGGTCGGTTGCCAGTCGTGGCTCAAACCAGTCGCCTTGCTGAACTCGATTCGCCAAGCAGTAGCGTCATTTACCGATGATGCCAAACCCGTAGACGATCAGACAGCGCTGATGGTTTCGTTGCTTGAGAGTTGACCATCGTCAATCATGTTGCAATGATGACGCAGACGTCAACCGCCGCACGCTCTGTCCAAGGTCACTCCTCTGAAGCCGGTCGAGTGAAAAGGTGTTAAACCCACGCTCCACTGGCGCCAGAAGTTTGGCCGAACCGGCCAGTCGCGTTTCTCCATTGCGGCCATCTCAATGGAACTCTTCAACAGAGGCGTCCTAGTCAATTCGCGCAAGTCTTGTAGGCCATGTCTGGCGATGCATTGGTCAAGCTCGTTGATTGGCACGCCTCTCGCCCATGAAGGTGATGCGGTTACGGCCCTCAGCCTTGGAGCGGTACATCGCGGCATCGGCCCACTTCAAAAGGTTGTCCAGGTCTTGGTGCTCCTTGCAGAACAGCACCACACCAATGCTGGCGCTGCAGTGGTGCTCAATGGTTTCAGCCTCGTTCCCTCCGGGTAGCAGGTAAGGTCGCGACAGGGCAACCAGTATCTTTTCAGCCAGTTTGTTCGCCTGTTCAGCGGCATCTACCGGATCCGTTGCCAGGTCGCCCAGCAGCACTACAAATTCATCACCGCCAAGGCGCGACACGGTATCCATCGCACGCACACAGGCGCGCAGCCGACGAGCAACTTCCACCAACAACAGATCGCCAACTGCGTGCCCGTGCTGGTCGTTGAGCGGCTTGAAATTGTCCAGGTCCATGAACATGAGTGCGCCATATCCCTCACTGCGCTTGCAAGCCGCCATGGCCTGCGTCAGGCGATCCATCAGCAAGCGCCTGTTCGGAAGATTGGTCAGGGCGTCATGAAACGCAAGCTGGCGAATCTGCTCCTCCATCTGCTTGCGTTCGGTGATGTCTTCAACCATGCAGAGGTGGCGTGGATGTGCCTTGTCCTTCACCTCGACCGCCGCAATGGTCATGTGGATCCAGGTGGTTGTCCCGTCTTCCCGGACATAGTGCGTCTCCAACTGGAATTCGCTGATTTTTCCTGCTATCAGCGCGGCCATGTTGTCACGATCCTCCTGAACATAGTGCGGTTGCGCACCGCTACGCCAGTCCATTTGGAGGACGTCCTCCATGGTCTTGCCTACCATCCTGGCAAAGATCGGGTTGGCCGTGTAAATCCGACCCGTGATCGAATCGACGAGAGCGATCCCCAACGGTGCCTGATTGAAGATG
>CAIVLG010000189.1 GCA_903906695.1 uncultured beta proteobacterium | reverse complement strand
GACCATGAGTGGCACCTCAATGGCAGCGCCGCATGTTGCCGGGCTGATGGCCCTGCTGCGCCAGTTGCATCCGAGCTGGTCGGTCGAAGAACTCAAGGCGCTGGCCATGAACAGCGCCACGCACGATTTGACGACACTGGGTACCGGCTCGGGCGTCCGCTATGGCGCCGGGCGCATCGGCGCCGGTCGCGTCGATGCCGCCAACGCGGCGCAGGAGAGCGTGATTGCCTACAACGCCGATGGTTCGGGCACCGTCAGCCTTGCCTTTCCGGGTGAGATCGTTGGCAGCACCTCGGTCACCCGCAAGGTGCATGTGGTCAACCATGGCGCTGCCAGCGCCAGCTTCACGCTGGCCATCGACACCGTGGTTGACAACCCGGGCGTCAGCTTCTCGCTGCCGGGCGGCACCAGCCTGACTCTGGCCTCGGGCGCGTCAGCCGACATTGACGTGAAGATGACCGGCGACGCCAACCAGGTCACGCACAGCCATGATGCGACCATTGATCTGAAACAGACCGACGACTCGCTCACCGACCACTGGCGCCAGTTCCTGACCGAAGAGACCGCCTACCTCAACTTTTCCAGTGGCGCCGACCTGAAGCTGCGCCTTGCGCTTTACGTCGCGCCCTACCCGGCCTCGACCATGAGCGCCGGCGGCGCCTTGCCCACCGGCGGCGCAGCCAGCGGCAGCGCCAACCTGACCCTCAGCGGCAGCGGCGTTTGCACCGGCAGCCTGACTGGATCGACCTGCAGCACGAGTTTCCCCGACGACGAGGAGTCTCTGGTAACGCCGTTCGAGCTGCAGGTGATCAATCCACGCACGGCATCGGTGCCGGCCGAAGTGGACATCCAGTACGCCGGTGTCGCCTTCGATCCAAAAGGTGACGGCGGTGGTTATCTGAATTTCGGCCTCAGCACCTGGGGCCGCGGGAGCCTGTGGGGCCTGCCAAACGGGGACGGAGAGATTCAGATCACCTTGTACGACGCTCTCACTAGTGAGCCAAGCTACCGGCTCACTCCGAGTTGGGCTTCAACCGGGGAAGATGGGCTCGATGTCTACGGAACCCAGATCTGCAATCTTTCCAGCGACGTTTGCAAATTCTTCCTGAAGGCCAACCTGCAGGACGGCAAAGGCGCCGACACCCGCATCTTCCAGAACAATGTGATGTTCCTGACCGCGCCACTGGACTGGGTTGGCCTGAGTGCAGGCAGCAGTTTCAAGTACGGCATCAAGACCTTCACCAACGGCAATCTGCAGAACTCGATCGGGCCGATGAGCTACAACCTGGGCGCGCGCGGACTCGATTTCAATGGTGGCTCACTGCTCGAAGACCTGCCCGGCGCCACCATTCCCTTCAGCTGGGACCTGGCCAAACTCAAAGCCAACAAATCGTTCGGTGGCCTGCTACTGCACCATCACAACACCGCAGGAACCACCGCCGAGGCGCTCTATCTGCCGCCGATGCCGGCCAGCACCTTGACGGTTAGCGCCGGCGATGCACAAAGCGCCCTGATCGGCACCGCCTTTGAGCACACGCTGCAGGTCAGATTGAGCGACGATCTGGACCTGCCCAAGGCCGGTGTGGTGGTGCTGTTCACGTTGCCGGCATCAGGCGCCAGCGGCACCTTTGCCAATAGCGGGCGCAGCGCCACGGCGCAGACCGATGCCAATGGCGTAGCGACCTCACCGCTGATCACCGCCAACCAGAGCGCAGGTAGCTACCAGGCCACAGCGAACGCCAGTGGGCTCAGCACCGTGGTCCGCTTCAACCTGAGCAACCTGGTGGGCACGGCGCGAATCTTCACAGTCGTGGCCGGCACACCGCAGATCGCCGCCACCAACACGGCTTACCCGAGCACGCTTCAGGTCAAAGTGCGCGACAACAGCAACAACCTGGTGCTGGGCGCGCTGGTGACGTTTACCGCACCGGCCTCTGGCGCCAGCGGCAGCTTTGCCGGCGACGTCGATACCGCCACCACCGATGCTGAAGGCATTGCCCGCTCGGCAGTCTTTACGGCCAATGCCACGGCGGGTGCCTTTGTTGTTACGGCCAGCACACCGGATGCGGTGTCGCCGGCCAGCTTTGCACTGACCAATGTGGCGGCGGTTGCCAGCATCTCGGGCGGCGGTGCCTCGGCGCAGCCAAGCGGCAGCGGCTGGCAACTGGCGCCCGTGGGAAGCGGACCACTGCAATCGGGCGGCTTCATTGCGGTTCAGGGTCACGCCAAGTCGCCAGCGCTGGCGCCGCCGGCGGGGCTGCAGTTCCCCTATGGCCTGCTGGACTTTGTTGCCATGAGCAGCACGCCGGGCTCGACCTTGAGCCTGACCATTAGCTACCCGGCGCCCTTGCCGCCCGGGACGCAGTACGGGAAGTACGGACCCACCGCAACCGACGCCAACCCGCACTGGTACATCTTCCCTGGCGCGGTGATCTCGGGCAACACGATCACGCTGACCATCACCGACGGCAGCGCGGGTGACGCTGACCTGATCGCCAATGGCGTGATTCAGGACCCGGGCGGCCCGGCGTATCAGAGCAGCGACCCGACCGCCATTCCGACACTGTCAGAGTGGGCCCTGTTGCTGCTGGCGGGGTTGCTGGGGCTCGCTGCGCTGAGACGACTGGCGCGAGGTTCCGCCTTGAGGTGATGACGCGGGATCGTGCCAGGGGAATGGACAAGATGTCACGCGCAAAGGCTTGTCGGAAACAGCCCTGACCAGAGTGCAAGAAATGAAACCTGGTTTCATATTTTTGCAGTGCTTGACCAAGTGGGGCCAACAAGGTAGCCTCTGCTGCTTTTCAATCTGACAATTTTGCGTCCAACCCTTCCCCCCCCCCCGCGGTTACCCACGGTTATCAGCAGCCTCGGCCATGCTGAGGCGCTATTACGCCATGAATTTGAACCCGCTTAAATGGTTGTGGAGCGGCCTGCTGGTGGCGCTTATCACGCTGCTGAGCTTTGGCTACCTGCGCGACCAGGAAGAGCACGAGGCGCAGGGCCATTTCGAGCGGGCCGCCGCAGAGCGGCTGGGCCGGCTCGAAAGCAACGTCCGCTTTGCGCTCGATGACCTGGCCCACATGGGCGCTTACTTCAACACCCTGGACGTGCCCGAGCGCGCGACCTTTCACAAGCTAGCCGCTGGACTGATGGGGCAGGGTTACTCGGCCCGATCCCTGCATTGGGCGCCGCACGTGGCTGACTCGGAGCGCCAGCGCTATGTGCAAGCGGCACGCAGCGACGGCCTGACTGATTTCGACTTTACCGAACTCCGACCGGACGGCAGCACGGCGGTGGCAGCGCAGCACGCCGAATACTTTCCGATCTTTTACTCCGAACCGACCAGCGGGCCGCGACCGGTAAACGGCTTTGACCTGGCCAGCGAGCCGGTGCGCCGCCAGGCGCTGGAACAGGCACGGCGCAGCGCCAAGGTGGCTCTTACCAGCCGCATCCGCCTGCTGACGCTGGCGACCGATCACTATGGATTCCTGGCACTGCTGCCGGTCTTCACGCAGCAGCCCAGCGCCGCCGCGACCCCACCGGCCACAGCCGGTCAGCTCGAAGGCTTTCTGGTGGCGGTGTTCAACAGTGCCATCCTGTTTGAATTCGGAGAGCAGGCGAGTGCGGCGATGTTCCAGCTCAGCGTTTTTGACGAGGATGCAGTCGCGGGCGAGCAGCTGCTGTACCCGAAGGCGCTGGCCGTCGACTCGGCCAGCGCCGTGCCGGCGGGGCTGCACTTGGAGCGGCAAATCAAGCCGGCCGGGCGCAACTGGAAAGTGGTGCTGCAAGCGCAGCCGGGCGCGTTCGCGGTCAATCGGCTGGCCAGCACAATCACGCTCTGCGCCGGCCTGCTGCTATCGATTTTGACAGCACTCTACCTGCGCCGGCGCTTGCTCCAGTACACCATCGTAAGCACGATGGTCGATCAGCGCAGCGGCGAGCTCGAACGCGAGCGCATTCGTTTGAAAACCATCCTGCAAACAGCCAGCGACGGCATCTACATTCTGGACGCCCAAGGGCGTGTGGTCGAGGCCAGCGAATCGTTTGTGCACATGCTCGGGCTTGACAGCGCAGCTGCCGGCAGCCTGACGATCAGTGACTTCATCAGGGCCGACGACGAGAAAGCGGTGCGCGCAAACATCGACAGACTGATAGAGGATCAGTCCAGCCAGGTCTTCGAGAGCCGGCACAAGCGACGCGACGGCAGCCTGATTGAAGTCGAGATCAATGCGCGCGGCGTTGTGATTGGCAGCGAGAAATTGGTCTATTGCGCCGCCCGCGACATCGGAGAGCGCAAGCGCAGCCAGGCCGTACTGAACGATGCCCAGGCGCGTTACCACCTGCTCACCGAGGCCGCCGCCGACGCCATCATCACGGCCGATGCGGACAACCGCGTGCTCAGCCTGAACCGCGCTGCCCAACTCCTGTTTGGCTATCCAGGCACGCAATTGATCGGGCAGAGCCTGTCTGTCATCATGCCCGAGCGCTACCGCCAAGCGCACGAAGCGGGGCTGCGCCGGGCCGCAACAGCGGGCCATGGCGTGCAGTCGGCCCGAACGCAGCCGCTGGAACTCACCGGTTTAACGCAGGACGGAAGCGAGATCCCGATCGAGATCAAGTTATCGCACTGGTACGACGCCAACCGGATCTTCATTACTGCCATTGTTCGCGACATCGGCGAGCGCAAGCACAAGGAGGCCTTGTTACGCGAGCGCGAGCGCGACCTGCGCACCCTGGTCGAAAACATTCCAGCGATGGTGGCTTACTGGGACCGCAATGAGTGCCTGCGCTTCTGCAATCGGCGCTACGCCCAGCGTTTCGGCATGGAGCCGGCCCGGATGCTGGGCAAACCGATGCGTGAGGTGATCGGTCAGCAGTCTTATGACTTCTTCGCACCTTTTATACAAGCCACGCTGGGCGGCCAAGCGCAACAGGTTGAACGCTCGGCCCCGGCACCCGACGCAGCGGGGATGATCGATGTGCTGCTGCATTCCATTCCGGACCAGGTCGGGGACCGGGTGGAGGGCTTTTATGTGATGGTGTTCGACGTCTCCAGCGTCAAGAAGGCCGAGGCCGCGCTGCGCGCCAGCGACGCCAAGCTGCGCGCCCTCTACGAGCTGTCGCCGCTGGGGATTGCAATGGCCGACATGAGCGGGCGCTTTGTCGATTTCAACCCCGCCTTCCAGGCCATCTGCGGCTACAGCGAGACCGAACTCAAAGCCATCGACTACTGGAAACTGACGCCCGAAGAATACATACCTGAAGAAGCGCGGCAGATGGAAACGCTGGTCAACACCGGCCGCTTCGGCCCCTACGAGAAGGAATACATTCGCAAGGATGGCAGCCGGGTGCCGCTGGCCCTCAACGGCATCCAGGTCACCGACAGCAAGGGCGAGCAGTTCGTCTGGTCGATCATCGAAGACATCAGCGAGCGCAAGCGTAACGAGCAGTTATTGCAACAACACATCGCCACACTGAGCCTGCGCGAGGAGGCGCTGAGGCAGATCTCGCAGGGCGTGATCATCGCCGGCGCCGACGGTCTGCTGACCTACATCAACGAAGGGGCGCAAAGAATCACCGGCTATATGCAAGAAGAGCTGCTGGGCAAGTCCTGCTCCCTGCTTCAGGGCAAGGACACCGATCAGCAGACGGTGCAGCGGATGCGCACCGCGCTCAACAGTGCACTGCCGTTTTATTGCGAAATCCTGAACTACCGCAAGGACGGCACGCCGTTCTGGAACGAACTCTCGATCACGCCGGTGTTCGACGGGGCCGGTCGCTTGCAACAGTTTGTCGGCGCGCAGCGCGACATCAGCGAACGCAAGCGAACGGTCGACCAGTTGCAGGCGAGCGAGCGTTCGTTGGCGCAAGAGAGAGCTTTGCTCGCAGACACGATCAGGTCGATGGCGCAAGGTTTGCTGGTCATCGGGTCGGACCAGCGGATTACGCTCTTCAACGAGCGGGTCTGCGAGATGCTGGACCTGCCAGTCAGCCTGCTTGAGCGCATGCCGCTGCTGCCGGAGGTAGTCAGTTTTCAGGAGGAGCGCGGCGATTTCGGGCCCGAGCACTCCCTGGTGCAGTCCGAGGCGCGCACCTATATTCATTCGGCCGCGCTCGATGTCAACGCCGATAACTCGCGTCTCACGCACTATTCGCGAGTCACGCCGCGCGGGCGTTCAATCGAAGTGAATACCTACCCGATGGCGTCGGGTGGCCTGGTACGCACCTTCAGTGACGTCACGGAGCTTGAAGCGGCCAGAGTCAAGGCCGAGTCCGCCAACCGTCTCAAGAGCCAGTTTCTGGCCTCGATGAGCCACGAAATCCGCACGCCGATGAACGGCATCCTGGGCATGGCACAGGTGCTGTCGCTGCCGACCCTGAAGGAAGCCGACCGGATCGACTACGCGCGCACCATCGTCAGCTCGGGCCAGACCCTGCTGGCGCTGCTGAACGACATTCTGGATCTGGCCAAGATCGAGGCCGGGCGCGTCGAGCTCGAATCGATCGCGCTGGCACCGGCTCAGATCATGCAGCAAACGCAGGCCCTGTTTGCGCAGCCTGCCAGCGCCAAGGGCCTGGCGCTGGAGTACAGCTGGAACGGACCCCAGACGCACTATCTGGGCGACCCGTATCGTCTGAGCCAGATGCTGTCCAACCTGGTCAACAACGCGATCAAGTTCACGGATCAGGGCGGCATCCGGATCGAGGGGTGCGAAATCGAGTGCAACGATCAGAGCGCGGTGCTTGAATTTGCGGTATCGGACACCGGCATCGGCATTGCCCAGGAGCAGCAGGCGCTGCTGTTCCAGACTTTTTCGCAGGTCGACAGTTCGACCGCCCGCGAATACGGCGGCACCGGCCTGGGCTTGTCGGTGGTGCGCACACTGGCGCAGTTAATGGGTGGCACGGTCGGCGTGCAAAGCGAGGACGGACGCGGTTCGCGCTTCTGGTTCCGCATTCGCTGCGAGCCCCTGCCTGGCAGCGAGCTGGCCGAGCCCGAGCCAGCTATCGAAGCTGCTGCTGCGCCGGCGGCAAATCGAACTGAGCCGGCGCGGGTCATGGTGGCCGATGACAACCCGGACCATCAAAGGCTGATTCAGGTGCTGCTCAGCCGCCTGGGCGTCGACGTGGTGCTGGCCGAGCACGGACAGCAGGCCTTCGATGCCATCGCGCAGGGTGACCCGGCGCAGTTGATTCTGATGGACCTGCACATGCCGCAACTCGACGGCTATGCTGCGACGCGCCAGATACGCCAATGGGAGCAGCAGAGCGGCCAGCCCCGGCACGTGATCGTGGCGCTGACGGCCGCCGCTTACGAGGACGACCGCCAGCGCTGCCTGGCGGCCGGCATGGACGAGGTACTGACCAAGCCGGTGTCGTTCAATACGCTCAGCAAGCTGATCGAGCACTGGCTGCCGGCGCCGTCCACGCCGGAGACGCCCGCCGCGTCGCACAAGGCACTCGACGCACCACGGGTCATGAACTTGCTGCGCGAGCTTGAACCCCTGCTGGAGAACAACCAGTTCGATGCCGTCGGCCGTTTCAGGGACCTGCAGGATGCGGTCGCCGGCACCGCCCTGGCGCTGCAATTGGTGCCGGCCGCACGCGCGTTGCAGCAGTTCCGCTTTGATCTGGCACTGGTCGAACTGCGCCGCGTCATGGCCGACGAAAGCTGGCGGGCTGTTGCACATGAAGCCTGAAACCAAGCGCCTGCGCGCTCTGCTCATTGACGATACCCCCGTCAATCTGCAGGTGCTGACGGCAGCCCTGGCAGCCGACTTCAACGTGCAGCTTGCCACCTCGGGTGCGGTCGGTCTGGCGTTGGCGGCCAAGGCGCCGCCGGACCTGATTTTGCTGGACGTCATGATGCCCGAGATGGACGGCTTTGAGGTCTGTCGCCGCCTCAAGGCCGACCCCGTGCTGCAAACCATTCCCGTGATCTTTCTGACCGCGCTCTCGGCCGGCGCCTCCGAGAGCGTCGGCCTGACGCTGGGCGCTGACGACTACATCACCAAGCCGATCAACCTGGAGATTGCCAAGCTCAGAATCCACAATCTGATGGAGCGCGAGGCTTTGCGCAAGGAGGTCAGCGCGCAGCGTGACGAGCTGCAACAGGCGCTGGGCTCGCTCGAGCGAACCAGCGGCTTGTTGCAGGAGGCAAGGCAGCGCGAACTGGAGGTTGGAAGATCGATCCAGCGCAGCTTGCTGCAGGGTCAGACGCCGCAGGGTCTCGAAGGTGCCAGCATTTCGGTTTTCAGCGCGCCGTCACAGGTTGTCGATGGCGACTTCCATGACATCCGCCGCCTGAACGCCAACTGCTTCGAGATCCTGGTGGGCGATGTCATGGGCAAGGGCGTGCCAGCAGCCCTGATCGGCGCCGGCGTCCGAACAGCTTACTATCAGGTGTTGGCCGACCTGATGAGCAGCGGCCGCTGGCAAGCTGCGCCGGCCCGACCGGCGCAGATCGTCAACCAGCTGCACCTGTTGTTGACAACGCGGCTGACCGAGCTGGCCTGCTTTGTCACGCTGGCGCTGTACCGTGTCGATCTGATGACCCGCACGCTGTGCTACGTCAACGCCGGCCATACACCTGGATTGCTCAAACGCGCAGCGCAAACCGGGGCCGTGACGCTGACTGGCGACAACCTGCCCATTGGCGTCGAGCCCGCCGAGGTTTACGCCGAACAAAGTGTCGCAATCGGTCCGGGTGACATCTTGGCGTTGTTCTCCGACGGTGTCACCGAGACGCGCAACGAGCAGGGCGAGCAGTTCGGAATGCAGCGCCTGACTGCACTGATGGCGCGCGCAAACATCGCAACTGATGCTGCTCTGCCTGACACGGTGGATGCGATCATTCAGTCCATCCAACAATTTGGCGCCGGCCAGCAGGTAGCAGACGATCAGACTCTGCTGCTGGTCGGGTTGACCCCAAAGGCAAGGAGGAACGCCGCCTATGAAACCTGAAATAGAGCGACCTCGGATTCTGATGATCGACGACATGCCGGTCAACCTGCAGGTACTGACGGCGGCGCTGGCGCCTTACTTCAGTGTCCAGATCGCCACATCGGGCGAGATCGGTCTGGCACTGGCGGCCCGCACGCCACCCGATCTGATCCTGCTGGACGTCATGATGCCGGGCATGGACGGCTTCGAAGTCTGCCGCCGCCTCAAGGCCGACCCCGCGCTCAAGGGCATTCCGGTGATCTTCATCACCGCCAGATCGGACATGGACGCAGAAGTCAGCGGCCTCTCGCTGGGGGTGGTGGATTACATCAGCAAGCCGATCAAGGTCGAGATCGTGAAGCTCAGGATCCGTAACGTGATGGAGCGCGAACTGCTGCGTAAGAAGATCGAGCAGCAGCGCCGCGAGTTCGAGCTGATTGCCCACTTCGACCCCTTGACCCAACTTCCCAATCGTGCTCTGCTGGCCGACCGCATGCGCCAGGCGCTGATGCAATCGCAGCGCGGTGGGCGCAAGCTGGCGCTGGCCTTTATCGACCTGGATGGCTTCAAGGCCATCAACGACAAGCATGGTCACGCCGCAGGTGACCATGTTCTGACGACGCTGGCCCAGCGCATGAAACAGGTGCTGCGCGAGGGTGACACGCTGGCGCGTCTGGGAGGCGACGAGTTTGTCGCGCTGCTGCTGGACCTGACCGATGTGGCCGGCACGGCACCGCTGCTCAATCGCCTGCTCGCGGCAGCGGCGCAGCCGATACGTTTTGGCGACGTCACACTGCAGGTGTCGGCCAGCCTGGGCGTGAGCTTCCACCAGCAGGCGCAGACCATCGATGCCGATCAGTTGCTGCGCCAGGCCGACCAGGCCATGTACCAGGCCAAGCTGGCCGGCAAGAACCGCTACCACGTCTTCGATGCCGAGCACGACCGCAGCCTGCGCGCGCACCATGAAAGCATGGAGGCGCTGAGGCTGGCCGTGGAGCGGTCTGAGTTCGTGCTGCAGTACCAGCCCAAGGTCAATCTGCGCAGCGGCCAGGTGGTCGGTGCCGAGGCCCTGATTCGCTGGCTGCACCCGGAGAAGGGCTTGTTGCCTGCGTCCGATTTCCTGCCCCTGATCGAAGACCATGCGCTGGCCATCGATCTGGGTCAGTGGGTGATTGGGGGTGTGCTGCGTGAGCTCGAACGCTGGCTCATGTCGGGCTTCGAGATCAAGGTCAGCATCAATATCGGCGCGCGCCATTTACTGCAGCCTGATTTTGTCGCTCGCCTGCGCAAGAGCCTGGCTGCGCACCCGCGCATCAAGCCTGCCAGCATCGAGTTCGAGTTGACCGAGACGCACACGATGGGCGACTGGGCCCAGGTCAGGCTCATCATCGACGAGTGCCGCCAACTCGGCATCAGGTTTGCGCTTGATGATTTTGGCACCGGCTACTCCTCGCTGACCTATCTGCGGCGGCTGCCGGTTGCGCAGCTCAAGATAGACCAGAGCTTTGTGCGCGACATGCTCGACGACCCGGATGACCTGGCGATCCTGAAGAGCATCATCGCACTGGCCCGTGTTTTGGACATCGAGGTCCTGGCCGAAGGCGTTGAAACCGCGGCGCACGCTGTGTTGCTGCTGCAACTGGGCTGCGAACTGGCGCAGGGTTTTGGCATTGCGCGCCCGATGGCGGCGCAGGATTTGCCCAACTGGGTCAGCAACTGGAAGCCCGATCCGGCCTGGGTTGAAGTGAAGGCCTGCAGCACGGCCGGTTCGAACTTGATGCCGCTCTGATGCACGATTTCGGCGCTGGGTGCCGATTCACCGTGTCGATTGTGATTTCGCCGGCAAGGCGAGAAAGCTGCGCAGCCGCGCCAGCTCATCCTCCAACGCTTGACCAAAGGCAGCCTCGCGCGGCGCGGCGCCCGCGACATAACCCAGATCGACCTGAAGCTTGTCGCCGTGCAGCGCTACGTTGCCCCAGCCAATGACCTGATCTCGCCACAACAAGGGCAGGGCGTAATAGCCGCGCACCCGTTGGGCGGCCGGCGTGTAGGCCTCAAAACGGTAGGCCCAGGCCCACAATATTTCAAAACGCCGGCGGTCCCAGACAAGCGGGTCAAACGGCGCCAGCAGACGCACCACATCGCCGGACATATGGCGCCGTGAGGCCGGTGACTCGTCCGCAGGCCAGTACCAGATCACGCCATCGACCTTAGCCGAAGCCAGCCGCAGCTTGGCCCGCTGGAAGGCGCTCTGGCGCTGATCAGCCCATTGCGGCGCGCCACCCCGCAGATGGCTGATCAGTTCGCCGAGTGAGCGTTCCGGCAGGGGCGCGTACTTGCGCACGATCACATCCACCAGCGCGTCCATGGTCTGGGCCGGCCCGACCACCTCTGCCAGCGGTTCACGCGGCTCGCTGACTGCGTAAGTGCGCACGCCACTGACGCGAGCGGCAATGCGCAGCATGCCTCGGTAGTGCATGTCGTCAAGCAGTTGCGTGCTGGCATTGGACGAGCCGCCAAACCAGTTGCGTGCCGATCCGTGCGCAAAGTGCGCATCCACCTCGCGCGGGTGCACCACCCCGTGCTGGCGCACAAAGTCAAGGACGGCATGGGCTTTTTTCAACCGCGCTGCCGGCCACGCAGTGCGCGCTGTGCGGGGGTGCATCAGTGCCTGCGTCACGCGTGGCAAAAAACCGTAGTTGACGAAGAAGTCTTCTTCAATGTCCAGTTTGGCGTAACGCCGCTCCAGATCGCCTGCGCAATAGCCCTTGACGCGGTGGCGCAGCGTCAGGTCTTGCGCCCGCGCCGGGGCGCGGATCGGATCCGCCTGCACAAAGCCAAGACGCTCGATCGCCCGGCCCAGGGTGGTGGGCGTAAAGAGCGTGCGCGCCACAGCGTAGCGGCGCAGGGCATCCAGTGTGATGGGAGCAGTGAGGAGCTTGGGCATGGGCTTGCTGTGGGTGAAAGAGGGCAGTGAGTCGACGACAAATTGTCACCGACTGCTGGCGCGCTGACGCAGATCGCGCCCGGCGCGGTGCTGCTGCACGGCTTCGCCCGCGAAGCTGATGCTGACCTGCTGCAAGCCACCCGGTCCGTCATGACCCAAGCCCCCTTGCGCCACTGGCAAACCCCCGGCGGCTACAGCATGTCGGTGGCCATGAGCAATTGCGGAGCGCTGGGCTGGGTGTCTGATCCGAAGGGCTACAGTTACGCCGCGTTGGACCCGGTATCCAACCTGCCCTGGCCCGCCATGCCCGCCTGCCTGATCAACGAATACGTGCCCGGTGCCAAACTCTCGCTGCACCAGGACAAAGACGAAAAAGACCTGCGCGCGCCCATCGTCTCGCTCTCAATGGGGTTGCCTGCGGTGTTTCTGTTTGGCACCCCCAGCCGCAAAGATCGCGCCCAACGCTATCGGCTGGTGCATGGCGACGTGGTGGTGTGGGGCGGCCCGTCACGGCTGGCCTACCATGGCGTGGCCGCACTGGCCGATGGTGAACACGCGCTGCTGGGGCGGCGAAGGTTGAACCTGACTTTTCGATGTGTGGGATAGAAGGTTTGTGCCAACAAGATCTGCGCGGCCGGTGCCGCTGCTGTGGCGGGTGTAGCACGAAGGTGCTACTATTTCACCATCACGGGAGACTACAGCATGTCCACGACCACCATCCGAATTGAAGACGACCTCAAAGCCCGCGTCGCCGCTGCCGCCCAGCGCGCCGGCAAAACGGCGCATGCCTTCATTCTTGAGGCGATCTCCCAAACCGTAGAGCAGGTCGAACTGGACAACGCCTTCAACGCCACTGCCGACCAGCGCTGGGCCAAACTTCAGGCCAGCGGCAAAACGGTGCCATGGGATGACGCAAAAGCCTACCTTGCAGAGCGCGCACGCGGTGAGCCCGCGCGCAAACCCGCAGCACGCAAATTTGCCAAGTGAGCGCTCGCGTGACCCGCATCGAGCTGGCCCCGGAAGTCCTTGACGATTTCGAGCGCTTCTTTGAGCACATCGCACAGTTTGACCCAGGCGCCGCGCCCCAGCGCATTGGCGAAATTTTGGAGGCCATTCAAATCCTGACCCACAGCCCTTTGATCGGGCGACCTGTGAAAGACGGCAAACGCGAACTCGTCATTGGCCGCGCCACACGGGGCTATGTGGCGCTGTACCGCTATGTGGCGGCTATCGACACGGTGTTTTTGCTGGCGGTGCGAGCCCAGCGTGAATCTGGCTATAAGCACGATATCGGCGGGCCGACCGCGGCTTGACCGCCTTGGTTTCAGGCGGAGTACGCCTTACTTGGCGGGGCGGTGCAACGCGCAGATCTTGTTGCCGTCGGGGTCGCGCAGATAGGCCAGATAGAGCTTGCCCACCGCGCCGTCGCGCCAGCCCGGCGGGTCTTCACAGGTGGTGCCGCCGTTGGCGACGCCAGCCGCATGGAAGGCATCGGCAAGCTCTGGCGACTGCATCGTGAACCCGAGGGTGCTGCCATTGCCATGCGTTGCCGGCTGGCCATTGATGGGCTTGGTGATGCCGAACGTGCCGGTGGGGCTGCGATAGAAATAGCGATTCTTGTTGGCCACGCCAGGGCCAATGCCCAGCGTGCCGAGCAGCGCGTCGTAAAACTTCTTTGAGACCTCAAGGTCGTTAACACCGACCATCACATGACTGAACATTTTTTTCTCCGTTGGGGCCCGTAGCGGGCAGGTTGATTCGTGAGCATGGTAACTGCTGGTCACGTGTACAGCTCCTCCCAGTCTTCACCGAGCATCCATCGCAGCGCGGATAGCTTGCCGTTCAGCATGCCCCACTCAAAGTCCGTCCATGGCCCAACATTTTCCTTGCCAAGGCGCTTCTTCGTGGTACGTGCCGCCTTGAGTGCGCCCTTCCAAATCTCGTCGACGATCGCGCGCTGGTTGTCTCGTTTTCCCTTTTCCCAGTTCGCTCGGTCGACGATCTTGATGCTGCCTTTCTCAACGAGGTGGGCCCGGTTCATATGCCGGTTGTACCAAATCTGCTGTGTCAGTGTGTCCATCGCCTTGAGGATTTCAGTCAAGCTGCGAGGGTCCTGCGACCATTCCTGTTCCCACATGAGATGCGTCACCCTCATCGGATCAATCCGACGTAGGCACTCTGCTAGATTGATGAAGTACATCGACTTGATGCGCGAGAACGAAGCTGCAAGGTCAGCGTGAGGCAGCTTCTGATTGCCATTTGTCAAGCTGAAGTCGTGCTTGTTGTGCGTAACAAAGGCGAACCGCTGCCTCCCTGACGCTGAACGCACGCAGTCGAAGTATGTTTCTATCAACACTGCATCAGCCATCGAGTTCTTGTTCTCGTGGTGACATGGCGCCTTGCGATGCAACGCGCGATCAGCAGCTCGAACCTTCACGGCATCACTGGCGTCGAGGACGGTTGCAACCGCGAGCATTTTTTCGATCCGCTCAAGGGTGAGCTCCGCCGTTCCGCCCAGGATGGGAATGAGGTGGTCGACATCGGAAAGATGAGACAGAACCAAGTCCTTCCGTTTGGCATCCCCGTCAGCCCTTCGAATCGCATCCTTCACCAATTGAAAGTGAGCCGATAGGCTCTTGGCACTAGACTTCGCGACCCGACTCCGGTTCTTGCGGAACTCGGTGATGACTGTCCCAGGCACGATGAGGTTCAGGAACCCTTCATTGATCAGATCCTCAATCACAGAAAGCAAAGGCGTCTGCTTCTGGTCCTCGGCAAGATCAAGCCAAACGCTGGTATCGATTAAGACGTTGAACATCTGACAACCCTTTCAACCACGAGTGTAGGGTCACGGAAGGCGCGGAAATCTGTGCAACTGAGGTTCCGGCCTAGAGACGATTAAGCGGAGCACTAACTCTTTCGTGCATTCATCCGCGCGTGACCAGAGCAGGTAGTCGTCATCGAGCTTCTGCTCCAGCCGCTCAGCCAGCCGGCGCTCGCCCGCCGTCATGCGCGAGATGCAGGTGCCAAGCGCTGGTATGAGGGTTGCCATAATGGTGATCCCGCCCCTGAGATTGTTTGCAGGTAATTATGTGCCCATTGCAAACGCCGCCGAATCCATTTACCGACCCAAAGGCTTACTTTTGGGCACGCGCCTTGGAACTTTTCCGCGCGTCGGCGGGGCCCGCCGCTGGCAATACTGCTGGTTCAAGCTTGCGCCGCAGAACCCCATTCAGCAACATCGCATTGAACTGGGTTGCAATCTCCTCGGCGCTGTACTCGCCGCCGGGCTGGTACCAGCGACCAATCCAGCTCAGCGCGCCGGCGATCACGAAGGCGGCCATCTTGGGGTCGCACGGTTGCAGTGAGCCTTCGGCCACGCCCGCGGTCACCAGGCGGCGAAATTCCATGTCAATGCCGGACTTCAGGCGGCGCAGTTCCTTGCGGTTCTCCGGCGAAAACTCATCGTCGCTGACGCGGATCACGCACATGCCGAAATCCAGCGTGACGATGCGGGCATAGATGCGCATGCAGGCCATCAACTGGTCAATCGCCTTGCCGCCGGCGCGGCGCGTTTCCTCGATGCCCTCGTGCATCATCTGCAAACCCTTGCGCACGCATTCAATCAGGATCTGGTCCTTGTTCTTGACGTAGTAGTAGAGCGTCGGCTTGCTGACGTTCAGGCGTGCCGCAATGTCGTCCAGCGAGGTGGCATGAAAACCGCGCTCGTTGAAGAGTTGCGCAGCCGCTGACAGCACGGCATTGCGCTTGGTCTCGCGCTGCTGTTCACGCGCCGACACATGGACCCAGGGCGACGCCGGCACCACAGCTTGAGCGGTGTCAGACGCGGTTCGTTTCTTGGGCATGGTGGCGTGAGCTAGGGAAAATCCCAATGCTGGGTGCGGCGGCAAAATCCATAATCTACTTTCAAGTAAGAATTTTACGCAGCAGTAAACAAGTTTCACTCCGCACAAACCCGCATAGTCATAAGCTGATGCAGACACCCCACAACGGCGACCCGGTCGCCGCCCCACCGCTGCTGCAGGTTGACGGTCTCACACTGGCCTTTCGTGGCGTGCGCGCCCTGAGTGATGTCAGTTTCGAGGTGGCGAGCGGCACCATCACGGCGGTCATCGGCCCGAATGGCGCCGGCAAGACTTCGCTGTTCAACACCGTCTCGGGCTTTTACCGTCCCACCAGCGGTCGCGTGCGCTTCAAGGGCCAGGACATTACGGATGTGCCAACAGCGCAGCGCGCCAAGCTGGGACTGGGCCGCAGTTTTCAGAATATCGCGCTGTTTCGCGGCATGACGGTGCTCGACAACATCAAGTTGGGCCGCCACGCCCACCTCCAGACCAACGTGCTGGACGCCCTGTTCTACCTGGGGCGTGCCCGGCGCGAAGAGGCCGCGTTGCGCGCCGACATTGAAGAGCGCATCATCGATTTTTTGGAGATTGATCACATTCGCCACGCACCGGTTTCGGCGCTGCCCTACGGCTTGCAAAAGCGCGTCGAGATGGCCCGCGCGCTGGCCATGCAACCCGAGATCCTGATGCTCGACGAGCCTGTGGCCGGCATGAACCGCGAGGAGACCGAAGACATGGCGCGCTTCATCCTCGACGTGCGTGAGGAATGGGGCGTCACCGTGCTGATGGTCGAGCACGACATGGGCATGGTGATGGATTTGTCCGACCATGTGATCGTGCTCAACTTCGGCCAGCTCATTGCCCAGGGCACGCCGGCCGCGGTGCAGGGCGACCCTGAAGTGATACGCGCCTACCTCGGCTCCGGCGACGTGGGTGACTTGCGGCGCCGGCTGCATGCCGGCATCGCCAACCAGGAAGCAGCCTGATGGATTGGGCCTACCTGTTCGAGATCAGCCTGACCGGCATTGCCAGCGGCGGCCTCTATGCATTGGCGGCGCTGGCATTTGTCCTGGTTTACAAGGCAACCAGGGTGGTGAACATTGCGATTGGTGAAATGCTGATGATCGGCGCTTACCTGTTCTTCACTTGCGCCGTCACCTTTGCACTGCCGCTGTGGCTCGCGCTGCCGGCGTCGCTGCTGGCGGCTGGAGCGCTGGGGGCCGTGATTGAGCGCACGATGATCCGCCCATTGCTGGGAGAGCCGCCGATCTCGGTCTTCATGGTCATGGTGGGCCTGGGCTCCGTTTTGGTCGGGCTGGTCGAACTGATCTGGACCGCCGACCAGCGCCGGCTGCCCGACTTTGTGCCGAATACGCCGATCATGGTTGGCGATGCCTTCCTCGCGCCCAAGGTGTTTTACGGCGCCGTAGTGGCTGCCGTGCTGATCGCCGTCGTGCTGCTGGTGTTCCGGTTCTGGCGCGGCGGTGTGGCATTGCGCGCCACTGCCTCCGACCCGGCAGCGGCCTATTCGATGGGCATCAACGTGCCGCGCGTGTTCTCGCTGGCCTGGGTCGCGTCCGCCATGATTGCCGCCGTGTCCGGCATCATCGTCGGAGCTATCGGTGGCATCTCGTCCTCCATGGGGGTGTTCGGGCTGTCGGTGCTGGTGGTGGTCATCGTCGGCGGACTCGACAGCGTGCTGGGCGCCCTGGTGGGCGGCCTGTTCATCGGCCTGCTGGAGGCGCTGGCCGGCATCTATCTGGGCGGCGAATACAAGCTGCTGGTCACTTTCATTGTGCTGGTGGTGGTGCTGATGATCCGGCCCTACGGCCTGTTCGGCACGCATGAGATTGAGCGGCTCTGATGCGCATCGGCACCCTCAAAGAAAGCTACATCGCCGACGCGGCGCTGTTTGACTCGCGCACACAGCAGGTGTGGCTGGCCATGGGCGTCGCGGTTTTGCTGCTGTTTCCCTTCATGGCCAACGACTACTGGCTGTACCTGGCCTGCCTGGTCAGCATCAATGTGGCGAGTGCCACCGGGCTCAACATCCTGACCGGCTACACCGGGCTGATGAGCCTGGGCCAGGCTGCTTTCATGGGGCTGGGTGCCTACACCGTGGCGATTCTGGAACTGCGCGTTGGCTCGCCCTTTCTGCTCAACCTGCTGGCTGGCGGTTTTGTCGCCATGCTGGGCGGTCTGGTGGTGGGCATTCCGTCGCTGCGCGTCAAAGGCCTGTACCTGGCCATCGCCACGATCGCGGCTTCCTTCATTGCGCATTTTCTTTTTGCCAATAGCGCTTTCACGGGGGGCACCGGCGGTCTCACCGTGCCACCGGCAAAGCTATTCGGGCTGTTGCTGGACACCTCGTTTCGCCTTTACTGGATCATTCTTCCGGTGACGATATTGATGCTGCTGGGCGCCGCCAATCTGTTTCGCACACGTGTCGGCCGCGCCTTCATTGCCATTCGCGACCGCGATATCTCGGCCGAGGTGCTGGGCATCCCCCTGCTGCACTACAAGCTGCTGTCGTTTGGTCTTTCATCTTTTTATGCCGGTGTTGCCGGCGGTCTGTGGGCCTACTTTTTCCGGGTCGTCACGCCCGAGAGCTTTCCACTGTCGATGTCGATCTTTTTTCTGGCAGCGATCATCGTCGGCGGCATGGGTTCCATGCTGGGCGCGATTCTGGGTGCGGTCTTCATGACCATGGTGCCGGAGTTGCTCAAGCTGGGTGTGGCCCTGCTGCCCCATGGCGCCGAGTTGACGGTCTTCCTGTCGCCCGTGCGCACCATGGTGTTCGGGCTGCTGATCATCGGATTTCTGGTTTTCGAGCCGCACGGGCTCGCAGAAGTGTGGCGGCGCATTCGCCGTTTTTTCCATCTATGGCCATTCCGTAACTAAGCACGCAAAAAGGAGTTCAGCATGAAGTCTTTCCCCCATTCCCAAACTCGCCGCACACTGCTCTTGGCAGCCGGCGCCAGCCTCGTCACGCCACTGGTGCAGGCCCAGGCCGGCGAAGACATCGTCATCGGCGGCTCCATTCCGATGACCGGGGTCTTTGCCTTTGCCGGCGTCGGCATCAACGCCGGCATCACCGACTACGTGAAGATCGTCAATGACGCCGGTGGCATCAAGGGTCGCAAGCTGCGCTATGTGCCCGAAGACACCGGCTACAAGGTGGACGTGTCGGTGGCCGCCTTCAAGAAGATCACCAGCCAGAACAAGGTCAACCTTT
>CAIVLG010000188.1 GCA_903906695.1 uncultured beta proteobacterium | reverse complement strand
GCCATAAACAAAAACAGCGCGATGGCTGCAAAGCCGTTTCGGGCTACGCCCTTCACAGCTTTGCAGCCATCGCATTCCAATCAATAGAAAGCGGACAATCTACTTGCTACAAAACCGGACAGTTCTATTTATTGCTGACAGCCCGGACGGGATCACCTGGACCAGCCGCAGCTCCGCAATCGACAATCAGTGGTTCGGCGTGACCTACGGCAAAGGCCTGTTTGTTGCCGTCGCAAGTTACGCAGTCGGGAACCTGGTGATGACGTCCGGGCCCCCTGCGGCGACCAACATCACGGTAGTTAATGACACTTCCATCACGGCCACCACACCGCCGGGTGCAGCTGGCACGGCTAGCGTGCTGGTCACGACCGCAGGCGGAACCAATGTGGCCAACACCTTGTACACCTATCTTGCGCCCGCGCCCACGGTGACAGCCATCAGTCCCAGCAGCGGCCCGACCGCTGGCGGCACCAGTGTAACGATCACCGGCACCAACCTGAGCAGTGCCACAGGCGTGACCATTGGCGGCAGTGCCTGCACCTCGCTGAGTGCGAACACGGCCACCTCGGTCACCTGCACCACAGCGGCAGGCGCAGCCGGCACGGCCAGCGTGCTGGTCACCACCGCAGGGGGCACCAACTCAGCCAATACGTTGTTCGCTTATACGGTCCGTCAGACTCCTGCAATCAACACGGCTGTTGGCGGTGGCACCGTGGTTGCCCAAATTGTCAGTGGCAGCGCCGGGTGTTCTATTGATTTGAACAACACGACTGCATTCACGCCGCCTCCGTTTAACGGCACCGCCCCGCCCTATGGTGGCTTGAAGTTGAAACTCACAGGCTGTAACTTCGGAGAGACCGTTCAAGTCTCTACCACGTGGCCCAACATGGCCGGACTGACGTTTCAGAAGTACGGACCAACCCCTACCTCCAGCGGCGCGAGCATTTACTACACGCCCAATGGTGTGAGCATTTCGGGCAACACCGTAACCTATAGCGTTACGGACAACGGCTTGGGTGACGATACATTCACCGGAGCAGACGGGGTGATCAATGATCCTGCAGTGCCGGTGTCATTTTCGGCCAACGCTGCTGGCATCCCCACCTTGTCTGAGTGGGGCTTGATCCTTCTGTCTGGCTTGCTGGCGCTTGGCACCTTGGCTGTCATGCGCCGCAGGCAGATGTAATTCAAACCGCGCCCCGGCCCCCGCAGTCAGGGGCGGACACGCAGGCGTGTTGCAGCCTCTCGCAGGCAGGCGGCGGTGCTGTCCCAGCCCAGGCACGCGTCGGTGATCGAGACGCCGTAGCGCAAGTCTTGCGCGTTGCCCAATTTTTGATTACCTTCAAACAGGTTGGACTCGAGCATGACGCCCTTGATGGACTGATTGCCGTCGACGATCTGATGCACCACATCCTTGAGCACCAGCGTTTGCAAAGCGTGGTTCTTGCGCGAGTTGGCGTGGCTGCAGTCGACCACGATGCTGACCGGCAGCTTGGCGGCTTGCAGCGCTGCCTCGGCCTCGGCGACGGCGACCGAGTCGTAGTTCGGCACCGCGCCACCGCGCAGGATCAGATGGCCAAAGGCATTGCCGCGGGTCTGCGTGACGGCCACCTGGCCGTCGCCGTTGATGCCGAGAAACGCATGTGGCTGCGCGGCCGACAGCATGGCGTTCAGCGCCACTTCGAGATTGCCATCGGTGCCGTTCTTGAAGCCGACCGGGCTCGACAGGCCGCTGGCGAGTTCGCGGTGCGTCTGGCTCTCGGTGGTGCGGGCGCCAATCGCGCTCCAGGCAATCAGGTCGCCCAGATAGTGCGGCGTGATCGGGTCCAGCGCTTCGGTGCCGCAAGGCAGCCCGAGTTCGTTGAGGTCGACCAGCAGGCGGCGCGCAACGTGCAGTCCTTCGTCGATCTGAAACGTGTCGTCCATGCGCGGGTCGTTGATCAGGCCTTTCCAGCCAATGGTGGTGCGCGGCTTCTCGAAATAGACCCGCATCACAATGAAAAGCTGATCCGCCACTTCGTCGGCCAGTGCCCTCAGACGCTGCGCGTATTCCAGCGCCGCCCGCGTGTCGTGGATCGAACAGGGGCCGACCACCACAAACAGGCGCCGGCCGCGCCCGCTGAGGATGTCGGCCAGAACGCGGCGTGCCGTGCTGACGGTTTGCGTGGCTCTTGCACTGACCGGAATGTCGTCGTGCAGTTGTGTTGGCGGCAGCAGCGTGAGCTGCGACACCACGTTCAGGTTTTCAAGTGCGGTGGGGAAAGTCATGGGGCAAGTTTAGGCTGATTCATTCAATGCCTGGTCGAGCACTTCGATCCAGTGCCGCACCGGCGTGGTGGTGCCGCTTTGAAGGTGCGTGATGCAGCCCATATTGGCTGAGACGATCAGGTCCGGTCGTTCTGCGCCAAAAGTGGTGTTCAAGTGGCCGAGTTTGCGCTCACGCAACTGGCCCGACAAGCCGGGGTTGAGCACCGAGTAGGTGCCGGCCGAGCCGCAACAGAGATGCGATTCAGCGCCCGTGATCTTGATGTTGAAGCCGAGCTCGCCCATATGCTTTTCGACACCGCCGCGCAATTGCTGGCCGTGCTGCAAGGTGCACGGCGGATGGAAGGCGATGGCGCCGGCCTGTGCCGCCCAATCGCGAGACACTTTGCTGGCGAGTTGAACACTGAGCTCGGGCAGCCATTCGCTCAGGTCTTTTGTGAGCTCGCTGATGCGCGCCGCCTTGGCAGCGTAGGCCGGGTCGTCATGCAGCAGATGGCCGTATTCCTTGACCGTGACGCCGCAGCCCGAGGCGTTCATGAGGATGGCTTCAACCTCCGACAAGTACGGCCACCAGGCGTCGATGTTGACGCGCATCTGGGCCTTGGCGCCCTCCTGGTCGTTCAAGTGGAACTTGACGGCACCGCAGCAACCGGCTTTGGCCACGATCAGGCACTGGATCCCGGCGGCGTCTAGCACGCGGGCGGTGGCGCTGTTGATGTTGGGCGTCATCGCCGGTTGCACGCAGCCGGCCAGCAGCAGGACCTTGCGCTGATGCACGGCCGTCGGCCAACGGCCGGCATGCTGCTTGGGTGGAACCTTGCCTTGCAGCACGCCTGGCAGCATTGGCCGCAGCATTTGCCCGAGCTTGAGGGTCGGTGCAAACAGGGCGGAAGGCAGACCCTCGCTGAGTGTCCAGCGCAGCGCTTTTTCAGCGGCGGGGCGCGTCACTTTGGCATCGACCAGTTTGCGTCCGATATCGATCAACTGGCCGTAGCTGACCCCCGACGGGCAGGTGCTTTCGCAGTTCCGGCAAGTCAGGCAACGGTCCAGATGAGCCTGGGTTTTGCGCGTCGGCGCAACGCCCTCGAGCACCGCTTTCATCAGGTAGATGCGACCGCGCGGACCGTCCAGTTCGTCGCCCAGCAGTTGGTAGGTCGGGCAGGTGGCGGTACAAAAGCCGCAGTGCACGCACTTGCGCAGAATGGCCGCGGCCGCCAGAGCGTCTGCGCTGCCTCTGTATTCAGGTGCTAGATCAGTGTGCATATAAACATTGTCATTGCGGCCTTGAGCCGCAATCCAGTTTGTTGACAGGTCATAGTGGATCCCGCCTCAAGGCCGGGATGACAAAGTCTCCCTAAACATTTGCGTACATCCGACCGCGGTTGAAAATGCCAGCCGGATCGAACTCGTGTTTGAGTCGCTCGTGAATCTGCTGCAGGGCCGGACTCAATGGCGTGAAGCGCTGCGGAGCTTCAGTGCCGATCGCTGGCGGCGCCCTGAACAGGCTTGCGCTGCCACCAACCCGTGCTGCTGCCTCACGCAGTTTCGTCAGTGCTGATAGAGGCGCCCAGAGCCAGCGCAGGCCGCCGTGCCATTCGATCAGGCAGGCATAAGGCAGATTCAAGTCGGGCGCGGTCTGCGGCACCGACAGGCGCCACAGCCCGAGGTCGGGCGCGACGTTGCGGAAGAAAGGCAGCGTCTGCTCGCCGCAGGCGATCCAGTCCGCAGCGGCCTGCGCGTTGTCCATGCGTTGTGCGTCGCCCCCCTCTGCCAGCACGTCGGCGGCCATGCGCGGACAAGCCGCCTCGACCGCAGCAGCGGCACCGCGCAGGCGCACAAACAGTCGCTCTGCCGTTGGTCCGTCGCCGTCATCCCGGACCCAGCAACTGGCGTTCAGCGGCAACGGCTGGCCACCCCAGCGGTTCAGCAAATCTAGCGCCGCCTTTTGTTTCAGACCGCTGCACATGAGAGTTGCCTCAGCCGGCGCGCGCGGCAGCACCTTGAGCGAGATCTCGGTCAGCACACCCAGCGTGCCCAGGGCGCCGACCATCAGGCGCGACACGTCGTAGCCGGCCACGTTCTTGATCACCTGGCCACCGAAGGTGAGCAACTCGGCGCGGCCATTGATCAATGTGACACCGAGCACAAAATCGCGCACGCCGCCGGCGCTGGCACGCGCCGGCCCGGCCAGGCCGGCGGCCACCATGCCGCCACACGTGGCATCGCCGAAGCAGGGTGGCTCGAACGCCAGGTGCTGGCCTTTTTCATCGAGTGCAGCTTGCAGTTCGGACAGCGGCGTTGCGGCGCGTACCGTGACCACCAATTCGCTCGGCTCGTAGCTGACGATGCCGCGCCAAGCGCTGACGTCAAGCAGTTCGCCTTGCAACGACTGACCATAAAAGTCTTTCGAGCCACCACCACGGATGCGCAGCGGCCTGCGCTCGCTGGCCGCTGCGCGAATTCGTTGCTGGATCAATTTCAACGGGGCGTCCATGGCAGGCAGGTCTGAAGAGTCGATCAAGAAGTTTGGCGGCAGGCGAGAGTGTACAGAGGCGAGCACTTGGGTCTGTCGACGGCGCCATGAGATGCAGTGATACAGTCTGACTGGATCAGTCAATCCCAGGGCAAGGACAAGCGATATATCTGAATGAACTGGCATATCTTTCAATGGCGCCTGCTCCAGACCCGAGTAACGCTCTACACACTGGTCATTTTTCTGCTTGGCATCTGGTCGCTCGCCCTATACGCCAGCCGTACCTTGCAAGAAGAGATGCAACTCCTCTTGGGCCAGCAGCAGTTCTCCACCGTGGCGCTGATGGCGGACCAAATTGATGACCAGTTGAAGGCGCGCATGGACGCGCTCGAGACCATCGCCGCGGGGATTGATCCCTCTGTTCTGGCCAGCAGGCAGGCACTGCAAACACTGTTGGAGCAGCTCCCGATCTTCCAGGGCTTGTTCAATGCCGGCACCTTTGTCACCGGAATTGACGGTGTGGCAATTGCAGCTTTCCCGGCTACCTCGGGACAGCTTGGCGTCAATTTCATGGATCGAGACTACATCACTTCGGCCCTCAAGGAGGGAAAGGGTTCGATCGGTCGACCCGTTCGTGGCAAGGTGATGGGCCATCCGGTTTTTTCCATGGCAACGCCGATCCACGATGCACAGGGCAAGGTCATCGGCGTCGTGGCCGGGGTGATCGATCTGAGCAAACCCAATTTTCTGGATCACCTCACCAGCAGCCAGTACGGCAAGACCGGCGGCTACGTGCTGGTGGCGCCCGCGCAAAGGCTGATTGTGACCTCCTCCGACAAGCGTGTGATGGAGACGCTGCCCGGCCCAGGTGCGAATGAGCAGATCGACCGCTACCTCCAGGGTAGTGAGGGCGCCAGTATTTTGGTCAATCCGATGGGGGTGAAACTGCTGACTGCGGTCAAGGGTATCCCAACTGCTCATTGGTACGCGGCTGTCTATTTGCCCACCACTGAGGCTTTTGCGCCGATCCGCGAAACACAGCGTCGCATGCTGATGGCGACCCTTTTGCTGACGCTGCTGACGGGCGGCCTGATCCGGTGGGTGCTGAAGAAGCAGTTGACGCCGCTGCAAACCGCAGCACAAACCTTGGCAACGCTTTCCGACCGGAACCAGCCTCTGCGCAGCCTGCCAGTCACCAGGCAAGACGAAATCGGGCAGCTGATTGGTGGATTCAATCGACTTCTGCTCGATCTGGGTCAGCGTGAGGAACAGTATCGTGCCGTCACTGACAATGGCCAGGCCCTGATCTGGATGGCCGGGCTTGACCGAGGGCGCTGCTACTTCAACCAGCCGTGGCTGAGCTTTACCGGAAGAAGCATGAGCCAGGAAAGCGGCAACGGTTGGACCGAGGGGGTGCATGCAGATGACCTGAAGCGCTGCCTGGACATCTACGTGACGGCCTTTGACCGCCGCGAAAAGTTCAGCCTGCTATACCGCATGCGCAACCACAGCGGTGAATACCGCTGGCTTCTGGATGACGGCGCGCCGCGCTACGACAGCGATCAGAATTTTCTGGGTTATGTCGGGCACTGCCTGGACATCACAACGCGCAAGCAGGCCGAAGATGCGCTGCGTGAAAGCGAAGAACGCTACCGAACGGCCTTCCAGACCAGCCCCGACGCGGTCAACATCAACCGTCTGGTGGACGGGGTCTTTCTGGATGTCAATGACGGCTTCTCGCGCCTGGTCGGTTGGACCCGCGAGGAGGTGCTGGGCCGGACCTCGCTCGAAATCAATGTCTGGCGCAACGTCGAAGATCGGCACCGGTTGGTGCAGGCACTGCTGCGTGACGGCTTTTGTGAAAACATGGAGGTCGATTTTGTAGCGCGCGATGGCAAGGCGATCCGGGCCCTTATGTCTGCCCGTGTCCTGACCCGTGATGCAGAGCAGTGCATCCTGTCAGTCACGCGCGACATGACCGAGAAAATGCGGCTCAGTGAACAAGCCCGGATGGTTGAACGTCATCTCGCCAAGGTGGTCGAAAGTGCCAGCGACCTCGTCATCTCTACCGATTCGCAAGGTTGCATCACCAGCTGGAATGGCGCCGCCCAGCGCATCACGGGCTACCGGGCCGATGAGGTGCGTGGGCAAATGCTGGGCGAACTGTGCGAAAGAAGTCAGCGCAAGGACATGACGGCCATCATCGGGCAACTGGCCGACGCCAGCGCGGCCGAATCTCTCAGCGAGATCAATCTGATGGCGCGCTCAGGTGCTCTGATTCCGGTGGATTGGTCGTTCTCGGTGATACGCGACGACGCCGGCCTGGTCCGAGGCATCGTTGCCGTGGGTCGCGATCTGCTGGAGCGCCGGGTCCTGGAGCAGCACCTTTACCAGAGCGAAAAGTTGGCAGCCTTGGGCGTGCTCGCAAGCGGCATCGCGCATGAGCTGCGCAATCCGCTGGCGGTCAGTTTCTCCGCCGCCCAGTTTCTTCTGGACAAGGCCGACGATCCGGCCTTTGAGCGGCAGTGTGTGCAAAAGATCCTGGAAGGAATTGAGCGCTCATCGGCGATCATCGAAAACCTGTTGCGCTTTGCCAGGCCCTCGTCGAGCAATCGCACCGAATCCCTGGATCTGGTTAGCATCGTACGCGACACGCTCAGCGTGCTGACGCCACAGGCCAAGCTCAAGAATATCAGTCTGATCGAAAGCTACCACGAGCCAACGCTGCCGATATCAGGAAACGTGAACCTGTTGCAGCAGGTGGTCATGAACCTGGTATTGAACGCCTTTCAGGCGATCCAGGACGGCGGCAAGGTCAGCGTCTCAACGCGGCGCGAGGATGATCAGGTTTTGCTGCATGTTCGAGACACGGGTTGCGGAATTTCGCCAGCCCATCTGAACAGGATATTCGACCCCTTCTTTACCACCCGGGCGGTGGAACAAGGCACCGGGTTGGGGCTTTCGATCTGCCATACGATCATCAAGCAGCACGGGGGTTCGGTTGCGGTTGAAAGCAGCGTGGAGGGCCAAGGAACCACCTTTGTGGTGCGTCTACCGCTACTGCTCTGACGATTGCCGGGCGCATTTGGGTTGATCAACCCTGCTCTGCATGACCCTCGAGCAGCCCTTTGTTCACGATGAAGGACACCACCTCGGCCAGCCCGGTCAATGTTTTTAGATTCGTCATGACAAACGGTTTCAGTCCTTTGGCGCTCGTACGCATGCGAACGGTGTCGGCGCGCATCACCTCCAGATCGGCTCCCACGTAGGGCGCCAGATCGGTCTTGTTGAT
>CAIVLG010000187.1 GCA_903906695.1 uncultured beta proteobacterium | reverse complement strand
GCCCAGCGCGATCAGCCCGTAAATGCACCCTTGTGCGATTCCGCTGATCACCAGTTGTAAAAGCTGCACCTAGTCTCCCGTTGTGTGGCCCTGCGTTTATAGCGGCAATCCACGAAGCAGCCGACAGGGTTTGTACCGACCGGATGTCAGTCGGGCGACAAATCAACGGCGCGTTGTACAAAAACGGGTCATGATGCGGGTCATGAAGAATTCAGTTTCGATTCGTCAGCAAGGTTGCATCACCGTGGTGACGCTGGACCGCCCCGAGGTCCGCAATGCGGTTGATGCCGTCACGGCGCGCGAACTGCATGCCGCCTTTATGGCCTTTGACGCCGATGACCAGGCCCGGGTCGCGGTGTTTCACGGCGCGCACGGTCACTTTTGTGCTGGCTGGGATTTGCAGGCCGGCGCGCGCCTGGCGCAGCAGGTCGAGCCCGGTCAAGCGGGTCCGCTGTCTGGCCTTGAATTTTCACCGGACGATTGTGTTGCCCCAGGCCCGCTCGGCCCGATGGGGCCGTCACGCCTGCTGCTGTCCAAGCCTGTGATTGCCGCAGTCAGCGGCGCCGCAGTGGCCGGCGGCATGGAGTTGGCGCTGTGGTGTGATATGCGTGTCATGGAGGAAGACGCCTATTTCGGAGTCTTCTGCCGTCGCTTTGGTGTGCCGCTGATTGATGGCGGCACGGTGCGCCTGCCGCGCCTGATTGGCATGGGCCATGCCATGGACCTGATACTGACCGGGCGCAAGGTGCAAGCCGTCGAGGCGCTGCAAATGGGTTTGTGCAACCGCGTCGTGCCCACCGGCCAGGCGCTCGATGCCGCGCTGGCGCTGGCGCAGCAACTGTGCGACTTTCCGCAAGCAACCATGCGCGCCGACCGCCTGAGCGCCTATACCCAGTGGGACCAGCCCTTGCCGCAGGCGCTGCACCAGGAGTGGCAGCGCGGCAAGCAGTGCATAGCGGACGGGCTGCAAGGGGCGCTGCGTTTTGCGGCGGGGAGCGGGCGGCACGGGAAGTTTTAGGTGCTTCGGAACGCAATGAACTCGGAAGTCATGAACATAGTCCCGAAAGAATTGATCGCCGCCCTGCACCAGGCAAAACATGTGGTCGTCTTCACTGGTGCCGGGGTTTCCGCCGAGAGCGGCATTCCGACTTTCCGCGACGCGCTCACCGGCCTGTGGGAACGCTTTGACGCCGAAGACCTGGCCACGCCCGATGCCTTTCGCCGCGACAAGGAACTGGTGTGGGGTTGGTACGAATGGCGGCGCATGCAGGTGTTGCGTTCGCTGCCGAATCCAGCGCACATCGCCATTGCCGAGTTGGCGCCGCATGTGCCGAGGCTCACCGTCGTGACGCAAAACGTGGATGACCTGCACGAACGCGCCGGCAGTGCCGATGTGCTGCATTTGCATGGCAGTCTGCACTGCCCGCGCTGTTTTGCCTGTGGACGGGCGCACATCCTGCCTGCCGGCGTTCCGGACGAACCCGAAGGCGGGCGCCGGCTACGTCCACCGCTATGCACGCATTGCGGTGGCCTGGTGCGCCCCGGCATTGTCTGGTTCGGTGAAAGCCTGCCCGAAGACACCTTGGCTGCAGCGTTTGCCGCAGCCAGAACGTGCAACCTGTTGTTTGCCATCGGCACGTCGGGCCTGGTTCAACCGGCGGCACGCATCCCTGTGCTGGCGATGCAGGCGGGTGCCAAGGTGGTGAATGTCAACCCGACAGCGACTGCGCTGGATGAGGAATGCACCTGGACTCTGCGCGGTGCCGCCGGGGCGGTCATGCCACGCCTTCTGGTGTCAGCGCAAATGGTGCCGCACGCCCCGGTGCGCAGCGGGCAGGGCGCTGCTGATTAGCGCGCTGCCGGCCCATAACAGGGGCGCGACACCGAGCGGGCCAACCGCCAGACCGAAGGCAATCGGCACCAGCACCGATGAGCCGTTGCCGACCAGAGAGCGCAGACCCAGCGCTTCACCGCCGCGTCCCGCGGGTGCGGCGGCGTGCAGCAGGGAGAGCATATTGGGCTGACTGAAGCCGATGGCGCTGCCAAACAAAAAACCCAGCAGCATGAAGACGATGGCCGCGTTGGCCCAGGGCAGCATAACAAACACCAGTGCGATGATGACCAATGCCGCACGCATGATCTGCCATTCCCGCAAACGACTCGAAAGCCATGGCATCAAGGCGCGGCTGACAAAAGTGCCGACCGCAAAAAGCGAGAACACGGTACCGATGATGGAGGCCGAAAATCCCAGGCGCGTGCCCAGCACCGGCAGCATCACGATGAACAGGTCCCAGCAGCAAGCCAGCGCCATGCTGACGTAGTAGATGCGCCGCATCTCCGGTGCCTCCAGCAGGTCATGCCAGGCACGCGTCTTTGGTGGGCCGTCGTTTGACTCTTCTGATTTGGCGGCCGCCGGCAACCGGCCCAGCTTCTTGTACACGAGCCAGCAGGCGACGCAGGTGAAGCCCGCCATGGTGGCAAAAGCGACCCGAAAACCAGCATGGTCGATCAACAGTCCCGAGACGAAGGGGCCGATGGCGCTGGAAGCCGAATGCCCCAGCGCGTACCAGCCGAAGTTGCGCAGTCGCTGTTCAGGTGAACGGCCCTGCGCCATCGCCCCCACCGTGTGCTGGCCGGCCACCGACATGGCGTTGAAACCAAAGCCAATCAGCACCGCCATCACAAACAGCGCGGGTACGCTGAGCCAGAGTACCGGCACAGCAGCACCGACCAGCACCGCCAGCACACCGAAGCGCATCACCGGCAGTGCGCCGATGCCGTCGACCCAGCGGCCAATCGACATCGCCGCCAGCGTTGGCAGCACCGAAAACATGGCCATAAAGACCCCTACGACCAGTTCGGGCGAACCGACGCTCAGCGCATAGAGCGAGCCCGAAACGCGCCCGCCCGACATGGCCATATGGCCCGTCAAGGTGATCAGAATCAGGGGTAGGAGCAGGGGCGGGAAGCGCTTGGGCACGGGTCCATTATCGCGGTGCGGGCGCCGGTATCGGGCGCGGTCGGCCCTGGTCGTCGATCGCCACGTAAGTGAGAGAGGCTTCGGTCACCTTGACGTACTGTCCTTGCGCGCTGAAGCGCTCGGCGTAGACCTCGACCTTGACCGTGATTGAGGTGCGCCCGATGCGCACCAGCTTGGAGAAGAAAGTCAGGATGTCGCCCACCCGCACCGGCTGCTTGAAGATGAATTCATTGACCGCCACTGTCGCCATGCGGCCCTGGGTGTAACGCGCCGGGATGACAGAGCCGGCCAGATCGACCTGCGCCATGACCCAGCCGCCGAAAATGTCGCCGTTGGCGTTGGAGTCGGCCGGCATCGGAATCACCTTGAGGACCAGTTCCTCATCGGTGGGTAACTTGACGCCGACAGGACTTGTGTTTGCAGACATGGGGGACAATCCTCACAAAATGTTGGGGACAGAGCTGGCTCGCTTCGCGTAGCTGCGGTCTGTCCCGCAAACTATTTACCTTTAGGATTGTCCCCCATGCGCCGATCAGGCGAACACAGCCATTCCCAGGTCGGCGCCAGTGTCGCACCCGGACCTGCCGCCACCCGCTCCGACTGGGCCACGCTCAGGCGCCTGTTTCCCTATTTGTGGCAGTACAAGTGGCGTGTCATGGCCGCGCTGGCGTTCATGGTCGGCGCCAAGATGGCTAACGTCAGCGTGCCGCTGTTGCTCAAGCAGTTGGTGGACACCATGAATCCCAAGGGCGGCGTCGATGCCCGCGCCCTGCTGGTGGTGCCGGTAGCCCTGCTGTTTGGCTATGGCTTGCTGCGGCTTTCGACCACCTTGTTTGCGGAACTGCGCGAACTGATTTTTGCCAAGGCGACAGAGGGCGCGTCGCGCACCATTTCATTGCAGGTATTCCGCCATCTGCATGCACTGAGCCTGCGCTTTCACCTGGAGCGCCAGACCGGCGGTCTGACGCGCGACATCGAGCGCGGCACGCGTGCCGTCAACTCGCTGATTTCGTATTCGCTCTACAGCATCTTTCCGACGCTGATCGAAGTGGCCATGGTGCTTACCTACCTGGCCGTCAAGTTTGACCTCTGGTTTGCCGGCATTACCATCGTCGCACTGGTTTTCTACATCACGTTTACGGTGACGGTGACCGAGTGGCGTACCAAGTTTCGCAAGGAGATGAACGAGCTCGACTCCAAGGCGCACAGCCGGGCCATCGATTCGCTGCTCAATTACGAGACCGTCAAGTACTTCAATAACGAGGAGTTCGAAGCGCGCCGCTACGACGAAAACCTGGAGCGCTATCGCCGCGCCGCTGTCAAGAGCCAGAGCACTTTGAGCCTGCTCAACACCGGCCAGCAATTGATCATCGCCAGCGGACTGGTGGCCATGCTGTGGCGCGCCACGCAAGGGGTGGTCGATGGCCGCATGACGCTGGGCGATCTGGTGATGGTCAATGCCTTCATGATCCAGCTCTACATTCCGCTCGGTTTCCTGGGCGTGCTGTACCGCGAGATCAAGCAGAGCTTGACGGACTTGGACAAGATGTTCACGCTGATGGAGCGCGAGCGTGAAATTGCCGATGTGCCGGGTGCGTTGCCATTGGCACTTGATGAAGCTTGTCATTGCGGACCCGATCCGCAATCCATCCCCATCAGCCACCGTAAGGCCAGCGTTACGTTCAATCACGTCAGCTTTGCCTATGACCCGGCGCG
>CAIVLG010000186.1 GCA_903906695.1 uncultured beta proteobacterium | reverse complement strand
CTTTCTTGCCGCCTCGCTCAGTCCCCGTTTTGCCATGACCACATTCTCCAATATTGCTACTGGAGACATAACGTTTGAGGCGTTCAATGGTTGTCATGATTTACGGAAATATCAATAATTGAAACGAATCTTCGGGACGCTGAGGGTTGCTGGCTCCGCACCGACAATTGCGCTACAGGCAATACCAGCCGCATCAGCTGCAGCAGTGTTACCTACACCACTTCTGGTCACAGTGATGGTGTCATCGCCATTGAACGTAAAGTTGTAGGTGGCGTTACAGGCTCGGTGGAATCTGGTGCCATTCATCGCCACGGTGGAGCCAATAACTTGCCCATTCATAAGGTCAAATATATCGAGTTGCGGAACGGACAGCACACCCGTGCCAGACGCTGCAGGGAAGCTGAAACTTCCATCGGCATTGAAGTAGATGGTGGCAATCATAAGAGTGCCATCCTGGTGCAAGGACAAGTAATTGCCCGAGGACCACTGGTAGATGCCATCGTATAGGCCGACATTTGCGACCGGTGTTGAGTCGGGGTTAAATCGAATTTTCGGGACACCCAGTGTGCTGGGCTCCGCACCGACAATAGCGCTGCATGAAATACCAGCAGCATCAGCCGCAGCAGTGTTGCTCACGCCAACTCGGGTCACAGTGATCGTCGTATCGGGGTTGAACGTAAAGTCGTAGGTAACGTTACAGGCTCTGTGGAATCTGGTGCCATTCATCCGTACAGTCGAACCGTTAACTTGCCCATTCATAAGGTCAAATATGTCGAGCTGTGGGACTGGCAGTACCCCCGTGCCTGATGTTGCTGGAAAACTGAAGTTGCCGTCGGCGTTGAAGTAGATTGTGGCAATCATGTGAGTTCCGTCTTGGTGCAGCGACAAGTAATTGCCTGATGACCACTGATAGATGCCGTCGTACGGACCTGCGGCAGATGTGGGAGGTGCTGCTGAGACGGTTATGCTTTGAGTTACCTGGGGTGCCGCCGCATAATTTGCGTTGCCTGCTTGGTTGGCTGCAACGGTGCAGGTTCCCGCAGCAACAAGTGTCACAGTATTGCCGCTTACGGTGCAGACTCCCGTAGTTTGCGATGTGAACGTCACTGGGTTTCCTGAAGCGCCACCTGCGGCACTGAGCGCGAACGGTGCTGCTCCCATAGTTTTGGCTCCCGGACTGCTAAAACTGATAGTCTGAGAAATTACCCCCACAACTGAGAAGCTCTGCAACACACGGGACGCCGCTGCATAGGTGGCATTGCCCGCCTGGTTGGCTGCAAGGGTGCAAACGCCGGCTGCGACGAGCGTCACCGTGCTGCCACTGACTGTACAAACGCTGGTCGTCAGCGAGGTAAACGTTACCGCGTTGCCCGAAGCGCCCCCCGTGGCGCTCAGAGTGAAGGGCGCTGCCCCAAGCGTCTTGACCCCAGGATTGATGAAGCTGATGGTTTGCGTAATCAGCGAGCCAACGGTCTGGCAAGCGAGCCAGTTCCCGCCGGTTGCGGTAGCCCACGCAGCATCAATCGTTGGGCTTCCGCTGGATACCAATCTATTCGAGCACAAGCTGCTTCCGCCGGCGATTAACGAACTTGGTGCACTTGGCACAGGTCCCGACAATTGATTGCTGGACACCGAGAAATATTTTAGAGCCGTCAATCCGGCGAGCGAAGGGATTGTTCCGTACAATTGATTGAAACCGGCGTCAAACTGGAACAAACCCGTCAGACCGCTGAGCGAGGGTATAACTCCCGTTAACTGGTTCCCACCGACAGAAAAATAATACAAGGCTGTCAATCCGCTGAGCGAGGGGACGGCTCCAGTCAGTTGGTTGGAACTGACTCCAAACCAAGACAAGGCCGTCAACCCACTGAGCGCCGGGATAGGTCCAGTCAGTTGGTTAAAGCCGACGGCAAAAATTTGCAAGGCCGTCAATCCGCTAAGTGACGGGATAGATCCACTCAACAGGTTATTGGCGACCGAAAACCAATACAAGGCCGCCAATCCGCTAAGCGACGGGATAGATCCGGTCAACTTATTATTGCCGACTTCAAAATATTGCAAAGCTGTCAGCCCGCTCAATGCAGGCAAACTGCCGCCCAGATTGTTGTTGCTCAATTCGATACGGGTGATATGTGTCTGCCCTTTATCACACGTCACGCCGAACCAAGTACATTCGGTGTACCCGGGACCGCCCCAGTTGGCTTTGTTGGTCCACGACGGTCCATTGGTCGAGGCATAGAGATTGAGTAATGCCGTCCGTTCAGCAGCGGGAATGAGAGTTTCCGCGGGTACTACGATGGCTGATGGTGCCGAAACAGCGCCCTCGCCAAGAGCATTGCGAGCTTTGACAGTAAACGTGTAGGCAACGCCGTTGCCCAACCCGGTGATGGTATGGGTTAAAGCAATGGTACCCGCATTGATGTCTATACCGCCAGTCGGACTCGATGTCACGGTGTAGCCCGTGATGGGGCTACCTCCGTCGCTCAGCGGCGCAGCGAAGGTTACCGTGACCTGGGCATTGCCGGGGCTACCCGTCACTAGCGTCGGGCCACCAGGCGCCATGTTGCCGACCGTCACGCGCCAAACGCCTCTGCCATACGTTGCTGCCAGCAGCGTGGAGTTGTCGTACCACTTCAGCATGAAAACAGGAACCAGTGCGGGACCATCGTTACTGGCGGACCAAGTGATGCCATCTGTCGTTGCATAAATGCCGGTATCAGTACCAACATAAAGGGAATTCGGGTTGGTCGGATGTTCAACTACCGTATACGCGACTGACTTGGGCAGATTGCCGCTAATGTCGCTCCAGTTGGTTCCCGCATCGACGGTACGCAACACATTCTTGGCGGTCAATCCACTGGCGTAGCCCGACAAGGAGATAGTGACTCGCTGTGGCGAAGTAGGAGAGATGTAGATACTACTTACCTGGCCCCAGCTATTGGGTAACACCGACCTTACTAAAACCCAAGTAGGCACGGTAGCCAGTGCATTTGAGGTGCGATAAGCCGCCCCATTGGTGTAGCCCACCCAAACGCTGTTGGCATCGCCGGGTGCAACAGCAATCGAGCTGACATATATGGCATTGCCGTATTGATCCGGTGGGAGTGCCCCCTTGATGGCGCGCCATACCGGGATGCCTGTGCTGACATCGTTGCTAGCCCAAAGTGACGCACCGCCAGCATACATGCGCTTGTCGTTGTTGGGATCCAAGATAATTGGCGCAATGAAAAGTGACTTGTTCCTTTGTCCAGCAACTCCACAAATGAGCGTCGTTTCGTATGTCTCGGTGGTGGGATTCAATATGGATCTATAGGTCGCATCCGAGTCGGTAATGCCATCACAGATGAAGTTATCTGTATAAGTGCTCGCTGCGTTTTGAGGAGTTCGTCGAAAGACGAAATATTGTTGACTGGTGTAAAGCGGGGTTCCGGAATTGGGAACTCCGGGGTACCCCCCATCACCAAAATCAATCGATGTCCAGTCGGTTCCAGACTGATAGCGAAACGTTCCGTTGTCCTGGGTGCCCCCAGTAATAATGCCGGCGTTTGAGTTAGAGTCAATGGCGTAAAACTGGGTGGCATCTATGCCTTTGCCAAAGTTTTCCCAGGTGAAGGCGTTGGCAGGTGTATTTGAAACTCCAGATGAGTAGGTCCATGCGGGCGCTGTAATGTCCGTCGAACGGTAGACGCCGCCGTCGTTTCCGACATAGACCGTCCTATTGGTAGTGCCGTTGTAGCTTGGGTCCGCAAAGATGGTGTGCACGTCAGGATGGAGTTGGGTCCAGTTCAGTCCAAACCCGATCTCACCCCAAGTAGTACCACCATCCACTGACCTATATGCTGAGATGCCGCCGATTACTATTCTGTTGGAATTCGTCGGATCCACCCACAAGGCGTTGTTGTATCCGCATTGAATACC
The DNA here is from genome assembly GCA_903906695.1 of uncultured beta proteobacterium. Taxonomy (GTDB): domain Bacteria; phylum Pseudomonadota; class Gammaproteobacteria; order Burkholderiales; family Burkholderiaceae_C; genus Rhodoferax. The sequence continues at coordinate 7,105 of CAIVLG010000186.1, read as the reverse complement.
ACAATACCCGGGGGTGGAGAGTTTTGCAAATGCGAAGCCACCGTCGATGCTTCGGTAAACCGTGCCCTGTGCCTCTGATGTTGTAAGCCATGCGCTGCTACCATCCTTGGACCAAGCCATTGCGGTCACCAGCGCCATTGATCCACTGGTCTGTACCACAATCGCTTGCTCCTGCCACTGTTCGGAGCCGGTGCCAATCCCCGTGCCAACAACCACCGTGCCGCGGTTGGTTCCCACAAAGACCTTGCGCCCATCCTTGGGGTCAAACGACACAAAGAAAGTAGAAAGCATGTAAGTGGTGGCAACATTCCGCGGGGCAACTTGCTGCCAAGTAGCCCCGCCATCCCTAGTCACCAGGACACCATTATCCGCAGCGACCACAATAATCTGCGAACTTATGGGACTGACCGCTACCGCAGGCAAATGACCCACATTCATCCAATCGGAACCGGCAGTGCGTCCCGGAATGTATTGCCCAGGCGCAATTGAAGGAATGCCCTGCCAAGTTGCACCGTTGTCCAACGACTGCCAAATGCCCGCATCCGAATAACCTTCTCCGGTGGATGCGTAGATCGTGTCAGGATTGTTCGGATCAGAGCTCAGACCAGTGATCGTAAACGCCGGCGAAAAGCTATCGATGGGCAACCAGGTCGTCCCTGCGTCAGTAGTTCGCCACAGCCCGCCGGATGCGGCACCCGCCAGCATCATTGTCGCGTTGCGCGGATCGATGTGCAGCGCGTTGACCCGACCCGAATAGGTGTTCTTCGGTCCCATCGCTGTCCAGAGCGAGGATGATATTCCAGCCCTCTTTAGCGTCCGTGCTTGCTTTTGCAGCAGCGCCTTGTGCTGCTGTACCGCTTTGAAGAGCCCGTCAGCCGGTACCTTGCCCGTCTCGTCGAGATGGCGGGAGTTCAGGTACTCGATCATCCCATTGGCATCAGCTCCCTGGACTTCCTTGACCTTGCTCCTGAGTTGATCGCGCGCCGCCAATGGCAAGGCACAGAGGTCTTGCGGGCTCAAGCCTGTCAGGGCTTGTGCCTTGGACAGCGTCATGCGTGACCAACCCATAATTCGGCGCAGAGTACCTTCGTCTTTTTCGATGTCCAGACACTGGGTGTCCCGGGCGGCAACCACCTCGCCGGCACTGGCTTGGCCATCAGCGACAGGCTTGCTGTCTTCGGCTTGTGGTTCTTTTGTTGAAACCTCCAGTGCCAATGCAGGACTAATAGTTGGGAGATTGCTTTGAGCGGTCTTCTTTCGCTTCAACGAGTCCACTTTGTGGAGCGCCGCTGCCGGGGGTGCTAGCCTAGCGGGAGACGGGCCGTTATCTCGTTCTGCGCTGCTTTCAATCGGTGCAGTTGGAAGCGCGGTTGATGCAGTCGTTTTGACCGCGGTCCAATGGGTTACGCCCACCGTCAGTGCAAGCACCGCCAGAGCAATGACACCGAGTCCACCTGCAAGTCGCCAGAAGGATCCAAGAGTTCGAGTTGTTGCAGGCACAAAGACGTCCTCTAAGAATTACGGGGTGTTGGCGATAGTGGGCGGACATCGCCGGCCAACCGAGGCATGGGCGCTGCCGGCGCTAATGCGCGCCAGCAAATCGCAGGCAAACCCAGGCAGGCGGCGCTTGGCGGATATGCTTGGAGACATGATGGGCATGAGTCCGTGCGCCAGAATGAATAAACAGCCCGAGGCAAAGCAACCAGAGGTGGCGCGGTGACCGGGAATGTAAGCGGGCGGTGGAAAGAACTTGCGCCCAAGCTATTGGCTTGCCTCGGAACACGATACCTATCCCCCTGCTAGTTATGTGGTTTTGCCAGTTTAACTTCTTGCAACGGAGACGGAGACTGCTATTGGATGCTTGTCGTTTGGTAACCACAAAAGAGAGCAATATTGGAAAGATTTCCAGGTCGAACTGGTCCATGACCCGAAAAGAGTCAATCGGGCCTAGCCATCTCTCGTTACCCGTTTCCCAACACCCCGCGAGAGCCCCACGCATAGCCCCATCCCTGCCAATCTCGCTGACTCCAGCAATCATCCCCGTAACTGACGCCAAGTCTGCATAGGCCAAAACGCCTCAATCCGCAAATTTCTCTCTCCGCAGGGGAATGAATGCGTGTGGTTTTCAACGGCGGGTTTAGGGCAAGCAAATTGAGAAGTTGAATTACCGCTTGGTGTCTTCTGGAGTAAGCGACTTTTCCCAAGGCTGGCTGATCAGTGTCGCGGCAGTGGTTCAATCGTTTCTTCAAGAAAGCAGTGATCCATCCCCTATTTGTGAACGCTGTGGATGTGGATTATTTGACACCAGCCAGTGACGACCGGTGACAGCTTTGATAGCATGACGGCGGACAGTTTGTGATAGAGTAAAACTGCTTCTGACAAAGTAAAGGCACTAACATGAAATTTGCACGACTACTCGGTTTGATGACATCAGGATTGGCGCTTGCCACCACGTACTCGTCGGTTAGGGCTGAGCAGCCGTCTTGGACCATCGTTTACGCCCCCATAGGGTCTATTCCGACGTTGTCTGAGTGGGGTATGTTGATACTTGCTGCGCTGATGGCTGTGGCCGCAGTGTTTTCCTTGCGAAAGAAGGTTGGTAGCAAGACATTGCTTTCCATTGCTGCCTTTTGTGCGCTGGTGCTTGGGAGCGTGATGGGGAACAAGATGATTGGTGAAGCACAAGCAGGCGCTTGTACCACTCCGTCGGCGATGTCAAGCGCGGGTGGCGGCACCATTACGTTTAATTCATGCGGTGGAGCAGTGACAAATACAACCTCGGTTCCGCTACAAATCATAAGCATCACGCCAACTTCTGCCACAACATCACCCCCTAATACCCCAACCTGCGTTACGAACTTGATAGTTCCGGCAGGGGCGGCTTGCTATATTTCTATTGGTGTTTAAATTGAGTGTTAGTCAAGTTCAAACCAACTCCACCGCTTTCCGCTTCATATCGTCATTGAAATCAATATAGGCATGTGTCGTCGAAATGTTCCGGTGAACGGCCGCCATTGCGCAGATACGGTGAAGACCTATATTGCGTCGTTGCGCGACACAGTTGATGCAACTTGATTGACTGGTCTGGAGCAAGCAGATCGGGAAGCCGTGCACCCGCTTGGTGTCTGAAACGGCAGTTGGCGCTGCTATCCCAACGGCCATTCCAATCAGTTCAAGCAACCACACAAGGCGGGGATGGGGCGGATGTTGGGGGCGATTTCAAAAAGCGAAGCGCATGAGCCCCCAGCGTCCGCCCCATCCCCGCCGACTCAACACCAACTCCGTCGTGTGCTGCGCGCAGCCCCGCAGCCGCGATCAGGGATAGTAGCGCGCCATCGACTCGGCGACGCAAACCGGCTTGGCCCCGCCCTCGCGCTCGATGCTGACCTCCCAGGTCATCTGGAAACCGCCTTGGTCAATCGGCTCGCACTTGAGCAATTTCATGTGGGCGCGCAGGCGACTGCCGACCGGCACCGGCGCCGGAAAACGAACCTTGTTGAGCCCGTAATTGACGCCCATGCGGGTCTCCACAATCTTCAGCGAAGAGATGAAGAATTGTGGCAACAGCGACAGGGTCAGGTAGCCGTGTGCAATCGGACCGCCAAAAGGGCCGGTCTTTGCTTTCTCGACATCGACGTGAATCCACTGATGGTCGCCGGTGGCCTGCGCAAACAGATTGACCTGCTCCTGCGTGACGGTGATCCAGTCGCTGACCACCACCTCCTGGCCTACAAGGCAGGCGAGTTCAGACAAGGTTTGAAGTATTCTCATGCCACTACTGTAACAAGGTACTCAGGCGTCCAGCCAATCGCAGACCGCCTGCCACTGCGCCAAGTCTTTTTCAACCCGGCCAGGTGCGACGTCGAACAGCGTCAGGCCATGTGCCGCCAGATGGATGTAGTTTTGCGTGTCGCGCAGGTAGGCCAACACCGGCAGGCCCAGGGTCGCGACAAATTCATGCAGTTTCTCAGCGGCAATCGTGCGGGCGTCGACGCGCATGCCGACAACCCCCAGCTGCAGCTTGTGGCAGTGCTTGTTCGCCAGCAACTGGTCCAGAAATGCGCGGGTTGCAAAGATGTCGAAGACACTGGGTTGCAGCGGCACGATCACCTTGTCCGCCTTCTTCAGGATCTCATTGAAGCGCCGCCCGTGCAAACCCGCCGGCGTATCGAGCACCACATGGGTCGAGCCCTTGGGCGGTTTCACAATCAGATCGGGACTCACCTCCCAGCTGCTGATGGGCCGTGCCGCCGCAGGCCGCAAGCCCAGCCACAGGCGCGAGGACTGCTGGCGGTCCACATCGCCCAGCATCACGGCATGGCCCTTGGCTGCGAAATAACCCGCGATGTTGGTGGCCAGCGTGGATTTGCCTACGCCGCCTTTAGGATTGGCAACAACGACCACTGGCATGACAGGCTCCTCTGAAGTGAACTTGTCGCTATATTAGCTGCGAACAAAATCGGATACCCTGACGCCATGCCTGCGACCAGCACCTCCCCGCGCTATACCCGATGCCCAAAATGCGGCCACAGTCCTCTGCCCGCAGAGCAGAGCTTGCCGGTCGCCTGCCCCAATTGCGGCGTTATTCTGGCCAAGCTCGGGACTGTGGGTCGACCAACGGCACGCCCGCCAGACACCGAACCGGTGTTGCGGGACGATCAGTCTGGCTGGGGACAACTCTTCAGCACCGTCCCGAAAGAGGTCGACGTGGCTTACTGGTTCCGTGTCGCCCTCCTGCTGGGCTTTGCGATCTGGACGTGGATATTGATTCGGCTCGACTATCGAACCGGAGAAATGGGATCGTCCTTTATTCACCGACCCATTTTGGTGTTCCACGAAGCAGGGCATATCCTCTTCCTGCCGCTGGGTCACTGGATGAGCGTGCTGGGCGGCACGCTGCTCCAGCTGATCATGCCCGCCATCATTGCCGGCACCTTCCTGATCAAGAACCGTGACCCCTTTGGTGCCGCGCTGGGCTTGTGGTTTCTCGGTGTGTCACTGATGGATGTCGCGCCCTATATGTTTGATGCGCTAGAGCCACAACTCATGCTGCTGTCTGGCGCCACCGGTGAAGCCGGCGGTCACGACTGGATTTATCTGTTCTCCAGCATGGGCTTGCTACCCAAGGCGCAACTGATCGGTGGCCTGACGCACAAGCTGGGTGCGCTGGTGGCGCTGTTGTCGCTTGCGTGGGCAGCTTGGCTGCTGCGGCGGCAGTACCGTCGAGTGGCGGACAAAGCCATGCCCTGAATTCAGAAGCTACCCCACTGCATCCCAAACCAGCTTGACTCCGGCGAGAAACATGCCCAGGTAAACCAGACGGTAAAACAGGACCTGGTTGATGCGCCGCGCCAGCCGCACACCAAGCCAGACGCCAATCGGTGCGATCGGCAACAGTACCAGTGAGGTGAAAAGGTTACGCAGGTCGAGCAAACCGAGCCAGGCATAGGGAATCCATTTGGCCAGATTGACGACAAAAAAGAAGAAGGCCATGGTGGCCGTGAACTTGACCGGCGACAGCCGCAGCGGAATCACATAGGCGTTGATCGGCGGTCCGCCAGCGTGGGCAATGAAGCTGGTGAAGCCTGAGGTGGCGGTGAGGATGGCACCCCACCATTTGCGCGGTGGCGCACTGTCCACCTTCGGCGGGAACAGCAGTCGCTGCGCCAGGAATAGCAGCGTGAAGACGCCCACGATGCCGGCCACCGTGTGGGCGTTGAGCAGCTTGAATAGCAGCGCGCCAATCGCAACGCCGACCAAGCCGCAGGGAATCAAAAACTTCAGCAACGGGATGTCGAAATCCTTGCGGAACGCCGCCATGCCCAGGATGTCCATCATGAACAGGATCGGCATGAAGATGGCAACCGACTGCGGCACAGTCACGGCGAGCGCCATCAAGGGCACGGCCAGCGAGCCAAAGCCCGCGCCAAAGCCGCTTTTGCTGACTCCCATCAACAACACCGCCGGAACGCTGACGGCGTAAAAGAAAGGGTCAGTGACGAGGGGAAACGTCATGCGACCATCAAACCCGTTCCAGAATCAAGGCAATGCCCTGCCCTACGCCGATGCACATGGTGCACAAGGCATAGCGGCCGCCACCGTGCCGCAACTGGTTGACCGCGGTGGTCACCAGTCTGGCACCGGAGGCCCCCAGCGGATGGCCCAGTGCAATCGCACCACCCCAGCGGTTCACGCGCTCGTCATCGTCTCTCAATCCCAACATTCGCAGCACCGCCAAGCCCTGCGCGGCAAAGGCTTCGTTGAGTTCGATGACGTCGATCTGGCTGATCGTGAGCCCGGTCAGTGCCAGCACTTTCTGCGTTGCCGGTGCCGGACCAATGCCCATGATGCGCGGTGCCACGCCGGCCGAGGCCATGCCGAGTACTCTGGCTTTGGGGGTCAAGTTGTTCTTGGCGGCAGTCGCTTCATCGGCCAGCAGCACGGCGCAGGCGCCGTCGTTGACACCACTGGCGTTGCCGGCCGTGACTGTGCCGTCAGGGCGCACGATGGGCTTGAGTTTGGCAAGGGCTTCCAGGCTGGTGGCTCTGGGGTGTTCGTCTTGGTCGACGATCAGGGCGTCGCCCTTCTTCTGAGCGATGCTGACCGGCGTGATCTCGCGTGCCAGATGTCCGGCTTGTTGCGCAGCCACGGCTTTCATCTGGCTGGCCAGCGCCATCTGATCTTGCGCCTGACGTTCGATTTTGTATTCTGTGGCGACGTTTTCGGCGGTCTCTGGCATGGAGTCGATGCCGTATTTTTCTTTCATGAGTTTGTTGACAAAGCGCCAACCGATGGTGCTGTCATAGACCGCGTTGTTGCGGCCAAAGGCGCTCTCCATCTTGGGCATGACGAACGGGGCTCGGCTCATGCTCTCCACCCCTCCGGCAATCATCAGGCTGGCCTCACCCGCCTTGATGGCGCGTGCTGCTGTTCCCACCGCATCGAGGCCTGAGCCGCAAAGACGGTTGATGGTGGCGCCTGGCACTTGCAGCGGCAGTCCAGCCAGCAAAGAAGCCATGTGGGCAACATTGCGGTTGTCTTCGCCGGCCTGGTTGGCGCATCCGAACAGCACATCGGTCACCAACTGCCAGTCGACATCGGGGTT
>CAIVLG010000185.1 GCA_903906695.1 uncultured beta proteobacterium | reverse complement strand
GTCAGCAGCGCCGAGGAATTCAATCCGGCCAGCAGCCACGTGCACTGGCGCCTCTCGCTGTCCGACTTGGGCGAGATGATGTTCCTGCCGCCACTGGCGCAGGCGCTGCGCACGCACTCGCCTGGCAGCCATATCTCCAACATTGCGGTGGCGGCACCCGAGGTCAGCGCAGCGCTTGATGCGCATGACATTGACCTCGCCATCGGCATCCTTGAGGGCAAACGCGGCTCGACAGCCAGCGAGCTGCTGTTTCAGGAAAACTTTGTTGCCATCACGGCCAAGAACTGGCGGCCCCCCAAATGGCGCTCTGGCGCCCAGCTGAGTGCGACACAGCTTGCCAGTGCGTCGCTGGCAGTGGCCTCACCCGCCGCCACCTTTCATGGCAGCATCGATTTGATGCTCAATGAACTGCGACTCAACGAGCGCATTGTGCTGCGGGCACGCCATTACGGCGCGCTGCCGGAACTGGTAACGCGCACCGACCTGATGGCCATCGTGCCCCTGATGTACGCCAACTCGCTGGCGCCGCGCTACGAGGTGAAAATCTGGAAGCTGCCCGAACACGGATCGCGCTATGAAGTCAGCATGCTGTGGCACCAGAGCGCCAGCCCGGATCTCGCCCACAGCTGGCTGCGTGGTGTGGTGCGAAAGTTGTTTCAGAGAGAATCACCACACTGAAAATACGACTGAATCAGCCATCTGTACGTGCGGCTTTGGCTAAAAGTGATATCATCGGCGATAGTATGAATTTACGTGCAGTCCTTGACACCAATGTGCTGGTTGCGGCCTTCACCAGCCGCCGAGGAGCATCCTTTGCCCTGCTCGAACTGGCTATGGACGGGCGCTTTGCTTTGCTGGCCTCACCCGCCTTGTGGTTGGAATATGAAGCCGTTCTGAAGCGCTCCGAGATCGTGAAAATGCATCAACTTTCGATGCAGGACATTGACGATGTTCTCAATGCCTTGTGCGCCAGGGTAGAGCCGGTCAAGTCGCATTTCTTATGGCGGCCGCAGTTGCGCGATCCGAACGATGAGATGGTGCTAGAAGCTGCAATCAATGGCGCGGCAACGCACTTGGTCAGCTTTAATTTGCGTGACTTTGACCCGCCTGTGCAGCGGCACCGACTGGCCGGGTCGGCGCGTCTGGGGCCAAGTGCTTGCACACCTGCCGATTTTTTGAAACTTGTGGAGAAAACATCATGAGCCAAGTTGCCTTGCGTTTGCCCGATTCATTGCATCAATATGCCAAACAATTGGCGGCACAGGACGACGCTTCTTTGAATCAATTCATCGTCACCGCTGTCGCTGAAAAAATTTCAGCACTGAACACCGAAGCATTTTTTCAGGCGCGTGCCGCTTCAAGTGACCGAGCAAAGTTTGACCGAGTGCGTGCGCGAGTGCCTGACCTGAAACCCGCGCGCGGCGATGAGCGTATTTGATGGAACTCATCGCCAGTCGGTAGCTCACACCAGCCGTAGTCTTGCCGCAGCAACGAACTCAGCTCAGACGTGGAAAGTGACTGGGTTTAGTCACATAACCTGAAAACCAGTCGTGCACAATCCGGGCGTTTGATCGGACCTCCTCGGCAATCGCGTAAGCCGAGCAGAACCCATCTGGCTCGCGCCCGATGATTTATAGTTGCCCTCAAAGGATCGCTCAACGGTCCAGCGGAGACACACCATGCAACAGCCCGTCAGCAGCGCACCAGCAACCGTCCACGAGGTAGCCGCTGCGCTCATTGCGCAGGCGGTGCAGAGTGATCGCCAGACGCTCGATTCCGCCGCGTTGCAGACCCTGCTCGGTGCTCTGGGCTGCGCAACAGCGAGTCAGTCAGAGCCTTCGCACGCCGATGTCCAGCTGCGCGTCAGTCTGAAGCACAGCCGTGAATTTGGTCATGTGATCAGCGCCGGCCTGGGCGGGCTCGACGGCGAACTCGACGCCAGTCATTTCTGCAAAGGACGCTCTACCGCGCAGGCACTGGCTGCCATGAGCAGCGGGCAGGATTTTCTGCAGCGATTCAAGCAAACCGTGGCCTGGCAGAAGCTGCTGCTCAGCGCACAGCGCCAGCAACAGCCTGCGCCGGACGAACAGCTGATTCTGTTCTTTGATCGACTGTTGGAACTGAGCGCAGTGGACAAGCCTGGCATGCCCTTCATGCTGCAGACACTGGAGCTCACGCTGCACCTGAGCCAGGGTCAACTTGTCGCCAGCCAGGCCCAATGTACACTGGCCAAGCCGCCCGCCGAACGACTGCCGCGCCCGATTGCAAAGATCGACAAACTGCTGCATCCGGCCAGCATCGGCCTGGTAGGTGTCTCGGCCACCAGCATGAACTTCGGTCGCATCATCCTGCGCAATCTGGTGGGCAGTGGTTACCCCAAGACGCAGCTGACGGTGATCCGCCCGGATGACGCGGAAGTCGATGGCGTGCCCTGCGTGGCCAGCCTCAAGGCACTGACACACAAGCTCGATCTGCTCATCGTTGCTGTAGCGGCTGACGCGGTTCCCGCGCTGGTTGATGAAATCATTGCCAGCGGTAATGTGGAATCTGTGATGTTGATTCCTGGCAGTCTGGGCGAAACAAAAAAGAGCGTGGAACCGGCCGCCCTGCTGGCCGCCAAGATCAATGCTGCGCACGGCAGGGCCGATGGTGGTCCGATTTTTCTTGGCGCCAATTGTCTGGGCGTGGTCTCGCACGCCGGCCACTACGATTCCTGGTTCATCCCGCTGGAGCGCCTGCCCAAACCGCAAAAGAAGCCGCAGCGCAATTCGGTGCTGCTGAGTCAAAGCGGTGCCTTCATGATCACACGCCTGAGCCAGAATCCCTGGCTTGACCCACTCTACATGCTGGCTCTGGGCAACCAGACCGACCTGACACACGGCGACCTGCTGAGCTACTTTGCACAACGCCCCGAGATCGAGACCATCGGCATCTATGTCGAGGGCTTCAAGGATGGCGACGGTCTGCACTTTGCCAAAGCCGTACGCTCAGCAATTCTGGCCGGCAAGCAGATCGTGGTTTACAAGGCTGGAAAGACCGCTCCTGGCAGTGCCGGTGTCATGGGCCACACGGCATCGATTGCGGGCGACCCAGAGCTGTTCGAAGCAGTGATGAAGCAGGCCGGCGCCATGGTGGCCGAAGACCTGAACAGTTTCGACGACCTGTTCTACATCGCCGGCGCGCTGCACCACAAGAAGGTCGGTGCCAGGCTGGGTGCCATCAGCGGAGCCGGCTTTGAAGCGGTCGGCATGGCCGACGCCATCGGCTCCGACAATTTTTCATTGCAGATGGGACAACTGCAGGACGCGACGGTAAAACAGGTCGAAGAAATCCTGCTGGCCAAGAAACTGGCTGCGCTGGTGGAGGTCAGAAACCCGATTGACATCAACCCAGGTGCGGATGACGAAGCGCATCTGCAAATCACCGAAGCCTTTGTGCTCGATCCCAACATCGATGCGGTCATCGTCGGACTCGATCCGACTGCGCCTTCGGTACGCTCGCTGCAGAGCAGCAAGTTGCGCCCCGGCTACGACATCAGTGACCCCAAGAGCACGGTACAACTGATGCCACCGCTGGTTGCCAGGTACGACAAACCCATCATCGGCATTGTCGACGGCGGCCGCCTTTACGATGCGATGTGTGACGCGCTGATGGACCAGGGTGTCTGCGTTTTCCGGAACTGCTCGCGTGGCACACGGGCGCTGGTGCGCTACTGCGAGGCGCGGCTCTATGCCGACACGCTTCGCAAGTGACAGGCCCAAAACTGAATTGAACAACTCACCCAAATTACGAGGAAGCGATATGAGCGAAACACAGATCAAGGACATCTTCCGCACGGCGCACAGCCAGGGGCGGTCCGCGCTGTTCGAGCATGAGGTCTACCGGCTGCTTGCTGCGGCCGGCATTGCAAGGACGCCAAAACACGAGGTGCTCGCTGGCGGAGCCGAGCCGGCGGACGAACTGCTGGCGTCGTTGCGGGGAAGCCGGGTGGTTGTGAAGATCGTCTCTGCCGGAAT
>CAIVLG010000184.1 GCA_903906695.1 uncultured beta proteobacterium | reverse complement strand
GGTCCATGTGTTCCCGTCCGGGCTCGTCATCACGCGGTTGCCGGTTCCCGACTGTGCTATGGCAACAAACAAGCCGTTGCCGTAGGTCACGCTCGCCCACTGGTTGTTGGCGGCGGAGCTGCGGCTGGTCCAGCTGATCCCGTCCGGGCTGGTCATCACGCCCGGTCCTACGGCAACAAACAAGCCGTTGCCGTAGGTCACGCTAGCCCACTGGTTGGCGGGGGAGCTGCGACTGGTCCAAGTGATCCCGTCCGGGCTGGTCATCACTTGGTTGCCGGCTCCGGTAAATGCAACGGCAACAAACAGGCCGTTGCCGTAGGTCACGCTAGTCCACTGGTTGTTGGCGGCGGAGCTGCGGCTGGTCCAGGTGATCCCGTCCGGGCTCGTCATCACGCGGTTGCCGGTTCCGGACCCTGCAACGGCAACAAACAAGCCGTTGCCGTAGGTCACGCTAGCCCACTGGTTGTTGGTGGCGGAGCTGCGGCTGGTCCAGTCGACCCCCGCCTGACCACCAATCGTCACCCCGGTGGTTCCGGTGAATCCGGTGCCGGTGATCGTCACGCTGGTGCCGCCAGCGGTGGGGCCGCTGCTGGGACTGATGGCTGTCACCGTGGGCGCGGGCACAACATAGGTGTACAAGGTGTTGGCCACATTGGTTCCCCCTGCGGTGGTGACCAGCACGCTGACAGCGCCGGCTGAATGTGCCGCTGCGGTGCAGGTGACCGAGGTGGCCGTGTTGGCACTCAATGACGTACACGCACTGCCGCCGATGGTCACGCCTGTGGCACTGCTCAGGTTGGTGCCGGTGATCGTCACGCTGGTGCCGCCAGCGGTCGGACCAGAGGTCGGGTTGACGGAGGTGACTGTTGGCGTCGCAGAATAGCTGAATGTCAGATTGACTTGGCCATCTGCACCAAATGATCCCCCAGCAACCGTCGGGAAACCGCCACCACCACCACCACCAGGGTTGCCACCGGACTGGGACGGCATTGAAACTCCAATTGCAGAGAATCCGCCATTGCCTCCGCTGCCCCCCCCGTACCCCCGCCCGCTACCCCCGCCAGATCCACCGAATTGATTGGAACCGGCCTGCCCCGAACCACCATCCGATGCTCCACCACCACCCCCACCGCCATAAGCCCCGTTTGAATCGCCAACGCTCCCATTACCGCCGGGATAGCTTATCGCACCACCAGCAGCACAACCAGCGGTGTTGCCGCCCACGCCAATTCCACCAAAAGGGGCCGAAGTACCGCCATTAGCTTGCATCCCAGCAATCCCTGTCCCGGTTACGGTGGTGTTTCCGCCATCCTGCTTCGGAGAAACAAGACCTCTAGAACCAATTGACAGGGTCAACACGTCGCCTCCCGCAACGGCAAACGTCGCGGCGCAATATGAGCCGCCCCCGCCGCCGCTACCGCCACTTCCGAACTGAGTAGCTGAACCAGCACCACCTCCACCCCAGGCTTCAATCAGGACACTGGTTGCCCCCGTAGGCACCGTACAGTTGTTAGTGTTGACGCCGTCACTGCAGGTTGCATAGTTTGCGAAAACTGACAGGGGCATCATCAGGGTCGTGGCAACGGCGCTACCGAAAACCCAAAGACAGGCGCGAAGCAAGAATTTCATGTTGACTCCGTTCTTATGTGGTAGTGAGCAACGACAAAATCTAGAAATGCTCAGCTAAAGCCGAAACAGAATCAAGTTGATGGCATTGGGTTCCAGTGCAAAGTGAACATCAAGGTCTTTTTGGCGTTCAAAACGCTCAATCTGCGGAAGGCAGTTTAGAGTCAGCCGCCAAAGTTTGCAGAGGCCTGGAAATACCCGAGAGATATTGTCGGATTTGTGCAAGACAGCGGTCTGCAATGCCGTCGCCACCGTGGCAGCGGCAAAGACCAGGCGGGGGCGGGGCGGAGGTTGGGGGCGATTTCAAGAAGCGAAGCGTATGAGACCCAGGCATCCGCCCCACACCCGCCGTCCGAGAGCCAACTACGCCGCCAGCGCAGTCTCGATGTCCTCAGCCAGGCTGGCCGGGGTATCGGTCGGCGCGTAGCGCTTGAGGACGCTGCCGTCCTTGCCGACCAGAAACTTGGTGAAGTTCCATTTGATCGACTTGCTGCCCAGCAGGCCGGGCGCCTCGGCGGCAAGCCAGCGGTAGAGCGGGTGCGCCTCTGGGCCATTGACATCGATCTTGGCCATCATCGGAAACGTGACGCCGTAGTTCAATTGGCAGAACTCGGCGATCTCACCGTTGCTGCCGGCTTCCTGGGCGCCAAACTGGTTGCACGGGAAACCCAGCACCGCCAGGCCTTTCTTGCCGTAGCTCTGGTGCAACTCTTCCAGGCCCGCAAACTGCGGCGTGAAGCCGCAGGCGCTGGCGGTATTGACGATCAGCATGACCTTGCCCTTGAACTTGCTCAGGGCGACCGGCTTGCCATTGATCTGCAGAGCTTCAAAATCGTAAACAGTGTCCATGTTCGGCTCCCGCTAAAGTACTCAAGACCACAGTGTCGCACTTCCATCACAACGATCGGGGTCTGCCAAAAGACAGCACTGCCAGCAGTGAGGCCAATAGGATCAAGGCACCGCCCAGCAGCGTGCGCGGCGACAGTTCGCCGGTACCCAGCAGCACCGAAGAAACACTGGCGAAGATCACTTCCGACAGCATGATGATGGCGGTCGTGCTGGCATTCAGATGGGCAGCGCCGTATTGCAGTGCCAGATTGGCGGCCAGCATCGCCAACCCCGTGCCCAATGCCAACCACGACCAAGACGCTTGCGGCATCGGTGGTGCGCTCACCAGATCCCAATGCATCCCCAGCAAAGCGGCGCCAGTGGCCATCAGCGTGCCGCCGGCAAACATCGCCAGCATGCGCGCTTGCCCCGGAGTGTGATTGAGTTTGCGCAACAGGATATTGGTCACGGCGAAACAAAACCCAGCCATCAGGGCCAGCCAATCGGCCAGCGAATCCGGAATCGGCCACGGCGAATCCGGCGTCTTGAGCACGATCGCAACACCGGCCAGCGCCAAGGTCAATCGAAGAACCGAGCCAGCACCGGGCTTTTCACCGAGTAGCGGCCAGGCCAGCAGCACCACCCAGGCCGGCATCAGGTAAAACAGCAGCACCACACGCACCACATCGCCGACCGTGACCGCCCAGTTGAAACCGACATTGGTCAAACCCGAAGCCAGCATCAGCCACCAGAGCATCGGATGCCTGAGCAGGCTGCGCCATGCGAATGGCCGCAGCAACAACAGACAAATCAGCGCCGTCCCCAGGGTCAGACTGGTAGCCCACAGCGGGTGCAAGCCGTGACTCTGCAGCGTGCGAAACGGCCACCAAGAAAGGCCAAAGAAGAAGGCGTTGAGAATCAGCGCTGCCGCTGCCAGTGCCGTTTTATTCAATTGCGGGCAGAGCAAAGTTGCTTCGCAATTCTTGGTCTGTCCCGCAAGGCATATCAATCATCAAGCTTGTCGTTGCGGGCGATGGCCAGCAGATGCTCGACCTCGGCCCGATACAAGGCGCAGTTGCGCCGGTGCCAGCGCCCGATCAGCCACATGAAAAAGGCAATCGCTGTGCCCAATAAGGCGATCGCGGCAAAGGTCGGCAAACCCAATACTGTCGACAAGCTGTAGGCCGCACCGACCAGAAGGATGCAGGCCTGTTCATTGAAATTCTGCACCGCAATCGAGCGCCCGGCGCCCATCAGATTGTGACCGCGGTGCTGCAGCAAGGCGTTCATCGGCACCACCAGAAAACCACCCAGCGCACCGAGCAGAATCAGGAACGGCGCAGCGACCCAGACGTTGCTGATAAAGATCAACGCGATGATCAATAGGCCCATGACAATGCCCAGTGTGATCACGCGAGGACCATCCTCCAGGCGCATGCGCATGGAGGCCACCACAGCCCCCACCGCCATGCCTATTACCACCACACCCGCCAGGGTTGTCGCCTGTGTCACTGAATAGCCCAGCGCCGCTGCTGCCCAGGCAATCACGATGAACTTCAAATTGTTCGCCACACCCCAGATCAGCGTGGTTGCGGCGAGCGAAATTTGGCCCAGTTTGTCGCGCCACAATCGGGTGTGGCAGGTCCAGAAATCGGGCAGCAAGGTTGTCAAGCGCCTCGGCATGAAGCGCATTTCGACGCCGGTCAGCGGGATGTGCGTGTTGAACCAGGCAGCCAACAAGTAGACAAAGATCAACACGCTGATGGCAGCCTCAGGCGCAGTCTCGACTCCGGTGTCAAAAAACGGCATGTCAAACGACAGGAGCATGGGCGACAAGATCGGCCCAACCAACTGGCCACCCAGCAGCACGCCCAGAATGATGGAGGCGATCGTGAGTCCTTCAATCCAGCCATTCGCCTTGACCAGTTGCGAGGCCGGCAACAGCTCGGTCAGAATGCCGTATTTGGCGGGCGAATAGG
>CAIVLG010000183.1 GCA_903906695.1 uncultured beta proteobacterium | reverse complement strand
GGCTTGGCACCAATGGCCATGCGGATGCCGATCTCGCGCACGCGCTCACTCACGCTCACCAGCATGATGTTCATGATGCCGATGCCACCCACAATCAGCGAGATTGCCCCCACCACACCCAGGCCAATCGACAATCCGGCGCCTATGGCTTCTCCAGTTTGCGCAATGCTGGCCAGATTGGTGATCTGAAAATCATCCACTTTGTCACCGGTAATGCGATGGCGGTCGCGCAGCAGTTCGGCAATGTCGCGCTCGGCTTCCTTCATGCTGGCTTCGTCCTTGGCCTGGGCGTTGATGTAGTGCACTGTGCGTGGTCGTGGCATGCGCACCGGAATGGCGGTGATGGGCACCACCATCAGCTCACCCAGATCGGTGCCGTCCAGGGTGCGTCCGCTGCCGGCCAGCACGCCGATGATGGTGAAGGGTCGACCATCCACGCGCAGCGTCTGGCCAATCGGGTCGCGCCGGTAGTAGTAAGTGGCGGCCACATTGGAGCCGATCACGATAACCCGGTTGGCAGAGCGCACATCGCTGTCGGCCAGGGCGACGCCGCGCTCGACCTTCCAGTTTCGCAGCACAAACATGTCGGGTGTCACGCCCAGCACCACGGTATTGCTGTTGTCGTCGCCGTAGAGGATCTGGAAGAAGCCCTGCAGCGTGGGCGCCGCGCCGCGCAGACTCGGCAGTTGGCTCAAGGCCACAGCGTCGTCGATGGTCAGCGTTGGCGACTCGTTGGTGCGCCGGCGCGCGCCGCCTTCGGTCGGCGTGCCGGGCTGCACGATTAACTGGTTGCTACCCAGGACAGACAATTGCTTGTCGATGAAGGCACGCACTGCGTCACCGACGCTGAGCATCAGCACCACCGAGGCAATGCCGATGATGATGCCCAGCATGGTCAATCCTGTGCGCAGGCGGTTCGCGGCCAGTGAGCGAAAGGCCTCCATCAGAATTTGCGCCAGGCTCATGCCCACCCCCACGCTCGGCACTTCGTGTCCTCGCTGCCCCCCGAGGGGGCGCGAGCTTGCTTGGGGCGGCCCGGCGCGGCGCTCATACTGCCACCTCTTGCCGCTCGTCCTGCGGCGCGCCGTCAAAGACCACGACGCCATCCTTGAGTTTGACCAGGCGCTTGGCGTGGCGTGCCACGTCTGCTTCGTGCGTGACGATGACGATGGTCAGTCCCTGCTCGCGATTGAGTTGACCGATGACTTCGAGCACTTCGTTGGTGGTTTTGGTGTCGAGGTTGCCGGTGGGCTCGTCGGCCAGCAGCAGCGGCGGACGGTTCACCAGCGAACGGGCAATGGCAACGCGCTGCTGCTGGCCACCCGAGAGCTGATTGGGCATGCGGTGCTCAAAGGTAGCCAGGCCAACCTGGTACAGCACCTCCTGCGCTCGCTTGCGCGCTGCGGCGCGCGACTGGCCGGCGTAGAGCAAGGGCAGCGCCACGTTCTCCAGCACGTTCATGCGCTTCAAGAGGTTGAAACTCTGAAAGACAAAACCGATGGTGCGGTTGCGCACTTCAGCGTGCTGCGCTGCACTCAGGTCCGTCACGTCCTGCCCATCGAGCCGGTAGTGACCGCTGTCGGCGCGGTCCAGCAGCCCGAGCAAATTCATCAGTGTGCTCTTGCCCGATCCGCTTGTGCCCATCAGCGCCACGTAATCACCCTGATTCACCTGCAGGTCGATGCCAAACAGGACCGGCGTGACAACGTCGCCGGTTCGGTAGCTCTTGCTTATGCCCGAGAGCTCGATCAGGCTCATTTCTTCACCGGCGGTTCCACCGTGCGCGTGATCACTTCGTCGCCTGCCTTCAGATCGCCGCTGATGAGCTCGGTAAAGCGGGTGTTGGCTATGCCGATGGTCACATCATGCAACTTGGGCACCTGCTTGTCGCCAACGGTATAGACCCGGTAGATCTTGCGGCCGGTGCGGGTCGCGGTGAGCACGCCATCGTCATCGGCGCGTGCCTTTTCTTCGGCAGTGACCGGCGCCGAGGCAGCGCTCGCTGCCGGCTTGGCGCCCTTGGCTTTCAGGCTGTCTTCGTCGGGCCGAAAGCGCAGCGCCGCTGTGGGCAGGCGCATGACTTTGGGCTTGCTCGAAACCACAATGCGGGTCTGCGCTGTCATGCCCGGCTTGAGCAACTCGTCCGGATTGGCGACATCGACGATGATGGTGTAAGTCACCACCCCCTGGTTGCTGGCCGAGTTCAGGCGAAACTGCTCCACCGTCCCCTCGAACTCGCGCTCCGGATAGGCATCAACCGTGAAATGAACGATTTGTCCGGCCTTGATGAGGCCGACGTCGGCCTCGCTGACATTGGTCTGGATCACCATCTCGCGCAGATCGCGCGCCAGCAGGTAGAGGTCGGGTGTCTGAAAACTCGCGGCCACGGTTTGCCCAACGTCGGTGTTGCGCCGGATCACGACACCGTCAATCGGCGCGCGGATCACCGAGTTGTCCAGATCGGTCTGCGCCGACTCGACCTGGGCGCGGCCCAACTCCAGATTGGCCACTGCGGCATCCACCTCGCGCTTGCCCTGGTCCAGGGTCAATGCCGAAATGAAGCCGGCTGACACCAGCTTCAGGTTGCGCTCGTAGGTGGCGCGCGCCAGCACCAGCGCGGCGTTGCTTGCCGCGAGTTGAGCCTGCGTCTGGCGCAAACGGGCCTGCAGATTGGCCGGGTCAAGGCGCAGCAGGATCTGGCCCTTCCTGACGCGATCGTTGAAGTCGGCGCGCCGCTCCAGCACCGTGCCACTGACCTGGGTGCCCACATTCACCGTGATCACGGGTTGCAAGGTACCGGTAGCCAGCACGACCTGGGTGATGGCGCCTTCGTCAACTTGCGCAGTACGAAACTTCGGCTCTTCCTGCTTGGGGTTCAGCCGGAGGTAAAGGAGCACGCCTCCCGCCAAAACAGACAACACACCGGCCGCGATGGCGCTTCGCTTCATCCACAATTTCATAGTCGGCGTCCGTTCTCTGAATGGCGAGCCGCTGGGTAGGTGACAGTCAACAGGTTGGCCAGTTCGCTGCGGGGTTTTGCTGCACTGCCAATGGCAACCAGCTTGCCGCTGGTGTCTTGGCCGAGCCGCGTCTTGGCCGAATCGATCATGTCGCGCAGTTCTTCTGCCATTTGCCGTGACCCAGCTTGGCCTCGTGCGCAGCCATCTGCATCGCGACGGAATAAAAATGCCCATCGTCGCGACTGATGTGCGATTTGATGAGTGCCTTGAGTTGTTCCAAGCTAGCCACGATGTTCTAATCCTAACCCCAGAAGCCTGCTGGATCTAGACACCCTCAGATTGTCGGCGAAGGTGCCTGACATATTGCGGACTCGACCCGCAATCCATGGTGCGCGTGTCACTGGATGCCGGATCAAGTCCGGCATGACAAGCCGGGGGATGGATTGTGCTTCGCTGCGCTCGCAATGACAGCCGGGTGCTGCCGGGCCCCTCAGCTGAACACGCCCCCATACTGCTTGCGCAGATCACCCTTTTGCACCTTGCCGGTTCCACCGACGGGGAGTGACTCCAGGAAGATGACGTCGTCGGGCACCCACCACTTGGCGACGCGCTCGGCAAGGAAGGCCAGTATCTCTTCGCGCTCGACCGTCTTGCCGGGCTTGCGCACAACGAAGAGCAAGGGTCGCTCGTCCCACTTCGGGTGCTTGACCCCGATGACGGCAGCCATCGCCACCGCTGGATGGCCCACGGCGGCGCTTTCCAGGTCGATGGAACTGATCCACTCACCACCGGTCTTGATGACGTCCTTGGCACGGTCCCGAATCTGCATCACGCCCTGGGCGTCTATGGTGGCGATGTCACCGGTCGGAAACCAGCCGTCAACCAGGGGCGAGCTTTCACCCTTGTAGTAGCCCGTCACAATCCATTGGCCGCGCACCATCAGTTCGCCTTGCGAGACGCCATCGCGCGGCAGGGTCCCGCCGTTTTCGTCCACCACCTTGATCTCCGCGCCAAAGACCGACTTGCCTTGCTTGGCAATCAGTGCGTGCCGCTCAGCGGCTGGCAAGGTCATGCTTTGCGGGCTCAATGAACCGAGGGTAGCGACAGCGGTGGTTTCGGTCATGCCCCAGCCGTGACGTACTTCAACGCCATAGTTGTCAACAAACTTGGCAATCAGGGCCGCGGGCATGGCCGAACCGCCAACCGCGGTGCAGCGCATGGTCGAAAATCGCAATCCGTTCTGCTCGACGTGCTGCAACAGTGCCAGCCAGATGGTCGGTACGCCGGCGCTGATAGTGACCTTCTCGGCTTCCATCAGTTCGTACAAACTGGCACCGTCCAGACGTGGCCCGGGCAAGACCAGCTTGGCTCCAACCATCGGCGTGGCGTAGGGAATGCACCAGGCGTTGATATGAAACATGGGAACCACTGGCAGCACCGTTTCTCTGGCCGACAGCGACAGCACTGCACAATCCGACAGAGCGTTGAGGACAATCGCGCGGTGCGAATACAGCGCCCCTTTCGGGTTGCCTGTGGTGCCCGAGGTGTAGCAAAGTGCGGCGCCGGTGCGCTCGTCGAATTGGGGCCAGTCAAACTGCTCGCTGTGCGGAGCAATCAGGTCCTCGTAGCAAAGCACATTGGCAACGCCTTCGATCACCGGTGAATGGACGGCCTCGCTCAGGCAAACCCAGGCCTTGACCTTGGGGCAATGCGCGGCAATTCCTTTGATCAGAGGCGCGAACGTGCTGTCGAACAACATCACCTCATCTTCGGCGTGGTTGATGATGTAAATCAGTTGCTGTGGATGCAGGCGCGGGTTGCAAGTGTGGATCACCATGCCGCTGCCGGACACGGCGTAATAGGCTTCCATGTGGCGATGGTTGTTCCAGGCAATCGAGCCTACTGCGCTGCCAGCGCCAAGTCCAAGATGCCTGAGCGCGTTGGCCAGTTTGCGGGCACGACCGGCACACTCGGCATAGGTGTAGCGAAACAGCAGGCCGTGGGTCTCGCGCGAGACCACTTCGACGTCGCCGAACTGAGCGGCGGCGTGTTCGATCACATCAGAAATCAGAAGCGGTCGGTCCATCATGAGGCCGGGCTGAAGCATGGTGTTGTCTCCGGGTTAGGTCTTGAGGGATGCCAGAAAAGCCTCAATGGCCGGATTGACGACTTGCGGGTGCGTCAGATTCGAGGCATGCCCGGCGCCTGGCACAAGCACCAGTTGCGCATTGGGAATCGCATCGGCCATGGCCTTGGCTCGGGGCAGTTCAATGGCGTGGTCGCTATCGCCGTGCAGCACCAACGTGGGCACGGCGATGCGCCCCATCTGCTCGCTTATGTCGTCACGCGTACCCAGCGTCTGAAAACTCTGAAGCAGGTCGGCGGGTGCGGCATTTTTCCATTTTGCGCGCCAGGCGGCAGCACCTGCCCACTGCGGGCCCAGGATGATGGTTTCGATGGTGCTGGCGGTCTGATCCGAGAGACCGTTTGTGGCCCAGTCTTGCAGCATAGCCTGGTAGGCTGGCATCTTGACCGGGTCTTCAGGCATCGCCTGGGTATCGATCAGAATCAGTGCACGCACCAGCGCCGGGTGAGTCAGCGCGCAGCGCAGCGACAGGTAACCGCCTTGTGACATTCCGGCCAGGACCGCCTGTTGTATGCCCAGATGCGCCAGCAAGGCCGCCAGATCATTGGCGGAGTCATAGTAGCTAAACGAAGCGCATTCTCCGGTGGCGGTCTGGCCGTGCCCGCGCTCATCCCAGACGATACAGCGGTAGCGCGACTTCAAGGCTGCCACCTGCGGCGCAAACATGCTGCCATCCATCAGCAGGCCATGGGAGAAGATCACAGTCGGGCCGGTGCCGCCGCTGTCCTCGAAGTAAAGTTTTTGGTTGTTGACCTGGGCGTATGGCATGAAGTCTCCTTTGTTGGTTTCTGAAAAAAGCGTCCGCAGCATCTTAATTCACGTTCAAATTGCGGGTGGCCGCCATTCAAGCTCATTCTCACCCGCCCCCACGCTGCATGTACAAATCAAACCGCTTCATGAAGGCGTAGCGCCGTGCGTCATCGAGCCCGGCAAAGCGAAAACTCACCAACAGGCGCGGCATGCGGACCAGGGCGATCACACGCGGCTCGGCGACCTGCCACTTCAATCCGAGCGCCCCATCGCCGATGCGCACGCCGGCGCTGCGCTCCTGCGACTTCCAGTGATGTTCACCAATCGCAGCCGGCAGCCATCGCAACCATTCGGCCTCGGTGCAGCCCATGTCCCGCTCAAAGCGCTCGGGGTAAAAGGATTGCATCAGCCACCCGCAATGGGTGGCCAAATCGCGAGCACATCGCCGTCGATCAGGCTATGGCTTGCACGCTTTTCAGGTTCTATGTATTTGCCGTTGACCAGCACCAGATGCACCAGTTTTTGGGGCAGGTGAAACGGTTCGATGATCTGGAGAATGGTGGCGCCGTCAGCCACTTCCAGCTCCACGATGTTGGTGTAGCGCGACGCCGCAGGCAGATAGTCGGTGAGTGTGGCAAACAGTTTGAGGGTGATCTTCATGCGCCGCAAATTCTAGCGACGCCGCTCATCCTGTGCACCGGACCAGGCACTTTGCGCCTGGGCGCTGTCAAGGTAGGCTTCCGTCAGGCGCGTCGGGTCTTGCAGCAAGACGTCCTTCCAGGCGCCGAGCTTTACCTGCCCTTCGACCAGGCCGCGCATCACTCCGACGTGCTGCGTCCAGCCGACCGAATTGCAGCCGACCATCACGTCGCCCTTGAACTGCAGACTCAGATGCCGTCCGGCCGCCTTGTCCGTCAGTTCGACATGCTCACCGTCGGGCACGCCCTGCCACTCGCCAAAGCTCGCGGAGATCAAGCCTAAGGTATCGAGCACGTTGATTTGCGTGACCCCCTTAAGTTCGGCAGCGCTCGCGTTGCCTGAGCCATAGGCCACCATGTTCAGGGCCGCCACCCGCGCCTGTTCGGCCGCGTTGGGTTGAATGGCACTGACGATGGTTTTGCCCGACACTTTGTCAAAAGCTTCGGCGCAGTCGCCGGCCGCATAAACGCCAGGCACGTTGGTCTGCAGGTACTGATCCGTCAAGACGCCGAGCAAACAAGTAATGCCGGAGTCTTCCAGAAAGCCAATGGCAGGCCTGACGCCCGCGGCGCTGATCACCAGATCGACCGCCACATGTTTTCCGTTACTCAAGCGAACGTTCAGGGGCGCTCCCTGCTCGATCGCTTCAACCCGAGTACCGGTAAATACTTCCACACCTTTGGCTTCGCACCAGTCGCGAATCATGCCGCCAGCAGTCGGACCCATCATGCGCGGCACCATGCGGTCGCCCATCTCGACCACGCTCAAATGCACACCGCGTGCCGCCAGTGCTTCCATGATGATGCAACCGATGAAACCGGCACCGAGTTGCAAGACGCGAGCACCCTGGGTAGCCAGTGCCATGATGGCTCTGGCGTCGGCCAGCGTCCAGCAGGTATGGACACCGGCGCTGTCAATACCGGGAATTCGTGGATGCACTGGATGCGAGCCGGTGGCGATCAGCAGGGTGTCGAACTGGATCGTCTCGCCGTTCTCCAGCGTAACCGCCCTGCCGGCAGCGTCGACCCGTTTGACGCGGGCTTGCAGCACCTTCACTTTCAGATCCGCAAAATGAGAGGCGCTCTTGCGCAGGTAGGTGCCACGCTCATCAACATTACCCATCAGCAGATAGGGGATCGCCATGCGTGAGTAAGGCGGCTCGCGCTCGTCGCCGACGATGGTAATGCTGTCCGAGGGGGCGTGCTTGCGGATGGTTTCGGCAGCGATGACACCGGCCGGGCCGGCGCCGAGGATGAGGTGATGGGTCATGGCGCTTTCAGAGGCTCAGACGCTTGCGGGTCTCAGCCGTCGGGCGACCTTCGCCGTCCCAGCCGCGAACCTCGTAGTACTTCGGCATCATCTTGGCCAGCTCATTGACCTTGCCCTTGGCCGGACCGGTTTTGCAGGCCTCGGTCAGCAGGCGCGCCGGCAGACTGTCATCCTTGGCGGTAAAGCCGGCGCGGTTGTTGAACTCGCGCTCCATGTTCCAGATGCGTTCGCCAATCAGTGCCAGTTGCTCAAGGGTGAACTCCTCGCCGCAAGCGCCCTGCATTTGCGGTGCCAGGTCCTGCAAGCCCCAGGCAAAGGTGGTGAAAATGCACAGGCCAGACGAGTCAAACGCGGCAGTCGCATCCTGGAAGGCCTTGACCAGATCGGGCTTGCCTTCGCTCTCCAGCGGATCGGTCTTGACCGGGATGCCCAGCACTTCGGACGCGATGGTGTAGCCGCGCAGATGGCAGCCACCCCGGTTGGACGTGGCGTAGGCCAGGCCGATGCCCTGAATGGCGCGGCCGTCGTAGGCCGGAAACTCCTGGCCCTTGGAACTCATGCTCAGTTCAGGGTGACCATACTTGGCCGTCAGGCGCTTGGAGCCCTGGCCGATTTCCTTGCCAAAGCCACGACCGTTGACCGTCTCTTCAGCCAGGAAGGCGAGCGCCTGGGCAGAGCCGAACTTCGCTTCAATACCGACCTGCTCCTTGGTCAGCACGCCCATGTCATAGAGCTCCATGACAGCGCCGACAGTGGTGCCGAAACTGATCGGGTCTATGCCCTCCTCGTTGCACAGCAGGTTGGCGTATTGCAGCGCTTCCAGGTCGTTCACGCCATTGGCAGCGCCCAGCGCCCAGGCCGCTTCGTACTCAAGTCCGCCGTTGGCACCGCGATACTGCGGCTTGTTTTCGATCGTGAAGTGGCCCTCGTCCATCTTGCTGATGCGACCGCAGGCAATGGTGCAGCCAAAACAGGCCTGGTTCGTCACCAGATGCTTCTTGCCATCTGTCTTGCGTGGCGCCGCCATGGCTTCGGCACCGATGTCCTTGGCGCCTTCGAACTGGTTGTCGCGGTGGTTGCGCGTCGGCAAGGCGCCGACTTCGTTGATGACACTCATCAGCACCTGCGTGCCCATGGCGGGCAGGCCGGTGCCGGTGACGCCGTTTTCCGCCAGCACTTTCTTGCCCGCTTTCACCGCGGCCATGAAGGCCTTCGGGTCGCGGATATTGCCCACGCCCTTGGTGCCACGCACGGCAATCGCCTTGAGGTTCTTTGAACCCATCACGGTACCGACGCCCGAGCGTCCCGCGGCGCGGTGCAGGTCGTTGACCACACTGGCATAGAGCACGCCGTTTTCACCGGCCTTGCCGATACTCGAAACACGCGTCAGCGGATCCTGCAGCGCAGACTTCAGGGCTGCTTCGGTTTCCCACACGCTCTTGCCCCACAGATGGCTGGCGTCGCGCAGTTCGGCCACGTCATCGTTGACATAGAGGTACACCGGTTTGGCGCTCTTGCCCTCGAAGATCACCATATCCCAGCCCGCCATCTTGAACTCGGCACCCCAGTAGCCGCCCGAATTGGAGCAGGCAATGGCGCCGGTCAGCGGGCCTTTGGTGATGACCGTGTAACGACCACCGGTGGAGGCCATGGTGCCGGTCAGCGGACCGGTCGCCCAGATGATCTTGTTGGCGGGTGACAGCGGATCGACTTTGGCGTCGACCTCTTCCACCAGGTATTTGGAGCCCAGTCCGCGCGAACCGATGTAGTCACGCGCCCAATCCATATTGAGCGGCTCGGATTTGACGGTGCCTGCGGTCAAATCAACGCGAAGAATTTTTCCAGCCCATGACATGATTGTTTCTCCTTAAGCAGCCGAAGGCTGGTTACCCAATTTATCTGCCCACTGCGCCATCTTGCCTAGGCCGGTCCAGTTGGCGTCAATGAATGTGATGGCTCCGGTGGGGCAGTGCTCGGCACAAGCCGGCTCACCACCGCACAGGTCGCACTTCTGAACCTTGCCGGTGGACTCAACGTAATTGATGGTGCCGAACGGGCAGGCAATGGTGCATACCTTGCAGCCAACGCAGGTGGCCTCGTTGACCACCTTGGCGCCGGTCGCCTTATCCACCGTGATCGCCTCGACCGGGCAGGCATGCAGGCACCAGGCCTCGTCGCACTGGGTGCAGGTATAGGGCACTTTCTTGCCGGTATGGTGGAAGTCGAATACCTTGATGCGCGACTTGGCTGTGGCGAAAGTGCCGTAGTTCTCGAAAGAACAAGCCATTTCGCATTGCAAACAACCGGTGCACTTGTCGGCGTTGATATGCAACACTTTTTGCATGTGTTTCTCCTGCGGGGTTGCGGCACATATGAAGTGCCTTGCCTATGAAATTAAATACATAGCGATTGTTGGTCACCAAGGAACCGCCTTTCATAGGTGAAAACCCTGACCTCCAAAGGGAGAAGTGCACTTTTTCAAAGATATAATAATGTAATTAGTAAACAATAACTTTACTATTTACACTTATGTTGACTCGCCACATTCAATCCCAAGTCCAGACCTTGTTGACCCATTTCCCGTGTGTTGTGGTCACTGGAGTGCGTCAGTGTGGCAAGACCACCCTGCTGGGCACACTCGGGAGTGAATGGCAGCGCTTTGATATGGAAAACTCCGCTGATCGGCAGCAACTGCTGGCGGACCCCGATTTGTTTCTTCGCTTGCACGAGGACAAGCTGGTGGTTGACGAGGCGCAACTGGTACCACCCTTGTTTTCGGCCTTGCGCGTTGCGATTGACCGGGATCGTCAAAAGAAAGGGCGGTTCTTGCTTTCGGGCTCGAGTTCACCCGATCTGGTGCGGCAAATTTCGGAAAGCCTTGCCGGTCGCGTGGGCCGCATTGAGATGGCCCCCTTGAGTTTGTCCGAGGCCTGGGAACAGCCGCCATCGGCACTGTATTCCTTGCTGTCTCAAGGCGCTGCCCTGGCGGAGATTCAAGCTGTGGCTACCCCAAGACTGAGCCTGCAACAAGTGCAGGACTACTGGTTCGCCGGCGGCTATCCAGAGCCCTGGCTAAGCGGCAGCGAAGAGTTTCGCAACCTGTGGCAGCGCCACTACATCGACAGCTATTTGCTGCGCGATATTGGCGCCCTATTCCCCGGCCTCAATCGTGACCGGTTTCGCCAATTCGTCAATTTGCTCAGCCAGCATTCCGGCAACATTCTTAACAACGCTGACATCGCCAGAAGCAGATCGCGTTTTTCATGGGTAATTAAGTAATTTTCAAACAGATAAATGAACATAAACAAAAATGGAAACGCAAATGCATTCTTTTGTAAATCACCAAGCATCACAAAAGAGGAAAATGAGAAAACCGAAAACAGGAGAATGGC
>CAIVLG010000182.1 GCA_903906695.1 uncultured beta proteobacterium | reverse complement strand
TCGTCGAAGCGGCCTGATAGCCAGAGCGACTTGCCGTCGCTGCTGACATTGCCCATGTCGGGGCTACCGCCGCCCGGGATCAGCCACTGCGCGACAACTTTCCCGCTGGCAAAATCGATCACCGTGACGCCGCCGGCCCCGCGTCGCAGGCCGTGAATCTTGTGCGTGCCCCGATTGGCAACGTAAAGACTCTTGCCGTCGCGGCTCGGATACAGGCCGTGGGCGGCCAGGCCGGTGGCAATAAATCCCACCTCCTTGAGTGCGTCGCCGTCGACGACGTGTACGCCATCGGCTTCCATGTCGGCAACATAGAAACGCTTGCCGTCGGGTGCGATGCGGATATCCTGTGGCATGCCCTTGGTGGAGGTGCAGATCTCTGATGCAGACGGATCGAAGGGCTTGCCTGCTTCCTCTTTGTAGCGAGTTCGCGGCATCGCCAGCTTGAGGTAGCCCAGGACCTTTCGGTTCACCAGATCCACCTTGGCCAGACCGCCTTCGAACTCACAGGTGAACAAGGCCCAGCGGCCATCGATCGAGAAGTCCGCGTGATTGATGCCACCGCAGTTCGGTGTATCGATCGAATACTGCAACCGCATGCTATGGGGGTCGCGAAAGTCAAGCCGTTTGTGCGCTTCGGCCACGACGATGGCTGACTTGCCGTCGGGCGTGAAGTACATGTTGTACGGGTCGTCGACGGCAATCGCCTTGCCTGGTTTTCCAGTGCGCGGATCGATCGGCGTCAGGCTGCCATCCTTTCGGCGTTCGGCATTGTTGGCAACCCAAAGCGTCTTCAGGTCCCAGGAGGGGACGATGTGCTGCGGCGCCTTGCCAACCTTGAAACGGTCGACCACCTTCATCGTTGCCGGGTCGATCACATAGACGTCGTTCGAGCGCAGATTGGGCACATAGACGCGTTCGAGCTGGCCCTGAGTCGCGGCGCTGCGGTGCGAAGGACCGGTTTCACTGTAGAGGTTGAGCGCATCGACAACCGCCGGCATGCCGGCTACGGTTGAGATTTGCTCGCTGGCGCGGGCGCTCAGTGCTGCAAGCAAGGCAATTGACAGTGCAATGGTTCGGCTTGTTTGTCGTGGCATGTTCGTATATGGTGGTTTGTTGGTATCAACGCGGCTGATGGGTGAAGGCCTGAATCGCCGCGACCGAGATCTGAATGATTTGCTGCACGCCCGCTTGCCCCAGTTCCGCACTGGAGCGGCGCGGATCACCTTCCACACCGCTGTTCCGGGCCGCCACAGAAGGGCTTGCCAGGACATCGCTGCGCACCAGTGATTTGTCGAGTGCCAGGGCCAGCGAGGTGTCCGCCAGGCCGGCATGGCTTCCGATCTCCTGATCACTGAAGCCCCGGCCTCTCAGGCTGGCGACATAGGCGTTCTGTGTTACCCGGTAGTAGTCCAGCAGAGCGTGCACGCGGCAGGCCGGATCCTTGGCCCACTCGCGGTTGAGCTTGGCCGCCACATGCTCCATGTTCCTCTGGTAGCCGCCATGGTCGCCGAGTAAGACGATCTCACGAAAGCCATGCTGCTTGAAGCTGCGCGCGCTTGACTCCAGCAGTGCCTCGAACGTTGCCTCGGAGATCGAGATCGTCCCGGCAAAGCGCATGTGGCCCGCTGCCGGGTGGATGCTGCCCTCGGGAACGTAGGCGACGACCGGCGCCACCAGCGCGTTGCCAAGCCGCCGGGCAATCTCGGTGGCAAGAAGACGCACCCGCACATTGTGTTTTCCCAACACCATGTGCGGCCCGTTTTGCTCGGTGCCGCCAATCGGCAGCAATAGTGTGGTGGATCCGGCCGCCACGCGGTCGCGCACTTCGGTCCAGGTTAACTCCTCGATCTGCGTGCTCTGCGGGTCCGCCGCTTGAACCGATGGCAGCAGACACAAGGCTGCCAGCATGCAGGTAGCCGCACCGATTCGGATTTTTGTCATGGCAAATTTCAAAGTGGGCGCATTGTAGGGGGCGGGGAAATTTACAAATCCCTACAATGCGCACGGCAACTTCGCCGCCCGGGTTTCAAGGGCGCGAAGCCAAAGTCACCACTTTAGTCAAAGGTTCACGATGTCGCTCGATTCCCTCTTCAAGCCCTTTCAGTTCAAGACCTTGAAACTCGCAAACCGAATCGTCATGGCGCCCATGACGCGGTCCTTTTCACCGAATGGTGTGCCGACCGAAAAAGTGGCTGCCTATTACCAGCGGCGCGCCGCCGCCGCGGTCGGACTGATTGTTTCGGAAGGCACGGTGATCAATCGTCCGGCATCGTCCAACGACCCGAACGTGCCGCACTTCTGGGGCGAGGACGCGCTGGCTGCATGGAAGCGGGTCATCGATGACGTGCACCTGGCCGGCGGCGTCATGGCGCCGCAACTCTGGCACATGGGTGCCGTGCGAAACCGCCGCACCGACTGGGTGCCACCGGGGCCGATCGACGGTCCGTCGGGACTCTCGTCACCGGGAAAACAATACGGTGAAGCGATGAGCGACGCGGCCATCGCCGACACGATTGCTGCCTTTGCCCAAGCCGCCCTGGATGCCAAGACACTCGGCTTCGACGCGATTGAATTGCACGGCGCCCACGGCTACCTGATCGACCAGTTCTTCTGGGACGGCACCAATCAGCGCAGCGACGGCTACGGCGGCGCCACGATCGTGCAGCGCGGCCGATTCGCAGCTGAGATTCTGAAGGCGGTGCGCGCCGCGGTCGGTCCGGACTACCCCGTGATCATCCGCCTGTCGCAGTGGAAACAGCAGGACTACGCGGCGCGTCTGGCCCGCACGCCGCAGGAAATGGAAGACTGGCTGCGCCCGCTGGCCGATGCCGGCGCCGATATCTTCCACTGCTCGCAGCGGCGTTTCTGGGAGAGCGAATTCGAGGGATCGGATCTGAACTTTGCCGGTTGGGCCAAGAAGCTGATCGGCAAACCCACCATCACGGTCGGCTCGGTCGGACTCAGCGGCGAGTTCATCGCCGCCTTTGGCGGTGAAAGCTCGAAGCCGGCCTCGCTCGACGAGTTGCTGCGCCGGCTCGATCGCGGCGATTTCGATCTGGTGGCGGTTGGACGTGCGCTGCTGGTCGATCCGCAGTGGGTGCAGAAGGTTCGTGACGGGCGGCATGCCGAGTTGCAGGACTTCTCGCCGGCCTCTCTCGGCACCCTGTTTTGACACTGTGATCGACCCGACAGAATGCGAATTCGCGCTCATCAGTGACCTGATTCGGCAGCACGCGCTTGAGGCGCCGCGCCGGACTGCGCTGATCGAAGGCCAGCGCGCACTGGACTACAGTGCGCTGGATATTTTGCTGGACCGCGTGGCCGCAGCGCTGCAACGTGACGGCCTGCAAGTGGGCGATGTGGTTGCCATTTGCGCCAGCATGTCGATAGCCTACGCCGCCGTCTTTCTGGGCGCGTTGCGCGCCGGCGTCGTGGTGGCGCCACTGCCGACCGGTGCGACACCCGACAGCCTGGCACAGATGGTGTCCGATGCGCAGGCAAAAAAGTTGTTCATCGATGCCGACACTGCCGCTGTGATCGGCGGCACTGATTCGAGCGAAGTTCGGCGCATCGCGCTCGATGGCTCCGCCGTCGGGCGGCCGCTTGATGACTGGCTGGAGCCGGCCGGGCGGCGGCCCTCAAACGTGTTGATCGAAGCGCAGTCGCCCTTCAACATCATCTATTCATCGGGTACCACCGGCGAACCCAAAGGCATCGTGCAGTCGCACGGCATGCGCTGGTCTCATGTTCGTCGCGGCAAGACTTTCAACTACGGGCCTGACACGGTCACGCTGCTGTCAACGCCGCTGTACTCGAATACCACCTTGGTGGTTTTTTTTCCAACCCTGGCCTTTGGTGGTACGGTCGTGTTGATGCCGAAGTTCAATGCGCTGGAGTACCTGGAGCTGGCCCAGCGACATCGTGTCAGTCACACCATGCTGGTGCCGGTGCAATATCAGCGATTGATGGCGCGCATTGATTTTGATGCCTTCGATCTGTCGGGCTTCGAGGTCAAGTTTTCCACCAGCGCGCCGTTTTCTGCCAGTTTGAAGGCCGACGTCCTCAGGCGCTGGCCCGGTGCTTTGGTGGAGTTCTATGGCATGACCGAGGGTGGCGGCACCTGCATTCTTGAAGCCCATCGCTTCCCCGACAAGCTGCACACGGTTGGCCAACCCGCTGAGGGCCATGACATCCGTCTGATCGACGACAACGGCGTGGAGTTGCCGGCAGGCGAAGCCGGTGAAGTGGTTGGTCATTCGCCGGGAATGATGCTGG
>CAIVLG010000181.1 GCA_903906695.1 uncultured beta proteobacterium | reverse complement strand
CTGTAGAGTTTGCCGTCGGAAAAAGTGCCAGCGCCGCCTTCGCCAAACTGCACGTTCGATTCCGGATTAAGCTCGCGTTTGCGCCACAGGCCCCAAGTATCCTGGGTGCGTTCACGCACCGTCTTGCCGCGCTCCAGTACGATCGGTCTGAAGCCCATTTGCGCCAGGATCAGCGCCGCAAAAATGCCGCAGGGACCAAAGCCGACCACAACCGGTTGCGGACAGAAATCGACGGGCGCCTGAGCGACTGGGTGGTACACCAGGTCCGGCGCGGCAAAGATGTGCGGATGGCCCGCAAACTTGGCCAGCAGCGCCGATTCCAGAGCTGCCGTCAGTTCCAGGTCGACGATGTAGACCTGAACCAGATCGGCCTTGCGGGCGTCGATGCTCCGCTTGAAAATGGTGAATGAAACCATGTCGGTGCTGGCGATTCCCAACGTGCGCTCGATCAGCGCCGGCAGCGCGTCGGCTGCGTGCTCCAGTGGTAGTTTGAGCTCGGTCAGGCGGATCATGGCAGTCTGATTGTCTCAGGAGTGGATAATCCACAGTGTGAAGCCCGCCAGACTGCCGCTGGTGCATCACCCGAAAGGGCGCACTGGAGGAACGTCCGGACTGCACAGGGCAGCGTAGCAGCTAACGGCTGTCCACTGAAAGCCGCGTGCGCAAGTGCGGGGTATAAGGTGAGGATCAGAGCAACAGAGACGAGTTTTGGACTCGGACGCAACGCAAGTTGCGCCGCGAGCCCAAAGGTGAAACGGGCAATCTCTACGCGCAGCAATACCAAGTAGGCACACGTTGATGGGGCCCCCGGAGTGTGCGGGTAGGTAGCACCGAGCCGCTGGGCGACCAGCGGCCCAGAGTAATGGCAGTCACTTCGGCCGGTCCGCAAGGGCCGGCTGTTGCACAGAATCCGGCTTATCGGTGGGCTTCACACTTTTCAGATGGACAAATCGTCGGCATTGTCGCCAGTTAAACTTTCACCATGTTTGCGAGTTGCCTGAAGCCTCTTGTGCTGGCTCTGTTTTTTGCCCTAGAGAGTGCTCGCGCCGCTGCGCCATGCACCGATTTTGCAGCGCGCCTGCCCAACCTTCGGCGCGATCTGTGTGAGTCTGCCAGGCTACAGCCGACGGCCGTTCGATCAGTCAAAGGACGAACGCTGTGGGTCAGCGATGTCAAGCCCGAGCAGGCCACGCTGCGGGTGCTGGTGGTGGGTGCAATCCATGGCGACGAGCTGTCGTCGGCGGCGGTGGCTTTCCACTGGATCCGACTGGCCAAACAAATGCCTGCGGTCAGCGCGAGGCAGATTCACTGGCGCTTCGTGCCAGTGCTCAATCCAGATGGAGTCTTCAATCGGTCGCCGCGCCGCGTCAATGCCCATGGCGTTGATTTGAACCGCAATTTCATGACGCCCAATTGGGAACGCGATGCCAAGCTGTATTGGGAAAAGGGAACCCACAAGGACCCGCGGCGCTGGCCGGGTCCGAAGCCTCTGTCGGAGCCCGAATCAAGGTTCCTGCATGACGAGATGCGCGCCTTCAAGCCGCATCTGATTGTCAGCATCCATGCGCCTTACGGCGTGCTCGATTTTGACGGGCCCGTGGTGCCGCCGTCGCGCCTGGGCAGTTTGTACCTGCATCAGTTGGGCATCTTTCCTGGCTCTCTTGGCAACTATGGGGGCGTTCAAGGCGGAGTGCCGGTGGTGACAATCGAATTGCCTAACGCGATGCGTACACCACGGGACGCCGAGACGCGCCAGATGTGGCTCGACTTGCTGGGCTGGATTGATACGCGGCTGCCGGCGCGGCGCAACGTCGCCATTGCGCCGCACGCTTATTTGGACAGCAAGTTGCTTCCAGCGTCGCCGACTGCCGAGTAAGACAGCAAGCCGCGCACGATGGCGTAAAGGTCTTGACCCGTGCCCGACGCCGCCGGTGTCCAGTTGACGGCGTCGCCGCTGGTAAATATGGACCCGCCCGCGCCAACGGCGACAAATTGCGCCCCGTAGGTGACGGCGTTGAGAGCGCCGTCGAGCGGCAAGGTCTGCGCCACCCAGTTGACACCGTCGGTGCTCGTCAGCACGGTGCCAAAAGCACCTACTGCCACGAAGGCGCTGGTGACTGTGGTGTCGGTCGGCAGCGAAGTGATGCCGTAGCTCACTCCGCGCAAATCGGTCTGCCAGTTGCTGTTGACCCTCTGCCAGTTCATCCCATCGGCACTGGTCACCACGGTGCCACCGGCGCCGACGGCAATCCAGGTGCCTGAGTTATAGCTGGTGTAGGCGACCGCATACAAATCGTTGCTGGTTGCCGAGTTACTCACGGCGGTCCAAGTGACGTCATCCGGACTGGTGATGATGGTGCCCCCGGCGCCCACTGCCACGTTCAGGTTGACGAGGTTGCTGGCAACGGCATACAGGTCTTGAGGTGTGCCACTGGCCTGCGCCGTCCAGGTCACAGCGTCCGGACTTGTCAACAACAAGCCTTTGTCGCCAACCACCCTGTAGTTGCTGGAATGGGATGCGCCGTTGATTCTGGCGCTGGTGCTGTAGTTGATAGGGTTCCACGTCACGCTATCGGCGCTAGAAAACATGGCACCGCCATCGCCCGCTGCCACATAGGTAGTGACCGACGCGGTGGTCGTGGTCGCCACCGTGGCACCGAAGGTGATGCTGCGCAGGACAGGGCTGCCAGCGATGGCCGCGCCGGCGCTCCAACTGGAGCCGGCGAGCCTGGGTGTTGCCACCACGGCCGCAGCGCCCGGTCCGCCGGGACCGCCATTGGTCCGGCCATTGACAGAGAACGAATAGCTCAGGCCATTGAGCAGGCCGGTAAACACGTAGGGCGAATTGACTTTGAGCACAACGTTGCTGCCCGGCAGGCCGAACCAGCCCTGCATCGTTGCGGTGGTGGGAGGCGCCAGGCTTGTCGGCGCGGCAAACACCCAGTACTCCACCCCGTCCACCATGTTCCAGGTTAGCGTGGCGCTTGTCTCTCCTGCCACAACAGCCAGCCCGGTCGGCGCCGGTGCGGGATCGCCGCCGCCGGTGCTGCAGGCTGCCGATAACAGGGCTGCCATCAGTGTGGCGGCGAACAACTTGAAAGAGCGCAAAAACATAAGTGGATCCAAATCAAAGCGGGCTCGATTATCGAATATTTTTCCCTGGCGCCGCGGCAACACCCGGCGTGGCCCGTCAGAAGCGTTCACGAGTCTGTAAGTAGCGCCATTGTCCGACCGGTAACTGGCCCATCGCGACGCGTCCGATACGAATTCGTTTCATACCCAGAATCTTCAGGTTCATGCGCTGGCACAGGTAGGCCAGCAAACCGGGATGGCTGCCCTTGACGGCAAAACGCAGTTTGCACGCGCTTTCGCTGGCACTGTTGACGCTGACTCGCACGCGGGGCAGAGGCTGCGCGTCAGAGCTCAGGCCCTGGTTCAGTCGCTGCAGGGTATCGGCAGCGACTTTGCCTTCGACCTCTACGATCAATTCATGCTCCAGCAAGCTGGCGTCGTCCGTCAGCTTGCGGGCGATCCGCCAGTCCTGCGTGTAAACCAGCAGACCGCTGGCGCCGGCCTCCAACGCGACCGCCGAAGTCAGCTCTGCAAAATGGCGTTTCAGAGGCCGCAGGGCCGAAGCATCGTCATTGAAATGGTTGCTGCGATCGAGCAGCTTGAGCGCTGCAGCATCGCCGCAACCAGCCGGCTTGTGCAGCAGCAGCGTGACCGCCGTGTCGCCCATCAGCGTGGCCTGAGGGGCGATCTCGATCAGTTGCTGGAACACCCTGAACTGCGGTTCCTCCACCACCTTGCCATCGACCTGCACCCAACCCCCTTCGATGTATTGCTCGGCTTCACGGCGCGAACAGGGGAGCATGGCGGCCACCCGTTTGGAGAGCCGCTCGCCGGCACGCTCGGTATCTGGCAAGGACTTGTCGTGCGCGGTCATGGGACGGATATTAACCACAGCGATGGCTTACCAGCTGAGTGGATCGAGCGCATATAAAACTGAGAGTTCATGGTACAGGGCCGGGTGGGCGTCGGCCATGCGCCGGGGCTGCTCAAAAAAGACCTCCGAGATCACGGCAAAGAACTCAGCCGGATCGCTGGCGCCGTAGTCGCTGAACAAGGTCTCGCGCTGCTGCGATCTGGCGCTCTGCAACTGCCTGAATTCGGCTCCCAGCACCTGAGACCAGCGTGCGTATTGATCGCGTCGCGGCAGCACCGGGGCGCCATTGGCAGCGCCTGTTTCCTGATCGAGCTGATGGGCAAATTCGTGGATCACCACGTTCTGACCATCGTCCGGTATGGCAGCACCCTGCAGCGTATCGTGCCATGAGAGCACCACTTGCCCGCGCTCCCACGATTCGCCCGACAGCACGCTGCGACCATGGTGGGCGACGCCGATGCCGTCGATGTGTTCGCGCTCGACCACAAAGCTTCCCGGGTAGACCAGAATCTCGCGCAGCTTGGGGTAGTAGCCGCGAGCGCGATTGAGGATCAGCAGGCAGGCTTGCGCGGCGATCGTCACCCGCATCTCGTCGGTGATCTTTAGGCCATCACAACCGATGAAAGTCTTCTCGGCGATGAAGATCTGGATATGCTTCTTGAGTTGCAACTGCAAATCGACCGGCAGTGCGCGGACGTAGGGCACGCGGTGTTTCAGAATCTCGCGCCAGGCTGCGGGGAAAGCTTGTGCACAAATTCGCCGGCGTCTGCGCTCGGTCAGGTAGGGCTGTCCCAGCAACCACAGAACAAAAGCCAGCGCCAGACAGGAAACAATGAGTGCTGGCAAAGGTCTGTTCCGAAGGTTAGGATTTCAATAGGCCATTAGCTGGGCATAACGCTGGTTTTTTCAATGGGGTTCTTCTAGGTCGTGGTGGCAGGGTTTGGGGTGTGGGTTCCCGCCTCATGCTGTCAAATGCCCAGAAAATCGGCGAGAACCCACACACCAAACGCTTCGGGCTGCGCCCCTGGTTCATACGACAAGTCTTTTGAGTTTTCGAAGGACAGTCTGCAGCGTAACCTGCCGCTCACGAATACCCGCTTCCCGGAAGTCCATTTGCGAATGATTGGATTGAAGTTTTCGTCATCCACTAAGTGGAAGACCCAGTCGACCACTCAGACAAGGAAGTGCACATGCGCGTTCACGGGCAGAGCGAGTTCGTGCCGTGGCAGACCGCTTCCTTTCCGCTGCGCCAACGCGGGCGGAGTGAATTACGGGATGAAGGTGTCGCCCAGCACCACGCCTTCGCGCCGCGGGTCGGTTCCGCCCGCCCAGACTGGAGTGCCCATGTAGCGCGCCCGCATGATTGTGTTCACGCCGCTAGACTGGGCGCTGGTGGATACGGTGTGACCGAGTGCAAGCAGCCCGGTGATCAGCGGATCATTGGCCCCGTTGTTGGCGATGTTCACGTTGGGATGCTCGCCGCCGACCGTCGTCGTCGGACTGTTGGTGGCGCCAAAATCGATCAGGTTGGACGATTGCTGTGCATCCAGTCCCCAGTCGAGCGAGCCGACCAGCGTCTTGATGACATACCAGGGAATCGAACTGCCGCCGGGAGAACCGGTCGCCATTGCGAAGTCGCCGATGCTGCCATCCGCTGTCTTCTGGAATACCAATGTCGGCGCCATCGAGCTGCGTGGACGCTTGCCGGGAGCTAGCCGGTTGGCCACGAGCGCGCCGGTTGAATCCGTCGGCGACGCCGAGAAGTCGGTCAGCTGGTTGTTCAGCAAGAAGCCGTCGACCATGTGGAACGAGCCCATGCTGGATTCAACCGTTGTGGTCGCGGTCAGGACATTGCCGGCGCCGTCGACGATGGTGAACTGGTTGGTGCCATGCTCCTGCGTCAGGTCGATGCCCAGCGCGACTGGGCCGAGGTCGCCAGCCAGCGCGGTGCCCATGCTCTTATTCGGATTGATCAAGGCCGCGCGGCTCTTCAGGTAGGGCTTGTTCAGGAGAGTATCCCAAGTGCCGCCGGGCAGGGGAACGAAGTCCGTGTCCGCGACGTACTTGTCGCGATCGGCGTAGGCGAGACGCTCGGCTTCGCTGATCAGGTGCACGGCAGCCACGGAAGGCTTGCCGCCTTCGGAGTCGACCGAGAGCAGCTTGTACGTGCCCGCGAGATCGAAATTCTCCAGGATGCCCATGGCCGAAGCGACCGTGATGCCACCCGAAGTCGGAGGCGGTGTGCCGCAGATCCAGTACGAGCGATAAGTCGTGCAGACTGCCGTGCGGCGCTTCGCCTGATACGCCGCCAGATCCGCGAGCGTGGTCTTGCCCGGAGTGATCGCCGAGCCATCATTCGCCGCGGTCGTCGCACCAATCTTGGCGATGATGTCCGAGGCGACCTGACCCGTATAAAAAGCACCGACGCCATTCGCGGCAATCGCGGTCATCGTGTTGGCTAGCGCGGGGTTCTTCAGGATCGTTCCCACCGCCTTCGGGGAGCCATCAGTGTTGAAGAAGTAGGCCGTTGCATCAGCATCGCGCTTCAGACTGCTCGCGTTCGACGAGATCGCGGCAGCCAGGCGCCCGCCGATCGGAAAGCCGTTGGTGGCCAGTGCAATCGCGTCGGTCCACAGGTCCTTCCAGGCTAACTTGCCGTAATCCTTCTGCACAGCTTCCATCAGGCGCGGAACGCCGATGGTGCCGATGGAGCGGCCGCTGGCGCGCGCATTCGGCACGGGAGTGGTCTTGTTCGAGACGTCGTCAATGTAGCGCAGGTAGTTCTCTGTCGCTGCGGCGGGCGCCGACTCGCGACCGTCGTAGGCCGTCACCTTCTTCGACGCGGCGTCGTAGTAGACGATAAAGCCGCCCGAGCCGAGTCCAGTGGCTTCCGGCACGGTCAGGCCGAGGATCGATTGAACCGCAACCGCCGCATCAGCGGCCGTGCCACCTCTTTTGAGCACGGCGCAACCGGCGTTGCTGGCGTAGGCGTTCGATGAGGACACCATGTACGTCGTGGCGTAAACCGTCTTGAGGCCGGTGCGGTAGCCAGACGCCGCCTCCGGCAAGGCTGGATCACCGGGCAGGCCTGACCCGATGACGACGCCGTTCCCGTTAGTGACGAGCGCCTGACAACTGGTGTCCTTGTAAGAACTACCGCCGCATGCGGAAAGCAGCAGTGCAAGAGCCGATGGTACTAATGCTGACAGGTACAACCTTCGTGACATTTCACTTCCTTTGGATGGCTTTGAACAAACTGATAACGGATAGGCATTGCAACCGCGTGAGTACCAGTCTAGCAGCCTGGAACAACCATCAACCTGGGGGCATACCCGTAATTTGACACACTGATTGCAAGGTTTTCCATGGAAAACCTTGGTCGCGAGAGTGATTTGAGGTTCACCGGGTACGTCACACGCAGGGCTAACCCGCAACGAGTCTGAATCGCCGGTTCGCAGGTAGCCGTCATTCCCATCGCGAGGCCAGACATTTATCTCAGCTCCATTCAGATGGTTCGTACTGCCGAGTGCACGGCTATTTGGTCGTCCCCTTCGCCGTCTTTCGTAGAATGAGCGGTAGCCTTCTAACTGGGATACACCACCTTACCGGCAATCCCAGAACTTGCTATTTCTTATCGATGACCGCACTTACCACCGACCGTTTGAAGCTTGTACCGTTCACAGATGATCATCTGGATGGCTTGAGCGCTTTGAACTCAGACCCGGAGGTCATGCGCTACATCTCGGGGCGACCAGAGACACGTGACGAAACTGTGGCGGTCATTGAACGGGTCAAACAACGTTGGATAGAGTTCGGATACTCGTGGTGGAGTTTCATAGAAAAGGAAAGCGGCGTGATTATTGGCGCAGGTGCGCTTCAGAACTTGCGCCGAGGGGCAACGGCATCGCCCGATCGTGCCTGCCCGTTGGAAATCGGCTGGAGACTTCGATGCGATTACTGGAACAGGGGCCTGGCAACCGAGGCTGCGCGTGCAATCGCGGGGTTCGCATTCAATACCGTCCTTGCTGACGAAATCTATGCCGTGTGCCATCCAGATAACGTTGCGTCTGCCAATGTTATGAAGCGGTTAGGGATGCAGTACGCCGGGCTACAAACTTGGTACGGCAAGAATCCGGTGACTTACCAAGTAACGGCCACGCTGTACTTGAAATAAGTCAGCTTTCGCTGGCGAACTTGACTTACGAAATTTCTCCGTGACCGGCAGCTTCGTGTCTGTGACCGCCAGTGATTTTTCTCGGGAGTCGTCGGCTACGAATGAGCGGCAGGCCTAGAGAAAGTTGTCGAGCGGGATCGCAGCGGGACCCGCCTGCGGCGAATGCCCGCTTAATGGAAGTCAAATTACTCGGGTTGGGTTGCGAGTAAAGCCGCAGAGGGATCTGCACTCACTACACGCACCCAACTACGAGGTCTACCAGGCATCGCATCGCTGTGGAAAAGACAAGGGTTTTCACGTGGGCTGATCGCGGTACTGGGCGGCGATACTTGACAACATGCTGTTGAAATACGCTTCGTCGCTGGCGTCGTTGCTGCAGACCTACAGTAGCCCCATCGTGTCGAATCCAGCCCATAGCCACCATTCTTGAGGAGTGTCGAATTGAAATTCAAGAAGATTGCACTGGGGGCGCTGATCGTCCTTGCCGCTGCTGGTACTACAGGCTGGTTCAGCCTCGATAAGGAAACGCGCGGCCTGCTGGCGGCGCTGCCCACCAACCGCGATCTGCTGTTCTGGAGTCAATCGCAGCGCGATGCGGCATTTCGCGCATTGGACCGGCTTTCTGTCCTCGCGAAATGGCGGGTCATTCCGGCCGGCACCTCGCCATCACCAATGCCGCCAGGTGCGCCGCTGAAACTGCCTCTGGATGTCAATGATTACATGGCGGGCCAGCGCAGCGCAGCGCTGCTGGTGCTACATGACGGCAAGTTGCGCCTGGAGCGCTACGGCCTGGACTTTGACAGCAGCGGGCGCTGGACCAGTTTCTCCGTGGCCAAGTCCATCACGTCCACCCTGGTGGGTGCGGCCATACGCGACGGCTACATCAAAAGCATGGACGAAAAAGTCAGCGACTACATCCCGCAGATGAAGGGCTCGGCCTACGACGACGTCAGCATCCGCCAACTGCTGACCATGACATCGGGCGTGAAGTGGAACGAAGATTACGCGGACCCGAACTCGGATGTGGCCAAGTTCAACAACCACAAACCTGAAGAGGGTGTAGACGCGCTGGTGAGCTACCTGCGCAAACTGCCGCGCGAGGTGCCAGCCGGCACGCGCTGGCTCTACAGCACAGGCGAGACCAACCTGGTGGGCATCCTCCTTAACCAGGCGACGAAGAAGCCCGTAGCGGCTTATCTGTCAGAAAAGATCTGGATTCCGGCCGGCATGCAGCAGCAGGCCACCTGGATCCTCAGCAAGACCGGGCAAGAGATCAGCGGCTGCTGCATTCAGGCTGCGTCGCGGGACTTTGCACGTTTCGGGCAATTCATCCTCAATGGTGCCGCAGTGAACGGGAAAAGCATCGTTCCCGACGGCTGGCTGACCGAAGCCACCACCGCACGCACCAGCATCGGCAAGCCAGACCGGGGCTACGGTTACCTGTGGTGGACCTATGCCGACGGCAGCTTCACCGCACGCGGCATCTTCGGCCAGGGCATCTTCATCGACCCCAAGCGCAAACTCGTCATCGCCTCCAACAGCAACTGGGCGGGCGGTGCCACAGACCCTGTCGCCGTCGCCTCACGTGAAGCGTTCTATCAGGCGGTGCAGAAGGCTGTGGACGATGAGATTGCGGCTGTACCGGGTGCTGCGCCTGCACGCTGATGGCCACAGGCCAAGCCTGCACATCAGTCGCTTTGTGCCTTTTGAAGCCAATCACTTTTCTCGAAGCTGCCAGTTAAAAGTGAAAGTCCGCAATGGAGGAAATCCTAGACCGGCAGCGCAACACTTGCTGACAGTCACGAAAGGCAGCTTCCGGGTCAGTCAATCTCATGAATTTGGAGGCCGATCAACCGCCGTTCACAGACTTCGGCTTGATGCCTTGTGGCTCAAAAAACAAGGAGTCCAAATAATGATGCACATCGTTTAGCATGGGAATCTCCTCATCAGGGGGATCGGTTTGATGCCGGGTATGGAATAACCGCCATAACTGGTCATGCCCCAAATATCTGGCTGTGGGAGGAGCGTCTTCAAGTCAAAACCGAAGAACGAAGGGATAGTCTTTATAGCGCAGAAACCGTGGGCACCGGCTATTTGATCTCCCCCAATGTTGCCACGATCAGGTCGTACACCTTTTTCACAGTTGCCACCTCCAATCGTTCGTCCGGTGAGTGGACGTTTTGAATGGTCGGGCCGATTGAAATCATGTCCATACCAGGATATTTCACCCCGACCACACTGGTCTCCAGCCCGGCATGGATGGCGTCTACCGCAGGTTCCTTGCCGTACATGCTCTTGTAAACGCCCTTCATGAGCCTTAACAGAGGCGAATTCGCGTTGGGCGGCCAACTGGAATAGGCTCCGTTAAGCGTGACCGTAGCGCCAGCGTTTTCAAAGACCGTGACAAAACGCTGCGCCTCGGCGTCACGCTCCGGGTCAAGGGCGCTGCGCACGTAAACGCCGGCGGCAAACTGGCCGGCGTTTATGGTAAGTGTCCCGTTGTTGCCGGAAGTTTCCACCAGTCCCGGTACGTCTGCACTCATGCGAAACACTCCCTGTGGCGCGGCATGGACAGCACCTATCAGTGCCTTCTGCGTTGTCGCGTCCATCACTTTTGCAGGGAGGTTGATCGGAGTGACTGTAACGGTCAGACCCGGATCGGCTGCCGCCAGTTCTTTCGCAACGGTAGCCTTGAAGTCTTTCGAATATGAGCTGAAAGCGGCGGCCTGATCCGCCGGGAGAGCTACAACAATAGTGGTCGTGCGCGGAATTGCGTTGCGCATGTTTCCGCCTGCCAGGCTGGCGAGCCGAACGCCGAACGATGAGGGGGCATTTATCAGCAGTCGTGCCATCAGTTGATGGGCACTGGCCCGTCCCTTGTTGA
The DNA here is from genome assembly GCA_903906695.1 of uncultured beta proteobacterium. Lineage (GTDB taxonomy): Bacteria > Pseudomonadota > Gammaproteobacteria > Burkholderiales > Burkholderiaceae_C > Rhodoferax. The sequence continues at coordinate 8,036 of CAIVLG010000181.1, read as the reverse complement.
TATCGACACCAGAATGACCGCCGAGCAAACCGTCAATGGCGACTTGGAGTCCGGTCATGCCGCCCGGAGTTGGGACTTCGGAATATGTCTCACGGGCTTCTACATAAACGGCACCCGCACAGCTGATCATAAATTGACCTTCCACTTCGGAGTCGATATTGATAAAAATCCTTCCGCGCAGAGTATCGGTTGCCAGGGCGTTGACGCCGATGAAGCCGTCTTCCTCGGTGACGGTAAAGAGCGCTTCCAGCGGTCCGTGGGCTACATTTTTTGCCTGAAGAATAGCCATGATTAAGGCTACACCGATGCCGTTATCTGCGCCAAGTGTTGTGCCGTCAGCATGAACCCATCCATCCTCAATATATGCATTGATTGGGTCTGTCTCAAAATTATGGGTGGAAGTGGATATTTTTTGCGGCACCATATCCAGATGGGCCTGGAGTACGACGCCTGGCGAATTCTCCATGCCGGTTGTCGCTGGTTTGCGGATGACGACATTACCAACAGCATCGACAACAGTTTCCAGTCCCAGCCTGTGGCCAAAATCAGCCACAAATGCCGTGGCCTTACCCTCATGGTGCGACGGACGCGGAACCTGGGTGATGTTCTGGAAATTTTGCCAGATTGCCGGTGCCGGCAATGTCGCCACGGCTTTGGCAAGCGGGACGCGACCAATCACTTCTTTTGATTGCGTCTGTTTCGACACACAGCCAAATAATAGCGACATAGTGAGCAGTGCAACGGGAACAAACAAAAAAACTTTTGGAAACTGCATACGACCTCCCTCTGTTCTTACGGATAGCGCCTCACTGCACACCAGCATTATCGGGCAGCGCCAGACCAAGGTACTGATCTATTTTGGAAAGCTGAATCACGAATTTGGATCCGGCCTTGAAGCGGTCTACGAGGAACTGTCTGGTTTTGCAGATACACCCCCAAAAAAAACGCTGTCCGGGAGAGCGAGTTCGGGTGCACATCGCAGTCTAGACGCAGGACTACCTCTCTGCGCGTTTGAATCGCCGCTTTGACCTGTCACCATTTGATGCGCTGATCTACTTCGTAGTCCGGTGCTGCTTGCGCAGCCAGATCCCAGTCGGGCTCGAATTGCACCCCGTCCCCGGTCTGCGCATCACATTCACCCCATAGCAGTGGCCGAGTGCCGGGTGCTCGTTCGGTGCCAACGTCGGGTTTGGAACTGGTATTTCGGCAAGCCGAATGTCGCATGAGTGTCGGTTGGAGTCATCTGTCGGGCAGTTCGTCGCACTGTCACTTGACAATTTCGAAAAGAGCGATAGCGTCCCGTCGAAGCTGTGTGACGGCGGCTCGGACCGATAGAACGCGGTGAGCAAACTGGCCGCATGGGAGTGGCAGCGTCTGTTCAAGTGGCTAAGATCGCTGCTAACGCCGCGCATGATATTCGGCGGGTTGAAACTCCGGAGGACTCGATGCGGAACATGATCTTCACCTGCGGCGCATTGCTACTGGCTGCACTTTCGGCGCAGGCCGACGACGGAAAGCCCGCGGCTACGCCCTACCGACCCAGCGTTTCGACGCCGGCCCAGCTCAGCGCGCCGGGTTGGCTGGAGATCGAAGGCGGCGTGTGGCGCCAGTTCGGAAACGGTGCCCAACGTGACAGCCTGCCGTGGACCGCGAAACTCGCCTTCAGCGACGACTGGGGAATCCGCGTCGGCGGCGAAGCCTTGGTCCGACAGACCGACGAGCTTGACCAGACGCTCAGCGGCAACGGCGTGACCGGCATCGTGCTGAAACGGCGCTTCGCGGTCAATGAGCAGTCGGCCTTTGGCCTCGAACTCGGCGCCACGTTGCCGACCGGGCAACGCGGCATCGTCAGTGGAAAGTCCGACACCGCCATCAACGCCATCTACAGCGCCGACCTCGGCGACTGGCACACGGACCTCAACCTGAGCGCCATCTACCTGGGCGCGCCCGACTCCGGCACCAGCTATCTGCAAACGGTGTGGGCGGCGGCGCTGTCGCGGCCGCTGAGCGATGCGCTTGGGCTGGTCGGTGAATTCTCGGGAACGCGCCAGAGCGGCGTTGCCAGTACATCGCAGTTTCTGCTTTGCGCGAGCTACAGCGTGACAAAGTCACTGGTGCTCGACGCCGGCATGGCGCGCCGGTTGAGCGGCGGCGCGCCGACCTGGCAGGCCGTCGCTGGCTTCACCTGGGTGGCGGCGCGACTGTTCTAGGAATGACACCAATTCAGGGTCAATCGCTGAGGGGCAAATTGGCCTCTATGCGTGCCACGTGGGCCATCAATGAGCGTTTGGCGACCGGCCACATTCGATCGGGCACATCGTCATAGGCCAGAGTCACCCAATCGTCCAGGGTTCCTTGTGGCGATGCCTGCATCACGCGCAGAATTTTGGCTTCACGTTGCAGGCGATGGGTCTTCAGGCGGGTGATCGCCGCTGCCGCTTCACCGTCGTAGCCACCGATCACGTGGCCGTGCGCCGGCAGGATGAATTCAATGCTGTGCCGTGTGCAGGCGGTACTCAGGAGATCGAGTGAGTCGAGGTACAGCGTCATATCGCCATCGGGTGGGTCGATCACGGTGGTGCTGCCGCACAGGATGTGGTCGCCACTGAACAGCAGACCGTCTTCGAGCAACAGCAGGCACAGGTGATTGGCTGCATGGCCGGGTGTGTGAACAACCTTCAATGTGTGCGTGACTTCACCCTCCAGCGCCTGTCCCTTCAGCGTCAACAGTTCCTGATTTTGCAGTGCGCGGTCGGGTGTGAATTGACTGTGTTGACGCGCAGTTGGCGCAGATGGCAATCCCAGGATCAGAGGCCTGTTCGTGCACAGCTTCTGCAGTGGCTGCGCGCCGGGCGAATGGTCCGGGTGCGAGTGGCTGCAGACAATCATGCGGATGTCGCCACCCGCAGCGCGCCACAGCTTTTCCAGATGTTCGGGGTCAGCCGGACCGGGGTCAATCACGATGTAGCCGGCTGTGGGGTCGCCCACCAGGTAGCTGTTGGTGCCCGGACCGGTCATGGCACCCGGGTTGGGTGCGGTCAGGCGCTGCACGTTCTTCAGCAGGGTCACCTGCGTTTCGGACTGCCAATCGAGCGCGTGAACGATCTGTCCGTCCGGGCAGACCAGTGCCAGTTCGCCATAAGGCAGGTCGCCTTCCATGAAGCGCGCCTCGCGCCCGGCCAACAGACCGGCGCGCGGGCAGCTGGTCCAGAGCGGTTGTTCGGTGGCGGCGCAGGCTTGTAGCACGGCATCGACTTCTGTGTAGTCGAGCAAACGCTCCAGCGTGCGGATGGTTGGAAAGATGATGAAGAACTGACCCTCCCGGTGGCGCTTGAGGGCGTCGGCCGGGCGTACCCAGACCGGCTCGAACTGCTCGGCTTCGTCGGCGACCGGCGCCTGACCCTCCGGCATGCGGGCCACCAGAAAGGGCACGTCAAAACGACGCGCGAGATCACGGTCTGTGATCCAGTGGGCCAGCACAAAGACCTCGTCAGCGGCCAGTGTCAGACCCTGGGTTGCGCACTGGGCAGCGAATGCCTGGGACCGGTCCAGTGCGGCGATGTCGCTGTGATCGGCCATGCTGCCGTCGTTGCGGCGGGCCAGCAGCACACCCAACTCTTCAAAACTTTCACGGATCGCCGCGATCGCCTGTGTCAGATGCAGATCGCTTTGGGTCGCACGCCGCCTCGCTTGCGCGTGACTGGCGGAGTCCAGCGCGTCAATGCCGCCTCCCGGGAAGACATAGGCGCCCGGGGCAAAACTGGCCGTCATTGAGCGGCGTGTCATCAGTACCTCGATGCCGTCGCCAGCGTCGCGCAGTAGCAGCACCGTGGCGGCGGGCCGGGGCGTCACGGGCGTGCGCTGGGGATGTTGGAGTTGGCTGGGACGTACCATGGGGTGAATTTTGCAGTCAAAACGGTGGATCGGGTGTCGCCATGGTAAGGTTTTCGATAAAGAGATAATTCGCTCATGCGAATCAGCTTTACCAAAATGCAGGGTGCGGGCAACGACTTTGTGGTGCTGGACGAGACTTTCGGGCGGCTGGGTCTATCCGCGGCGCATTACCGCCTTCTGGCGGATCGTCACTTTGGTGTTGGTGCCGATCAGATTTTGACCGTCCGTCCGGCGCCTGGGCTTGGCATTGATTTCGAATATGTGATTCACAACGCCGATGGCGCCGAGGTCGAGCAGTGCGGCAACGGCGCGCGCTGCTTTGCCCGTTTTGTGCGCGATCAGGGCCTGTGCGACAAGGAAACGATACGGGTGCAGACGCTGGCCGGTGTCATCGAGCCGCGTCTGCTGGCTGACGGGCGGGTCACGGTCGACATGGGCGCCCCGGTGTTCGAGTTGGCCGATATCCCGTTCGACGGCAGCACTTTGCAGCAGCGCACGTCTGGTTCATGGCAGCTGTGGCCTTTGGAGCTTGAGGGTGGGGTCGCAGAAGCAGCGGTTTTGTCGATGGGCAATCCGCATGCCGTACTTCAGGTGGACGATGTGGACGCGGCGGCGGTGGAGGTTCGCGGACCGCAAGTGCAACGTCACAGGGCATTCTCTCGCGGTGTCAATGTGGGTTTCATGGAGGTCGTCGACCCCGGGCAGATCCGCTTGCGGGTTTATGAGCGCGGCGTGGGTGAGACACTTGCCTGTGGTTCTGGCGCTTGTGCAGCAGTCGTAGCCGGTATCCGGCTCGGACTGTTACGGGATACGGTTGACGTCAAGACCCGTGGCGGCAAGCTGACCATCGCCTGGGCCGGGCCAGGTGCCAGCGTCCTGATGACCGGGCAGGCGAGCACAGTCTTTCATGGCGAAATTGATTTACCGGACAACTTATGAACAACACCAACACGCAACCCCTGACCGAAGACGATATTGCCAACTATCTGGCCAACACGCCCGATTTTTTTGAGCGCCACGCGGAGTTGCTTGCAACCGTGCAGCTGAGCAGTCCGCACAGCTCGCGCGCCGTCAGCCTGCAGGAGCGTCAGGCCGGCATGCTGCGCGAAAAGATCAAGGCACTGGAGCATCGCATCATGGACATGATTCGCCATGGCAGTGAAAACGTCGTGCTGTCAGACAAGCTCATGGCTTGGGCCGGCAGCCTGTTTCGCGTTGCCGATCCGATGACCCTGCCGGCTCAGATGGCGGATCAAATTGAGCAGCAGTTTTCGGTGCCTCAAGTGGCGATCAAGGTCTGGGACGTGGCGGCGCAATTTGCGCAGACCGAATTTGCCCAAGGCGTAAGCGATGACGCAAAGGTGTTCGCTTCCTCGTTGATGGAGCCATTTTGTGGCGTCAACACCGGTTTTGAGGCGGCCCGCTGGTTGGCCGAGCCGATGACTGCCAGTTCGCTGGCGCTACTGCCTTTGCGTGACGGCCCGTTGCACAGCGGCCCGGCCTTCGGCCTGCTGGTGCTGGCTTCGCCCGACGTGCAGCGTTTCAACAGCACCATCGGTACCGACTTTCTGGCGCGCATTGCAGAACTTGCCAGCGCTGCGCTGTCCAGATTGAGGTAAGCATTTGGGGTCAGATTCCGATTCAGGACCACTATGCAAGCGGAACAAGGCGATCTCCAACGAAATCGGGCTCCGACCGCAATTGAGTCAGCCGCCGCGCCGGGCCGCCCCAAGCAAGGCACGGACCCCTCGGGGGGCAGCGCAGCACACGAAGTGGCAAGCGTGGGGGTCAACGTTGTCGAGGCGTACTTAGAGCATGTGCGCGTTGAAAAACGCCTGGCGCAGCGCACTGTCGAACTTTACTGCCTGGATCTGCAGAAACTGGACCGCTACGCGCAGCAGGCTGGGGTCGAACTGGCGGCGGTTCAAAGCAGTCATATTCGTCGCTGGGTTGCGCAGATGCACAGTGGTGGGCGCAGTGGCCGAGGCATTGCATTGATCCTCTCTGGCTGGCGTGGTTTTTATGGCTGGCTTGGTCGCCAGGGCCTGGTGGCGAGCAATCCGGTGCAGGATGTGCGTTCACCCAAGGTCGGCAAGCCCCTGCCCAAGGCACTGAGTGTCGATCAGGCGGTGCAGCTTGCACAATTTCAAGGCCACGACCAGGATCCATGGATCGAGGCGCGCGACGCGGCCATGGTGGAGCTCTTGTATGGCGGTGGCTTGCGTGTTGGCGAGTTGACGGGTTTGGACACGCAATCCAGTGCCAACGCACGTGGCTGGGTTGACTTGCAGGCGCAAGAGGCCCATGTGCTGGGCAAAGGTTCCAAGCGGCGCACCGTGCCAATCGGTGCCAAGGCGCAGGCGGCCTTGCAGCGCTGGCTGGCGCTGCGCGATCCGACCGGCAAGTTTGCGGCGCAGAGCGCGATCTTCCTTGGTCGCAACGGCACCCGCCTGAGTGCCCAGTCGATCTGGCAGCGCCTGCGGCTGCGTAGCCTGCAGGCCGGGCTGGCGACGCCGGTGCATCCGCACATGCTGCGCCATTCGTTTGCCAGTCACCTGTTGCAGTCGAGCAGTGATTTGCGTGGGGTCCAGGAGTTACTGGGCCATGCCAGCATCACCACCACGCAGGTCTACACGCGGCTTGACTTTCAGCACTTGGCGAAGGCCTATGATGCAGCCCATCCACGCGCCAAAATCAAGTGATTGAGGACTTGTCATTCTAATTTTTGCAGGCTGATTCAGCGAAACTGAAGACCATTAACCCAGAGGTGATTTATGCGCAGTCAAGTACTTGTTTTTCTGGATAAAGGTGTTGAATTCCATTTCCATGTTGAAGAAGGGCCGGCGATGTCGCACGACGTTGCCCGTGCTTGGTTAGACGCCCAATTTACGGCACTGGAATGCGAGCCGCTGCGCGCCAGCGGCAAGGTCTTGACAGCTGACAAGGTGCTGCGCGTGACTGAGGCCGCAGGTGCGTCCTGGTTTGAGAATCCGAAATGGACGGCTGACTACGTCAAGGCGGTTCATGGCGCGTTGAAGAAACCAATGATCCGGGTCGATGTGCCGGCGATGGCCGTCACCTACTGACGAAGCTTGCGCCGATCACATGCGGCTATCGATTTCGCAGCAGATGGGCGAAGTCGAGCAGCAGTTGTTGTCATCGTCGTTACTGGCATTGCTATGTCCACAGAAGCATATGAAGATGAGGCGCGAAAGCCGACGGGTCGAATTGTGAGCCTCAATTTGCTGTTCCAAGAACTTCTCACGCGGCGTAGAATGGCGTAATTACTAACGTATACACGTCGAAGGGGTGTTTCTTATGAGCGTAGCCAAACGTCAGGAACAGTATGAAGGCACGGTTGTCCAGGTTGGCAACTCGCGTGGCATGCGTATGCCCGCTGGATTTTTCAATGCGCATCCTGAGTTCAGCGGCAAGGTCCGCATGACGGTGGTGGGCGATGGTCAGGTGTTGGTCTCTGCTGCGGCACCGGCCAAGCGCAAGGCCAGGGATGATGAAGGCGACCCGGTCATGGCTAGCTTCCTGCAGTTTCTGGATCGGCAGATGACGGAGAACCCGCAAGACATCGTCGCCGCTGATACCGTCCAACTGCGCCGCATCGCCAAGTTGGTCAAAGATGTGCGAGTCGAATAGTGCCCGCCACGATCGCACACGGCTGGCGACTTTACTATTTCAGAATCTTCAGGGCGGCGCTCGATGAGCTTGAAGCGTTCGTGGCCGAGCTTGCTGAAAGGGACCCCAAGGGCTATAAGACGCACCCCAAGACCAAGCTGTTGGCATCGGTCTATCGCGCTGTGACCGAACTGGTGCCAGCGAACCCCGATGCGCCTGACTTCAGGCTTGGGAAGACGCTTGGTTCCGCAAACACAAATTGGCGGCGCGTCAAGAAGGGCATGCCGGATCGCTACCGGCTGTTCTTCCGTTTCGCGTCCAATCCGGTTAAAGCCATCGTGTACGTCTGGTTCAATGACGAGGACACGCTGCGCAAGGTTGGCTCGAAGACGGACGTGTACGAGACGTTTAAGCGGATGCTGGCGCGAGGAGCTGTGCCGACCGACATTCATGACTTGCTGGCGAACTCTTCACCAGAATGACAAATATGGCACATGGCTCTCAAGAGCAAT
>CAIVLG010000180.1 GCA_903906695.1 uncultured beta proteobacterium | reverse complement strand
TACTCGGATCAGCCCCTGCGGTCCCGCAACGGTCACTTCTTGCACCGCTTGGGTCTTGGGCGGGTCCTGCGCCAGGAAGGACAAGTAGCGGTGCTGGGTTTGCCTTGCCTCAAGCAAGGATTGCGTCAAGGGGCTCGCCGGTCGGTATCCGGCCTCAATCACATGCGCCAAGGCCTCGTCGTGGGGAGTGAATATGGCAGTGCTCCCTTGTGTGGGCATGTCGGAACCAGGAGTGATGATGGAATTGGTCACAGAAGAAGCCGATCGTCTTACACTGCGCCTGTTAACACAATGCCTACTTGCGAATATTATTTATTCCTTGCATGAATGATTTGAAACTGGATCCAATACTGTTACGCTGTCTCGTGGCCCTGGTTGAGGAGACCAGTGTGTCACGCTCGGCACTGCGTTTGGGCCTGAGTCAACCTGCAGTTAGTCACTCTCTTCGCAAACTTAGGGAACTGTTCAAGGACTCGCTGCTGGTGAGGGCCGGTGGGGGCATGCTGCCGACACCTGTCGCCTTGGAGGTTGCCAACGAGGCACGAGAGATACTTGCACGAATGGGTCGGTTGGTGGAACCCCGCCAGCCATTCGACCCAGCCTTGGGTGGAAGATTTTCAATGTCGGCGCCTGAGTATGTGGAACACTTGATCTGCCCAGTTATCTCCCGCCTATTGGCGAGTCAGACACCCTTGGCGCACTTGTGGGTCCGGCCACCGGACCCCAAAAACGCAGAGCGCTTGTTGGAATCGGGTGAGCTTGATGTCAGACTAGGCTGGGTCAGGGATCCGGCGCCATCCACCAGGTCGCGCCAGCTCTTCGCCGACCGCTTTGTCTGCCTGGTCAGAAATGGACATCCGGCCTTGCAAGAGACCTTTTCGATGGACTCGTACGCCAGTCTGTCGCATGTTCGAGCGCAAGTCGCGACCCCCAGCACTGCCAGCCGATACATGGATGAGGCCATGAGCAAGTTCGGCGCAAAGCCAAACGTCCCCCTGGTGGTACCCAGTTACTTCACCATTGGCCGCGTGGTAGCCAGTACGGACCTCGTGGCGACGCTCCCGTGGGGCATCGCACGCAGTCTTGCCGCCAGCTTGCCCCTTTCGATCCAGCGCTGCCCGCTCAAGATTCCCCAGTTGAAGGTCGCTATGTATTGGCACGAGCGCAAGCACTCTGAAGCAAGGCACAAATGGTTCAGAAATCTATTGATCCAGGCCGCCACAGAGTTTGCTGATGAGTTGGGGCAGGCCGCCGATCTGGAGGTGGTTGCAACGCGGGCCTGATCGGTCCTCCAAGAACTCCGCAGAAGATTCCGTGGTCTTGGCTGAGGAACGCTCAGGCTGTCTGCAATTTGAAGACCGGCAGGCGCTCACCGACCGTCAAACCGCGCACATTGACAATCGGCTGCGCGCGCCAGGGCTTGAGTTCTTCGCGCTGTGCGTCGTCGAGCCAACCGAGCTGCTCCAGCACTTCGACGCTGGCGGCAAACAGGGCATCCTTGTTGGCGTCGATGATCTTGATGGCAAAGGCTTCGCCGCGGCTCTTGCTGCCCAGCACCTGGACACCGTCGGCGCCGACCTTGCTGACCCAGTCGGCGCGACCGGCGCGCATGAAGGCCAGGTCGTTGCGACCGGTGCCCGAGACAAGATCGGGGTGCGCCGTCATGGCTTGGCCCAGCGCGTGGAAGCTATCACCAAATTCAGCGTCTCTCATGCCACTGGCCAGTCTGGCGTAGCCGTAAGCCAGGCGTGACAGGGGCAGTGCGTAGTTGGGTGCCGAGCAGCCGTCTATGCCCATTTTGAAATCATTGGCGTCCATGCCAACGGCGCGTGCCACCTCAAGCCGGATCGCCTGCTGCAGCGGGTGCATCGGGTCGATGTAGTCGTCCAGGCTCAGGCCGTGCTGCACGCAATAGGCCAGGAAACCGGCGTGCTTGCCGCTGCAGTTGTTGTGGCGGTCGTCGAATACCGCGTCCGGCGGCGGCGCAATGTCGAGCAGGCTGTAAAAGCGAGGCACATGGCAGCCGCAGCGCAGCGCTTTGTAGGTCAGACCGGTCTTGTCGAGCATGCCCTGAACCTGGCTGATGTGCTGCTCCTCGCCGCTGTGGCTGGCGCACATCAGCGCGATTTGTTCCTGCGAAAAGCCAAACTGCTTTGGCCCATCGGCCTGCATGAAAGGCAGTGCCTGCAGCGCCTTCAAGGTCGAGCGCGAGAAAGTCAGCCAGTCGGCGTCGCCGGAGTGCGCCAGCAAGCGGTCTTGCGTGTTGACGACGGCGATGGCGCCGAAGTGCAGGCACTCCAGCGTGCCGCCACGATTGAGTTGGATCAGGGGGACAAGGTTCATCGGTTATTACTGTGGCGGTCTCACCATCTTGCACTCGGTCCCCTGCGCCAGCTCATTGCCGCTGTATACGGCATCGGTGCGAAAGCCGTAGTTGGTGCCTTCCCAACCGACCTTCACGGCTTTTCCATCGACTGGCGCAATCGTGTTGACCACCTGCGGCAGCAGCAACTGATGGTCTTCGCCGCGCATGCGCACCGGGCCCACGACCGAGTCAAAGCTCAGGTCTTCCAGGGCGCGCGCGATTCTGGCGGTGTCGAGCGACTGCGCCTTGGTGATCGCCGCTGCCAGCAGCAGCGGGGTGAACTCGATGCGCGGTGCCAGAAAGTCCTTTCCGGTCTTCACTTTGTAGGCCTTGGCCAAGGCTTCAACCTTCGGCGACTCGGCTTGCCCCGGGTGCCACTCGGCCACCCAGGTCAGCTGACCGAGTTTGGACTGTGACACGGCCAGCACCGTGCCCGGGATCGAACCCGCGCTGTGATTGAAATAGCGGTAGTTGGCACCGGCATCGCCGGCGGCCTTGAGCAGCAGCGTCATGTCCTGGCCCCAGTTGCCGGTGATCACCGTATCTGCACCGGTGGCCTTGATCTTGGCGATATAGGGCGCGAAGTCTTTGACGCGGCCGATCGCGTGGAAATCCTCGCCGACAAACTTGATGTCGGGGCGCGCCAGCGCCACCAGTTCCTTGCCGTAGTGGGCCCACTGCCGGCCATGCGCGTAGTCCTGGTTGAGCAGATAAATATTCTTGATGTCGCCCTGCTTCTTGATGTAGTTGGCCAGTGCCTTCATCTTCATCGCCGTGTTGGCTTCCAGTTGGAAATGCCAGAAGTTGCAGCGCTTGCCGGTCATATCAGGGTCGATCGAGGAATGGTTCATGACCAGCACGGCATGGCTCGGGTCGCGTTCGTTGTGCTTGGCGGCAGCTTCCACCAGCGCCGCCACCACCGACGAGCCGGAGCCGCCGGTCACGATGACGCGCGCGCCCTGATCGATCGCCGCCTGCAGTGCGCTCAGGCTTTCCTGCGCCGACAGCTTGCTGTCGAACTTCAGCAGTTCCAGCTTGGTGCCCTTCAACACGCCGCCCTTGGCGTTGATTTCTTCGACGCCAAATTGCACGTGATTGAGCATCAGCTCGCCGACGTTGGCAAACGGTCCGCTCAAGGGGTCGATATAGGCCAGCTTGAAAGTTTGCTGCGCCTGCGCTGTGCCGCTCAGCAGGCCGACAGCCAGGGTGATGGGGGTGATGAGATGTTTCATGAGTTCAGATTTGTTCTGGTGACTGGTATATATTGGAAAGCGTTCGCAGCGTTCCCGCAGCACGTACTTACCCTGAGAAAGAGACACCATGGAGACAAGCCATACCCCCACACCCGATCTGCCACTGCACGGCTACCTGCGCGTTCACGCGCGGCAGCAGCCGGACAAGGCGGCCTACCTTTGGTACGGGAGGGCCATCAGTTATGCCGAGCTTGATCGCGCCAGCGACGCCTTCGCGGCGCGGCTGGCGGCACTGGGTGTGAAGAAGGGCGAGCCGGTCGCCCTCTTCTTGAACAACTGTCCGCAGTACGTGATGGCGCATTTCGCCATTCAGAAGCTGGGCGCCATTGTCTGTCCCTGCGGGCCGCTGAACAAGGAACACGAGCTCCTGTACCAGCTGGACGATTTGAAGGCGCGCGTCATCATCGCCGCCGACAACCTGCTGCCGGTGGTGGCGCAGGTGCGCGCCAGGACTGCGCTAAAGCACGTTTTTGCCGTGCGCTATGGTGACCTGCTACCCGAGCAGCCGAGCGTGGACATTCCGGCCGAGCTGTTGGCGATGAAGAACCAGGCCACGCCGTTTCCCGTCGATGTCGAAGACTTCTTGCTGGCGACGCAGGGCAACGCAAGGCCGCCGCAAGTGGTGCTGGAGATGGACGATGTGGCGCTGATGACCTACACCTCGGGTACCACCGGCCTGCCCAAGGGTGCCATGCTCAGCTACCGCAATGCCCTCTACAAATCGGCAGCGGCAGCCAATTGCAATGGCGTCTCCAAGGGCGACGTGTTGCTGGCGGTGGCGCCGCTGTATCACATCGCCGGCATGGTGATGGGCATCAACGTGACGGTATTCACCGGTGCCACGAGCGTGCTGCTGTACCGCTTCGACCCGCTGGCCGTGTTGCAGGCGATTGCAAGGCACCGGGTCAGCTGGTGGTACAGCATTGCGCCGATGAATGTGTTTGCCATGCAAGTGCCCGGCGCGAAAGACTTCGATCTGTCGAGTTTGCGCATGAATCCGGTGACCAGCTTTGGCATCGTCTTTACCGAGGCGCTGGCGACGCAATGGAAGACTTTCGCCGTCAACTGCAATTCCTTCGAGGCTGCTTACGGCCTGAGCGAAACCCATACTGTGGACACCTATATGCCGCACAGCGCGATCCGTTGGGGCACGCAGGGCAAGGCGATACCGGGCAACGAGATCCGCATTCTGGATGCCGAGTCGGGGCACGAATGCGCGACTGGCGAAGTCGGTGAAATCGTGCTGCGCAGCGCCGGTGTCTTCAAGGGCTACTGGAACAAGCCCGAGGCCACCGCCAAGACGCTGCGCGAGGGCTGGGTCTACACCGGCGACATGGGCAAGCTCGACGCCGACGGCTATCTGAGCTTCATCGGCCGCTTCAAGGAAATGATCAAGGTCTCGGGTTACAGCGTGTTCCCGGAAGAGGTGGAGACGATACTGGTAAAGCACCCGGCCATTGCGCAGGCAGCGGTGATCGGCATCCCTGACGCCGACAAGGGCGAAGTGGTGAAAGCCTTTGTCGTGCTGAAACCGGGCCAGAGCGCCAGTGCTGCCGACATCGTCACCTGGTCGCGTGACAACATGGCGAGCTACAAGGCACCACGCGAGGTGAGCCCGATTGCCGCCTTGCCGACCACCGGCGCCGGCAAGGTGCTGCGTCGTTTGCTGAAAGACCCGGCGTGAACTCCGTCATGACTGAAATCCTCTCGCCTCTGCAGGGGCAGATCGTCCAATGGCATGTTCAGGCTGGCGACAGCGTGCGCGCCGGTGACGTCTTGCTGGTTATAGAAGCCATGAAGATGGAGCACGAAATTCGCGCTCAACACGATGGCCGCCTGACAGAAATCTTCTTTGAGGATGGCACCGTGGTGGCCGAAGGCGAAGTGCTGGCCATGCTGCAGCACCTCACGCGCAACCGGCAAAACACTGCTGACCTGATGCGCGCGACGGCAGACCCGCAGCACGCCACCACCACCGTGCGCCCGGACCTGCAGCGCGTCATCGACCGCCTCGCCCCGACCTTGGACGCAAACCGTCCCGAAACCGTCGCCAGGCGCCACGCTCTGGGCCAACGCACGGCACGCGAGAACATCGCCGACCTGTGCGATGCCGACTCCTTCATGGAGTACGGCGCGCTCGCCGTGGCAGCGCAGCGTAGCCGCCGCTCCGAAGAAGACCTGATCAAGAACACGCCGGCCGACGGCATGGTGACCGGCATCGGCAGCATCAACCAGGCGCTGTTCGAGCCCGAGCGCAGCCGTGCCGTCGTGATGGCCTACGACGCAACCGTGCTGGCCGGAACGCAGGGCATGCGCAACCACCAGAAGACCGACCGGCTGCTGGGCATCGCTTTGCAACAGAAACTGCCGGTGGTGCTGTTTGCCGAAGGCGGCGGCGGTCGCCCCGGCGATGTCGATATGCCCATCGTGGCTGGCCTGCATGTAAGCACCTTCGCCAGCTTTGCGCGCCTGAACGGCCAGGTGCCGGTGCTGGGTGTCGTGGCCGGGCGCTGCTTTGCCGGCAACGCGGCGCTGCTGGGCTGCTGCGACGTGATCATTGCGACACAAGGCAGCAACATTGGCATGGGCGGGCCGGCCATGGTCGAAGGTGGTGGTCTGGGCGTCTACAAGCCCGAACAGATTGGCCCGAGTGAGGTGCAGCACGGCAATGGTGTGATCGATATTCTGGTCGCTGACGAGTGCGTCGCTGTTGCCGCGGCTCGCCACTATCTGTCGTTCTTTCAGGGTCGCGTCAAAGACTGGCAAGCACCCGAGGCGCTTGCCTTGCGCGATCTGGTGCCCGAAAACCGCTTGCGCGTTTACGACACCCGTGCTGTCATGAAAGGCATCGCAGATCAGGGCAGCCTGTTGGAACTGCGCAGCGGCTTTGGCAAAGGCATCCACACCGCGCTGGCGCGCATCGAGGGTCGGCCGGTGGGACTGCTCGCCAACAACCCGCTGCATCTGGGCGGCGCGATCGACGCTGATGCCGCCGACAAGGCGACGCGTTTCATGCAGTTGTGCAACGCGCACGGCCTGCCGCTGGTCAGCCTGGTCGATACGCCCGGCTTCATGGTCGGCCCCGAGATCGAAACGCAGGCGCAGGTGCGCCATGTGAGCCGCATGTTCCTGGCGGCAGCGCATTTGCGCGTACCGTACCTGAGCATCGTGCTGCGCAAAGGCTATGGTCTGGGTGCCATGGCGATGACCGCCGGTGGTTTTCACTCGCCGCTGTTCACTGTGGCCTGGCCGACCGGCGAGTTTGGCGCCATGGGGCTGGAAGGCGCAGTGCGACTGGGCTACCGTAAAGAGCTGGAAGCGCTGCCCGAAGGTCCAAAGCGTACGGCGCTGTACGACCAACTGGTGACCCAGCAGTACGACAAGGGAAGCGCCATCCACATGGCCGCCACGCTGGAAATTGACGCCGTGATTGACCCGGCGCAAACGCGCGACTGGCTGCTGCGTGGCTTGCAAACGCAGCGGGAATTGCCGGCGACGGGCGGCCCGGTGATTGACGCTTGGTAGGCGGCGTTTGTGCCACGACCGGCGGTGGTGCGGGGGCTACAACAACCCAATAAGTCTTGAATTCTCTGTAGCAATCGCCCGAAACCCGGCTGACACCCGCTCGTCCCGCGCCACCGCCTGCCAGAATGCGGCGGCCAGCGCCCTGGCCTGGCCCCACGCGGGCAACGTGGCTGCGCTGGGTTGCAGCGGGCGCGTGGCAAAGTCACGCGCCACCAGCTCACCGCCGACTGGCGCGTAGAGCATGGGCAGCATGTCATAGGTGGGCGAGAGCGTCCAGTCGTCATCCTTGAGCAGCAGCGAGATGTTGCCGTAATGCCGGTCGGTGTTGCCGATGAGCACCCCAAAAGCCTCCAGCAGGCGCAGCGTGTGTGCATCTGCCGCGGTCAGCAACTTGCGCGCGGCCATGCGGTTGGCGGTGGCGGCCCAGTTGTCCATCTCGCCGACGTACTCGGCGTCATAAACCTGCAGCGACACCATGCCAATGCGCCCGCAGGGTCCGCTCTGCCCGACCTGCGCGGTGCGGTCAAAGCGTTCGGATTCCAGAAAAATCCGGCCGGCCCGGCTAAACACCTGGGTGCGGGCAGCGGGGATGCCTGCCTGGGCCAGTGTTTGCAGCGCAAGGTGCTCGCACACCAGAAGGTCGCGCGTGCGCTGGTCAGCCGGTGCGTCACCGGCTGGCGAAAACTTGACCAGGACCGGCCGCCCGGCCGTGATGGTGCAAAACTTGGGCTGCTCGCCGCCGGCCGATGAACCGGGGTGCGTGCCCTGCATCGCCTGCTCGGCCAGATGCGGGTAATCATCCGCCGAATCGACCCGGGAGGCGCGCTCGGGCAGGGAGTGAAAGCGCTGAAATGCAGCCTCACCGACGATGAGATTGCCCGGCAGATCGTCGCCAAACAGGGTGAGGGCGCGCAGCACGTCGTCATCGCTCCAATGACGCGGGTCGCCGCCCAGTTGCAGCTCAGGGTGCGCGTGGGCAAAGGTGCGGCCCATGAAACCCTGCGGGCGCATATCGTCCAGAAACCAGGGCAGTCCGCCATGCCGTGCGCTCACGCCGTCGGCCTCGTCCACCCAGAAGGCTCCGCCTTCGAGCGGCAGCATGCGCGCAAAGGGCGCCGCTTGGCCCTGCGCATTCACCCGCATCACCAGCACCTCGCGGCCGACGCCGGTAACAGTGCGCGGCAGCACATAACGCTGTGAGCGCGCCGCCCCCACCTTTTGCACCTGGCCGGATTGAATCAGCGGCGTCAGGGCGCGTGAAATGGTGGGCTGGCTCACGCCCAGCAGGTCTTGCAGCTCTGCACTGGCCAGCACGCTGCCCTGCCGACGCAAGGCCTGCAAAGCCTTTTGGGTGAGTTCACTCGGAATCGGCATGAATCATTATATGAATAAATATAAACAAACAAATACCGTTTAAATTCAATCAATTATAAATTTTATTGAATAGATATTACGAAACAATACAGGAGGCAGCCCTTGGCCAGCGTGGTCAGGTGCGGGGCGTCGGCAAGGCCACGCGCAAGGTCGTTAACGTTCCGGAGTGGAGTGCAGACGCTGGGGTGGTATTGGGCAGCGCCGGCGAATGGCGTCAGTGGCCAACGAACTGAGCCGGCTGTTTGGCAAAAAAAGCATCGATGCCGGTCTTGAAGTCTTCGGTTTCGGCACACTGCGTGAATGCATCAGCTTCGGCAGCGAGTTGCGCCGGCAGATCCCGCCCAAATGATTCGCGCATCAGTCGGCGCAGACGCCCCAGCGCTGCCGTGGGCCCGCTGGCCAGTTGCTGCGCGAAGGCCGTGACTTCGGTCTCCAGTTCGGCGGCCGGCACGACCCGGTTCACCAGGCCCAACTGCAGGGCCTGCGCACAGCTCAGGGTTTCACCCAGCATGGAAATCTCCAGCGCCCGGCGCAGTCCAACCAGTCGCGGCAGCGCCCAGGATGCACCGACATCGCAACTGGCGCCGATGTTGACGTAGGCCATGCTGAAGCGCGTCCCTTCAGCCACGATGACAAAATCGGCTTGCAGCATCAGACTCAGGCCGGCCCCGGCAGCCACACCATGCACTTGCGCAATCAGCGGCGCATCCTGCGCTGCCAACAGCGCGATCGCGTCGTGCAGGGGGCCGATCAGTTCGGCTGCCGCCTGGCGTGGATTGGCGCGCAAGGTGGCCAGGTCACCGCCCGCCATGAAGCCCTTGCCGGCTCCGCACAGAACAATGGCGCGGACAGAACTGTCGCTGGCAAGCTCGCGTGCAGCCTGCAGGAAGGCCTGCGCCATCGGCACATTGACAGCGTTGAGTGCGCCCGGACGATTG
>CAIVLG010000179.1 GCA_903906695.1 uncultured beta proteobacterium | reverse complement strand
TCAGCCAGACCATCGCCCAGCGCCAGCTGCTGAATACTCCACTGGTGCTGCGCGGGTAGATTCTTTGGTGCGAGGCGTACAGGGAGATCAGTTCCCCACTGGCCTGTGCCGGAACGATCGGGATGATCTTTCGGGGGTCGGCCTCACCCCCGTTCAACAGCGCAGTTTCCAACGGGCAGAGAGAATTGGGTTGCGCCGTTTACTGCGCTGCCACACCACCCTTGTTTGAAAGTCCCCAGACATAAGAGGCGAGAACGTGAATTTGCGCCTCGGTGAACTTGTCACCCTGAGGCGGCATCTGGTTGGTCTTTCCGTTGTTGATCATGGAAATGATATGGGCCTCGCCCCTGCCGTGCAACCAGACTCCCGGATCGGTCAGATTGCCCGATCCGATGGCTTGCAAGCCTTTGCCGTCGGCTCCGTGGCAGGCCGCGCACACAACGAATTTTTCCTTGCCCAGCGCTGCCCGAACCGAATCGTGCGGACTTCCAGACAAGCTCAGGACATACTGCGCGACGTTCTTGACATCATCTGCGGAACCGAGCGCCGCGGCCATTGGTGGCATCATCGCGTTGCGACCCTTGATGATGTTTGTCTTGATGATCTCCGGCGTACCACCGCCCAGCCAGAAAGTGTCAGTCAGGTTAGGAATACCTTTGTTGCCACGCGCGTCCGAGCCGTGGCACTGAGCGCAGTTGTTCATGAACAGGCGCTCGCCGATGGCCATCGCTTTCGCGTCTTTCGCCACCTCCTCGGGTTTCATAGCCATGAACTTGGCGTACAAGGGCGCGGTTTCGGCATTTCCTTTGTCGACTTCCGATTGATGCTGACCGCTAGATGTCCAGCCCAATTTGCCGTCGTAAGTACCCAGACCGGGGTACAGCGCCAGATAGATCAGGGCAAAGACAATGGTGATCACGAACAACCATGCCCACCAGCGCGGCAGGGGGTTATTCATCTCGCGCAAATCACCATCCCACACGTGACCAGTGCTGTTGTCACTGGCCGTCGTGGCCTTGGCCTTGCCAGTGAACCACAGCAGCAAGAGGCAGGCCAATATGCTCACTACCGTGATGCCGGCGACATAGACCGACCAGAAGTTGCTTGTAAAGTCGCTCATAAAAATTCCTCAGATTGCGGTTCGTCAGTCTTGTTCGAAAGGCAGCCTCGCGGCCTGTTCAAAGTCATCTGTCTTTCGACTGGAAAAAGTCCACGACAGAATGCCGACGAAAATAATAAAGCTCGCTACTGTCGCCAATGAACGCAGGAAGTTGATATCGAATTCCATATGAATGCTCCCGCTATTTGACCAGAGTGCCCAACACTTGCAGGTAGGCAATGACTGCATCAATCTCTTTCTTGCCTTTGAGTTCTTCGACCGACTTGGCAATTTGCTCATCGGTGTAAGGCACGCCAACCGTTCGCAAAGCCCTCATGTGCGCCGGCATGGAGTCCGCATCGACATCGTCCTTGAGCAACCACGGATAGGGCGGCATATTGGATTCCGGCACCAGGTCGCGCGGATTGTTCAAATGGTTACGATGCCATTCGTCGCTGTACTTGCCTCCGACGCGATGCAGGTCCGGCCCGGTACGTTTACTACCCCACTGAAACGGGTGGTCATAAACAAATTCGCCGGCCACGGAATAGTGCCCGTAGCGCAGCGTCTCGGCGCGGAACGGTCGAATCATTTGCGAGTGGCAGTTGTAACAACCCTCACGCGTGTAGATATCACGGCCGGCCAACTGCAAGGCGGTGTAGGGTTGCAAGCCCTTGACCGGCTCGGTTGTGGATTTCTGGAAGAACAGCGGAACGATCTCCACCAGACCACCGAACAGCAATACGACCAGAATCAAAACGATCATCAGGAAGTTGCTGGTTTCTATCTTTTCGTGCGACATTCCGCCGCTTGTATTGTTATTTGCCATGGTAATTATCCTTTTCAGGCGTGGGCAACAGCGGCCGGAATGGTGACCGTGACGGAGCGACCATGTGTCGCTGTTTTGAGCACGTTCCAGAGCATGATCAACATACCGGCAAGGTACAGCAATCCACCCAGCAAACGCAACACATAGAACGGGAAAGTAGCTTTGACAGACTCCACAAAAGTGTAGGTCAGTGTGCCATCGGCATTGATCGCACGCCACATCAAGCCCTGCATGACGCCGGCAATCCACATTGCGGCAATGTAGATCACAATGCCGATGGTCGCCGTCCAAAAATGCACCTCGACCGCTCTCATGCTGTACATCTGCTTTTGACCAAACAGACGTGGAACCAAGTGGTACATGCACCCCATCGTGACCAGACCAACCCAGCCCAAGGCACCCGAGTGGACGTGACCGATGGTCCAGTCGGTATAGTGCGACAGCGCATTGACGGTCTTGATCGACATCATCGGACCTTCAAAGGTCGACATGCCGTAAAACGACAATGACACGATCAGGAAACGCAGAATCGGATCGTCGCGAAGCTTGTGCCAGGCGCCCGACAGGGTCATGATGCCGTTGATCATGCCACCCCAGCTAGGAGCCAACAATATCAAGGAAAACACCATGCCAAGCGACTGTGTCCAATCCGGCAGCGCGGTGTAGTGCAAGTGGTGCGGACCTGCCCACATGTAGGTGAATATCAATGCCCAGAAGTGAACAATCGACAGGCGGTAGGAATAGACCGGTCGCTCGGCCTGCTTTGGAATAAAGTAGTACATCATTCCAAGAAAGCCCGCCGTCAGAAAGAAGCCGACTGCGTTGTGGCCGTACCACCACTGCACCATCGCGTCCTGGACGCCGGCATAGGCCGAGTACGACTTCATGAGGCCGGCCGGAATAGCGGCGCTGTTGACCAGATGCAGCAGGGCGACCGCAATAATCATGGCGCCAAAAAACCAGTTGGCCACATAAATGTGACGAACCTTACGGGTGCCTATGGTGCCAAAAAAGACAATGGCGAAAGACACCCAGACCACGGTAATCAGGATATCGATCGGCCATTCGAGCTCGGCGTATTCCTTGCCTTGGGTGTAGCCCAGAGGTAAGGACAGCGCTGCAGCGAGTATGACCAATTGCCAGCCCCAAAAGGTAAAGGCTGCCAACTTGTCACTGAACAGCCGAACCTGGCAGGTGCGCTGCGAAACGTAATAGGCAGTAGCAAACAGGCCGCAACCGCCGAAAGCGAAAATGACCGCATTGGTATGCAGGGGGCGCAGACGTCCGTAAGTCAACCACGGAATACCCATATTGAGCTCAGGCCAGGTCAACTGCGCCGCGATGATGACGCCGACGAGCATGCCAACCACGCCCCAGACCACCGTCATGATGGCAAACTGCCTGACGACCTTGTCGTTATAGCTCGTTGCTAACGTATTGGGAAATATCATTTACACCTCTTGTCGGTTAGTTTCAGCAAAGTCTCTCATGGCAAACACGAATCCCGCTTGATCCACATCAAATTTGAAAGGCATTCTCAAGAATCTCTGAGAATTCGTTCACCCTCCGCCTCGATGTCGTCAAACTGACCGCGGTGGATCGCCCACCAAAGCCCGGCAAGTATGAAAAATACCAGAACGACCGAAAGCGGAATCAGCAGATAAAGTATATCCACAATGGCCCTTCGTTTAATCGGGTATCTTTGATAATCTCAGTGCATTGAGCACCACCAACAGGGAGCTTGTTGCCATGCCGAGCCCCGCCAGCCAGGCCGGCAGCCACCCCAGAACGGCCAGTGGCACGCATACGGCGTTGTACAACCCGGCCCAACACAGATTCTGCCGAACCACCTTGAGCGTGCGGCGTGCCACCAGAAAAGTGGTCGCAACAGCAGCGAGTTGTTCACCCAGAACCACAAAATCGGCCTGCGCCTGCGCCAGCGGCACGGCCCGGCCAAAGGCAAACGAGACGTGCGCAGCAGCCAGCACCGGGCCATCGTTGAGACCATCGCCGACCACAGCCACTTTGCCACCACGTTGCTGGGTCGCACGAAGAAATTCAAGCTTGTCCTGCGGCGAACAATGTCCCGTGAATTCGCCTATGCCGACCTCAGCCGCGACGCGAGCAGTCGCCTCGGGACTGTCACCCGACAACAAATGAAGCACCATGCCGGCGCTCTTAAGTGACGCCAGTGCGGTCCTGGCGTCGGGTCGGACATCCTCACGAAATTCAAACGTCGCCAGCCATCCCTGTCCGTCACACAAATGGCTGCGCAAAGTGTCTGCCCCGTCGTCTGGAAGGCCACAAAAATGGGCTGACCCAAGACGCAGTTGTCGGACCGACTGCGCCGCATCGCCGGACCAGGCCCGACCAGACAGCCCACCACCAGCCACTTCCTGCACCCCAGCGGTGATCCAAAGTGGTAGATGCCCCTTCTGCCAGACCGCATACAAGGCCTTCGAGACCGGATGCAATGAATGTTGCGCCAGCGTGGCGGCCATGGCCAGAACCTGCGCGACGGAAACTCCGTCCCGAACCGTAGTCGACGCCAGAACCATGGCATCGCGCGTCAAGGTCCCGGTCTTGTCAATCAACACCGTATCGATGTCAACGGCGGACTCAAAGGCATCCAGTCTGCGTACCAAGACTCCGCGTCGTGCCAATGCCCCGGCGGCTGCCAGCATGGCAGCAGGCGTTGCCAGCGACAAGGCACAGGGGCACGTCACTACCAGCACGGAAACCGCCACCATCAAAGCCCGTGCCGGGTCTTGCTCCCACCATACCGCACAGGAAATTGCGGCAGCCAGCAAAACCGCTATCAAAAAGGGCTTGGCGATTCGGTCGGCAACTTGGGCCAATGGTGGCTTGGTCATCGAGGCACTTTTCATCAAGGCCACGATTTGTGAAAAACGCGTTTGCTCGGCGGTGTGCTCGACCTGGACCTGAACCGGATTTGAAAGATTGTGGCTGCCCGCAATCACGCCACTGCCGACACCGCGGGCGACCGGCCGGGATTCACCGGTCAGCAGGGCTTCATCGACCATGGTATCGCCCTGCATGATCAGACCATCGGCTGGAAAAGTCTCACCCGGCAATATCCGAATCCGGTCTCCCGCTTGCAAACGGCGCACCGGCACGCGCTGGTAACTTCCATCCGGCTCCTGACGCGCCACGCTATCAGGCAAACGATTCATCAGTGCCTCAAGCGCGCCTGCAGTTCGATCCCGCAAACGCAATTCCAACCAGCGGCCTGACAGCAAGAAGAAGACAAACATGGTCAGCGAATCAAAGTAGACCTCGTGACCGAAAATTCCCCGGGGATCGAAAGTGCCGGCGCTGCTGACTGCAAAGGTGATCGCCATGCCCAGCGCCACCGGCAAATCCATGCTGACACGACGCTGCAACACGTCCCTCAGCGCGTTGCCAAAAAAGGGGCCACAGGAAAACAGGATCACTGGCAAACTCAACACCCAGGAAGCCCATCGCAGCAGTTGCTCCATCTCCCGCGTCAAGTCACCAGGCGCCGCCACGTAAGCCGGATAGGCGTACATCATGACCTGCATCATGCACAAGCCCGCTACGGCCAGGCGCCAAAGCGCCTTGCGCGCCTCGTTCCTGCGCCGTTCGCGGGCAAAGGCATCATTGGCTGGAACGGCACGGTAGCCGGCCTGCTGTATGGCACCCATCCAGACCGATGGTTGTGCCGAATCCGAAGACCAGACAACGCGCGCCCGGTGGCTGCCGGCGCTCACGTCGGCCTCGATCACACCCGGTACGCGCAGCAGCGCTTCCTCGATGGTGATGGCACAGGCTGCACAGTGCATACCCTCGATCAACAAATTGGATTCCCAACTGTTCTTGCTTTGGGCGTCGGGGCGGCTGAACGCAGACCACTCCTGTGGGTCATCGAGCACACCCCATATTTCTGCAGAGCTGCCTGCCTCAGATAAATCAAGCCGGGTCGGGAATCTCGCGTTCTCGCCAATGGGTGGCGCCGCCTCGACGACAGCAGAGCTTGCGGTTGGCATAGGGTCCAGTTGAACGTAAGCAAGCAGTTTACCTGACCAAAGTCAAATCGACACCCCTTGATCAGAGTAAGCTTGGGCGCATCACTCAATAGGAGAAGTTCATGTACCAGAGGATTCTTGTTGCGACCGACGGCTCGTCGCTGTCGAAAAAGGCAGTGGCCAGCGCAATCGCGCTGGCAGCGCTGACGGGTGCGGAATTGGTGGCGCTGAAAGTCATCCCGCGTTACCCGCAAAGCTATTTTGAGGGCGGTCTGGCCTTGCAGGCGGCCGAGGTCAGCCGGGTCGAAAAACAATGGGCTGACGACGCCCAGGCGGTCGTCGATGCAGTACAGAAAGCGGCATTGGCAAAGGGCGTGAAGGCAAAAGCCATGGCGGTCAAGTCTGACCTGATCTCGGAAGCCGTTATCGCCGCCGCCAAGAAACACAAATGCGACCTGATCGTGATGGCATCACATGGTCGGCGCGGTATCAAGAGACTATTGCTGGGCAGTGAAACCCAGCAGGTTCTGACCCACTCCCACGTGCCGGTGCTGGTGCTGCGCTGACGACGGTTAATCTGCTATTTGCTATGCTGCAACAGCAGCGTCGTAGCGCGAGCGCAAGATGTTTTTCTGAACCTTGCCCATGGCGTTGCGTGGCAGTTCACTGACCACGAAGCACCGCTTGGGTACTTTGAAATTGGCAAGCCTGGATTTCAGGCGCACGATGATGTCGTCGGCGTTGAGGGCAGCGCCTTCCCTGGCAATCACCACAGCGATGCCGACCTCGCCAAAATCCGCGTGCGGGACGCCCACCACAGCACTTTCTGCCACTCCCGGCAGTTCGTTGATGTAGCCTTCTATTTCAGCCGGATAGACGTTATAGCCACCACTGATGAATAGATCCTTGCTACGCCCGACGATGGTTACGTAGCCCGACGCGTCGATCTTGCCGACGTCCCCGGTCTTGAAGTAGCCGTCAGAAGTGAAATCTTCTGCCGTTCTTTCCGGCATGCGCCAGTAGCCCGTGAAAACGTTTGGACCTTTTACCTCAATGCCACCAATGTCACCGACTGGTACCGATTGGCCCGCATCATCCTGTACGCGCAGGCTGACTCCCGGCAACGGAAAACCGACAGTGCTGCCACGCCGCTGCCCCTGCTCGGGGTGATAAGGATTGGAGGTCAGCATCACAGTCTCACTCATGCCATAGCGCTCCAGAATGGTGTGACCCGTTCTTTCCTGCCATAGGGTAAAGGTTTCGATCAGCAAAGGCGCCGAACCGGAGATGAACAGTCGCATATGACGGGTCGCAGCGCTGTCCAGTCCTGGCTCCGCCAGCAGACGCACATAAAGCGTTGGAACACCCATGAAGACGGTAGCCTGCGGCATCTTTTCCAGCACCAGTGCGGGCTCGAACCTGTTCAACCAGATCATCTTGCTGCCGTTGAGCAGCGCACCATGAAGAGCTACAAACAGGCCGTGCACATGGAAGATCGGCAGGGCATGAATCAGCACATCGCCACCCTGCTTGGCACTGCGCCAGCCCCAATACTTCTTCAATACCTGCGCATTGCTGAGCAAATTGCCATGCGTCAACATGGCACCCTTGGATCGACCGGTGGTGCCACTGGTGTAAATGATGGCCGCCAGTTCATCTGCCTGTTTGACCGCTACCACATGTCGATCCGAACAAGCAGCGGCGCGTTCCAGCAATGAACCACTGCGGTCGCTATTCAGGGTAAAGACAAATTGAGTCCCGACCGTGAATGCGATCTTGCTGACCCAGCCAAAGTTCTTGCCACTGCAGACGACAACAGCAGGCTCGGCATTGTCAATGAAGTATTCAATTTCGGCACTCTGATAGGCGGCGTTGAGCGGCAGGTAGACAAAGCCCGCGCGCAAAGTCGCCAAGTACAGCAGCATGGCCTCGACCGATTTGTCAAGTTGTGCTGCAATCCGGGCGCCCGCTGGCAATTCCAGCGAGGTCAACAGATTCGCCAACATGGCGGTCGCGCGATCAAGATCACGCCAGGAGTAAAGCAGACCGTCGTCGGTTTCAACCGCGATGTCGTCCGACGCCGCGGGAAAGGCAGCTTGCAGCGCTGCAAAAAGATTGCCGTTGCCGGTGTTGTCTTGATTTTGCATATCGGTATCTTGGGTTGAGCTGAATCAAACCTAAAACGCGGGCTTTCTCTTTTCCAGAAACGCCTGGATGCCTTCGCGGTGCTCGGCGCTGTTGGCGTAGGCGTAAGAGCTGTCGGTGTCAGTGTCAAGTGCTTGAGCCGCGTCCAGTGCTTGGTCGGATCGCGATGCGCTCAAAAGGGATCTGAGGGTTCGCTTGTTGAGCCGCGCCGCTTGAGGCGCCAGCGCCACGATGCGCTCTGCTGTCGCCTGTGCCTCAATGACCACCTGAGTGTCTGCCAACACGGCGTTCAGGAACGCCACCGCTTTCATGTCGGAAGCGGAAAGAATCGCGGCCTCCAGCAACATTTGACGTACCACGCTCAAGCCAGCTTCGCGCGCCACCAGGGCCGCCTCGCGCGGCGCCATGGGAAAACCAAGCCGTGCAATC
This sequence comes from uncultured beta proteobacterium, assembly GCA_903906695.1. Classification (GTDB taxonomy): domain Bacteria; phylum Pseudomonadota; class Gammaproteobacteria; order Burkholderiales; family Burkholderiaceae_C; genus Rhodoferax. The sequence continues at coordinate 35,992 of CAIVLG010000179.1, read as the reverse complement.
GGTGCGCCGAAGCGGGTCGATGCGCCCGCCAAGCGAATATCGCAACAACTTGCGATTTCCATTCCGGCGCCCATGCAATGGCCTTCGATTTGCGCGACGATCGGAATATCGCAGTCCAGCATGGCCCGCAGGCCGCCCCAGACTTCGACCTCGTGGAACTGGCGCAGACTCGCCTCCTCGAATCGGAAATCGGCATATTCGGAAATGTCACCACCAGCGCAAAAATTCTGATTTTCTCCTGCGACCACCACGCACCTTACGTCCGCGCTGCCTTGCAGGCCCTCAAACACCGATCGCAACTGCCACCACATATCGCGCGACATGGCGTTGAAGCGCTGCGGGTGGCTGATCACAACCCGCCCCACCCAGGCGTGTTGTTCAAATCGTATTGCGCCAGTCACTTCATTTTCCGACCGGCTCAGACCAGCGCTGCGCCAGCCACCACAAGCCAATGCCGCCGATCAGCATCGGTACGCAGAGCCATTGCCCCATGCTCAGGCCCATGGACAGGATGCCGAGATGGGCGTCCGGCTCACGGAAAAACTCGGCGATGAAGCGAAACGCACCATAACCGATCAGAAAGGCGGCGGCCACCTGCCCCTGATGCCTTGGCTTGCGGGCATACAACCACAGCAGAACAAACAGTAGCAGTCCTTCGAGCAGGAACTGATAGACCTGAGAAGGGTGGCGCGGCAAATCGCCGGCACCCCTAAACACCATACCCCAGGGCAAATCGGGACTGCACACGCGACCCCACAGTTCGCCATTGATAAAGTTGCCGACGCGCCCTGCAGCCAGGCCGGTTGGCACACAGGGTGCAACAAAATCGGCGACCTGTAACCATGGCTTGCCGCGCGAACGCGCGAACCAGAGCATGGCAACGATGACCCCGATAAGACCACCATGAAAAGCCATGCCGCCAGCCCAGACCGCAAAAATCTCGAGCGGATGGTTCAGGTAGTAGACCGGTTTGTAAAACAGGCAATATCCGATCCGCCCCCCCAGTACCACGCCCATCACCCCCATGAACAGGATGTCCTCGACATCCTTTTGGCTCCAGGCAGACTCGCCCTTGATCAACGCAAACGGCTCATGCCGCAGGCGCCTGGTTCCAAGGAACATGAACAGGCCAAAGGCCGCCAAATATGTCAGCCCATACCAGTGGACCGCCAACGGACCGAGTTGCAGTGCGACAGGATTGATTTGAGGATGAATCAGCATGGGCGAATTGTGCACGCAAGCACAAGTATCAGAACGACCGATAAAATATCCCGAATATACAAAACAATAGTGTCCGGCAACCGCTCTGGCCCGGGAACCTCAAATCCTTGTTACGAGAAACATGCAATGGCCACCCAACCCGTCGTCCTCAATCCGCGTAGCAAGAATATTACCGAAGGCAAGTCACGTGCGCCCAATCGCTCCATGTACTACGCCATGGGTTATCAGGCCGAGGATTTCTACAAGCCCATGGTCGGCGTCGCCAACGGTCACAGCACAATCACGCCTTGCAACAGCGGACTGCAGAAATTGGCCAATGCGGCCGTCGCGGCGATCGAAGACGCCGGCGGCAACGCACAAGTGTTCGGAACACCCACCATTTCAGATGGCATGTCGATGGGTACCGAGGGCATGAAATATTCGCTGGTCAGCCGAGAAGTCATCTCGGACTGCATCGAAACCTGCGTCCAGGGTCAGTGGATGGATGGAGTACTGGTGGTTGGTGGTTGCGACAAGAACATGCCGGGCGGCATGATGGGTATGTTGCGCGCCAACGTGCCCGCCATCTTTGTCTATGGCGGCACCATTCTGCCCGGCCACTATCAGGGCAAGGACCTCAATATCGTCAGTGTGTTCGAAGCTGTCGGCGAGAATGCGGCCGGTCGCATGAGCGATGAAGATCTGTTGGAAATCGAGCGACGCGCCGTCCCCGGCACCGGATCCTGCGGCGGCATGTACACGGCCAACACCATGTCGTCGGCCTTTGAAGCGCTCGGCATGTCGCTGCCTTACTCCAGTACCATGGCCAATCCACATGAGGAAAAAGTGGATTCAACTCGGGAGTCGGCGCGCTTACTGATCGAAGCCATCAAGAGGGACCTGAAGCCACGCGACATCGTGACCCGCAAGTCGATCGAGAACGCGGTCGCCGTGATCATGGCCATCGGTGGCTCGACCAATGCGGTACTGCACTTTCTCGCAATTGCACATGCAGCGGGCGTGGAGTGGACGATCGACGATTTTGAACGAGTGCGCCAGAAGACCCCGGTGCTGTGCGACCTGAAACCCAGTGGCCAGTATTTAGCGGTGGATTTGCACCGGGCTGGCGGCATCCCGCAAGTCATGAAGACGCTTTTGTCGGCCGGACTATTGCATGGTGATTGCATCACGATCTCCGGCCAGACCATCGCCGAGGTATTGAAAGAAGTGCCAGCAGCACCACGCGCTGACCAGAATGTGATTCGCCCGCTGTCCAACCCGATGTATCAGCAGGGGCACCTTGCCATACTGAAGGGCAATCTGGCGCCTGAAGGCTGCGTCGCCAAAATCACCGGCCTGAAGAACCCGGTGATCACCGGCCCGGCGCGCGTCTTCGACGACGAACAATCGGGCTTGGCGGCCATTCTGGCCGGCAAGATCGTGGCGGGCGACATCATGGTGTTGCGCTACCTTGGCCCCAAGGGTGGCCCCGGCATGCCCGAGATGCTGGCGCCGACCGGAGCCCTGGTCGGTCAGGGACTGGGCGAGTCGGTCGGTCTGATCACGGATGGTCGCTTTTCCGGCGGCACCTGGGGAATGGTGGTGGGACACGTCGCGCCCGAAGCAGCAGTCGGTGGCACCATTGCGTTCATCGAGGAGGGCGACTCGGTCACCATCGATGCACACCAGTTGCTGCTGCAACTCAATGTCAGTGACGAGGAAATTGCCAGGCGCCGCTCTGTCTGGAAGGCGCCGCGGCCACGCTATACCCGTGGCGTGCAGGCCAAGTTTGCCTTCAATGCATCAACAGCCAGCAAGGGCGCCGTGCTCGACAACTACTGAGCCGCCGGCCTTAGCACCCGCCAGACCTGGGCGCGCTGTTTGGGTTATTTTGAGGCTTCGTCAGCGTCGCTTTTTTTTGGAAGAACTGCCCAAAGCTTGTCGATTCATGTCAACTCGATGCTGGCGGCGTGCGTCTTCTTGTTTCATGACTTTCTTCTTGGTGTAGCCAGACCAATCTGCCCAGGCCCACCACAGCACGGCAAGCCCAAACGGCGCCACCACAAACCACCAATCCCAGGCCGCCACCATGCCCCAACCAAAGAACTTCATTGCCAGAAAGATCAGTCCAAGCCCTAGTAGATACACGTCCTGCTCCTAAGTTGATTCCACCGACCCGCACCCGGTCGGCACAGTCATTACAATTCGATCAATCAACTGTAACCCAAACGACAAAGAAAACCCACAATGGGCCGCGCTCCGTTAGTGTTGCTGATCTGGTCTGCAATCGCCGTCCCGGCGCTGGCCGATCTGGCCCTTGCCAAATCGAAAAACTGCATGTCGTGTCACGCCATCGACAAAAAGGTGGTGGGCCCAGCTTATCAGGAAGTTGCCAAGAAGTATGCCGGGCAAAAGGACGCGGCAGACAAACTCGCTGCCAAGATCATGAAGGGTGGCGCCGGGGCCTGGGGTGCGGTCCCGATGCCGGTCAACAAACAGGTCAACGACGAGGAAGCGAAAAGGCTGGCGGCCTGGGTCCTGACCCTGAAATAGTCAGACCTTCCTCATCAATAAGTCTGTCCCAGTTGGCTCAGAATCGCCGGGTTCTCCAGGGTGGAAGTATCCTGGGTAATCGATTCACCTTTCGCCAGGGAGCGCAGCAAACGACGCATGATCTTGCCTGATCGCGTCTTCGGCAGATTCTCACCAAAACGGATGTCCTTGGGTTTGGCAATCGGGCCGATCTCCTTGGCGACCCAGTCGCGAAGTTCCTTGGCAATCGCCCGGGCTTCGTCACCGGTCGGGCAAGGGCGTTTGAGAACCACAAACGCGCATATCGCTTCGCCCGTCATGTCATCCGGGCGCCCAACAACTGCGGCCTCCGCCACCAGATCGGTTTTGGCGACGAGCGCCGATTCGATTTCCATGGTGCCCATGCGGTGGCCCGACACATTCAACACGTCATCGATGCGTCCCGTGATGCGGAAATAGCCACGGTCTATGCTGCGCACGGCACCGTCGCCGGCCAAGTAATAAGTGCCCCCCATCTCATCCGGAAAATAGCTCTTCTTATAACGCTCAGGGTCATTCCAGATGGTGCGAATCATCGAAGGCCATGGCCGTTTGACTACCAGCATGCCGCCTGATCCGTTCGGCACGTCGTGCCCCGCTTCATCAACGATCGCCGCCATGATGCCAGGCAGGGGCAAGGTACAACTGCCAGGGACCAGCGGGGTTGCACCGGGCAGCGGTGTGATCATGTGACCACCCGTTTCGGTCTGCCAGAAGGTATCGACGATGGGGCAACGCTCGCCGCCGACATGCCTGTAGTACCACATCCAGGCCTCCGGATTGATCGGCTCACCAACCGTTCCCAGGATGCGCAAACTGCTCAGATCAGAACGTGCCGGGTGAATTTTTTCGTTGCTTTCGGCCGCCTTGATCAGGGATCGGATGGCTGTGGGTGCGGTGTAAAAGATGGTGCATTTGTGGCGCGCTATCATCTGCCAGAAACGACCTGCATCCGGGTAGGTGGGGACACCTTCAAAGATGATCTCGGTGGCGCCCGCCGCCAGCGGGCCATATGCGACGTAGGAGTGACCCGTGATCCAGCCAATATCGGCTGTGCACCAGAAAACATCCGATGGCTGCAAATCAAAGGTCCAATCCATGGTCAGCTTGGCCCACAACAGAAAGCCCCCTGTGGAGTGCTGCACCCCCTTGGGTTTTCCGGTCGAGCCCGAGGTGTAAAGAATAAAAAGCGGATGCTCTGCACCGACGAACACCGGAGCACATTCGGCGGGCTGACCGGCCATCGCTTCGGTGAAAGTAAGATCGCGCCCGGGCACCATATTGCAGGCACTTGCGGTACGCTGATAGACAAACACGAACTTGATCGACTCGCAGCCACCAAGGGCCAGACCTTCGTCCACAATCGCTTTCAACGGCAGTTCCTTGCCACCGCGCATCTGATAGTTGGCGGTAATTACCGCCACTGCGCCAGCGTCGATGATGCGCTCCTGCAGGGCCTTGGCTGAAAAACCGCCAAACACAACACTGTGCGTGGCACCAATGCGTGCACAAGCCTGCATCGCGATCACGCCTTCCAGGGTCATGGGCATGTAGACCAAAACCCGATCGCCCTTCTTGACACCCTTGGCCTTCAGTGCGTTCGCGAACAGACTGACGCGCAGCAACAATTCCTTGTAGCTGGTCTTGGTGACGGTGCCATCGTCGGCCTCAAAGATGACGGCCGTCTTGTTTTCGATCGGCGTGCCCATGTGCTTGTCCAGGCAATTTGCCGAAGCATTGAGTTCGCCATCCTCAAACCATTTGTAGAAAGGTGCGTTTGACTCGTTCAGCGTCTTGCTGAAGGGCTTGCTCCAGACCACGTTTTCGCGAGCCAACCGGGCCCAATACCCTTCAAAATCACGCTCTGCTTCGGCACACAGGGCGTTGTAGCTTTCCATACCTGAAACACGTGCGGCCTTGATCACCGCCTGACTTGGCGGAAACACTCGGTTCTCAATCAAAACAGATTCGATCGCGGACGATGGTTCACTCATGATTAATTCTCCTCAAATAATTGAAATTTTCAGCGACTTTGGTGGTTCGCACTTACAAGCTACTGACTAGCATCAAACTTCCTGCTCTAAGTCGCCACAAAGGCGGCTCCACCGTGGCGGCTGTCGTTAAACTCACAGCACACGAACCGCCACTTAACCCACCAACCGAGGTTTCATAGCACCATGACCACCATACGCCAGTCTGACCTGATCGAGTCCATTGCTGCTGCACTCCAATACATTAGCTACTACCATCCGTCCGATTACATCGCCCACCTGGCACGTGCTTATGAGCGCGAACAAAGTCCGGCGGCCAAAGATGCCATCGCGCAAATCCTGACCAACAGCAAGATGAGCGCCGTCGGTCATCGACCAATCTGCCAGGACACCGGCATTGTCAACGTGTTTTTGAAGGTGGGTCTGGATCTGCGCTGGGAAGGCCTGACCGGCAGTCTGGAAGACGCCATCAACGAAGGCGTGCGCCGTGCCTACAAGCACCCTGACAACACGCTGCGCGCCAGCGTCGTGGACGATCCGCAATTTGAGCGAAAGAACACCAAAGACAACACACCGGCGGTGATCTACACGGAACTGGTTCCGGGGGACAAGCTGGAAGTCACCGTGGCAGCCAAGGGCGGTGGATCCGAGAACAAGAGCAAGATGGTCATGCTGAACCCGGGCGACTCTGTGGTCGACTGGGTGCTCAAGACCGTACCGACCATGGGTGCCGGCTGGTGCCCTCCCGGCATGCTGGGCATCGGCATTGGCGGCACCGCCGAAAAAGCTGTGCTGATGGCCAAACAAAGCCTGATGGAAGACCTGGACATGCATGAGTTGCAGGCCAAATCGACGTCTGGGCAAACGCTCAGCAAAACCGAAGCACTCCGACTCGAACTGTTTGAAAAGGTCAACGCACTGGGCATCGGGGCGCAGGGTCTGGGTGGCCTCACGACCGTGCTCGATATCAAGATCAAGATGTACCCGACGCACGCCGCCGGCAAACCGGTCGCCATGATTCCCAACTGCGCGGCCACACGTCATGCACATTTTGTGATGGATGGCAGCGGACCGGTGTACCTGGATCCGCCCTCGCTTGATTTGTGGCCCGATGTGCAATGGACGCCCGATTACGTCAAGAGCAAAAAAGTCGACCTCAACACACTGACCAAAGAGCAGGTCGCAAGCTGGAAACCGGGCGACACCTTGCTGCTCAACGGCAAGATGCTGACCGGACGCGACGCCGCCCACAAGCGCATCAAGGACATGCTGGCAAAGGGCGAAAAACTCCCAGTCGATTTCACCAACCGCGTGATTTATTACGTCGGTCCGGTTGACCCCGTCAAAGATGAGGCAGTCGGCCCGGCCGGCCCCACTACGGCAACGCGAATGGACGGTTTCACCGAGATGATGTTGAGCCAGACTGGCCTTATCTCGATGATCGGCAAGGCCGAACGTGGGCCGATGGCAATCGAGGCCATCAAGAAGCACGGCAGCGCCTATCTGATGGCCGTCGGCGGCGCCGCCTACCTGGTCAGCAAAGCCATCAAGACCGCCAAGGTGGTTGGTTTTGCCGACCTCGGCATGGAAGCGATCTATGAATTCGATGTGATCGATATGCCTGTGACCGTGGCGGTTGATGCCGGTGGCACCAGTGCCCACATCACCGGCCCAGCCGAGTGGCAGAAGCGCATTGCGAGCGGCGAATTCAAGGGAATTGCGATCACCGTCTAGTAGCATCGCACGCCTTTCGAGCCGAGCTACCCTGCCAACCACCGCTTGTCCAAAACGAGCTTCATGCGATGCGAAGCGACACGTTAAGGGGTATGCTACGGCCTGAAGAATGAGGGCAACATGAGAAAGTTTTCGACCACCACGTTTGGCAAAGAGCACCGAAGCAAGAGATACGCTGCGGAACTGTCGACCACCATCAACGGCGTGAGCGGGGTGACGCGCAACGTCAGTGCCACCGGGCTCTATATTGTGCAAGATCAGCCATGTGAAACGGGTTCCAGAATTGATTTCTGGGTGGACCTTGATACCCCGGGCGGGCAGCTTAAATTGTGTTGCGAGGGTGAGGTGATCCGTATCGAGAAAGTCGATGACCGTTACGGTCTGGGCGTCAAGATACTCAGTCAGGTCATGAAAAAGACAAATTAAGCCGCCTTGGCAGCAGAATACTTTTTCCAATAGACATAAAGCTCAAGACGACTGGTGACACCCAGTTTTTCGTAAATTGCTGCAAGATGATTGCGCAGCGTATGCTGGCTGATACATAAGCCGTCGGCCACCACCTTCAGTTGCTTGTCAGACGACGCCACGACCGCCTGCAGCACTTTTTCTTCTTTTTTGGTCAGGCTCGCGAGTTTCTTCTCCTCCGGACCTGCTTGCTTAGGCGCGTGCGCCTTGGCAATTTCCAGCAGGATGCGCGCTGTCGCATTGCGGTTGACCCAAAGCTCCCCTTGATATATTTTTTCAAGCGCCGTGAACAAGGTTTGCGGTAGCTCATCCTTCGCGATAACGCCTCGAGCCCCCGCGATCACCGCTTGATCATGCAAAGGCAGGTTTCTGCTTCCGGTCAGTATGGCGATGTTGGCTCTGCACTTTGCCAGCAAAACGGGAATCATGTAAATGGCGTTGTCTTCCCCAACGACAAGCTCAAGAACAATGAGATCCGGTTCTTGCAGGCTGATCTGTTGCAGAGCCTCTTCCCGGTTAGCAGCGACTCCGCTGACACGAAAGCGCGCGTCACTCTCAATCAGCAGTTTCAATCCGGAAAGCACGATTCGCTGACCGTCTACGATCAGCACCTTGATGGGGTCGGTTGTCACGTTAGGCATTGTTGAAATTATTGGACCTCGCACCTGCCAGAACCACCTTTAACCAGGTCAAAATGGTAATCACAAGATTGATCGGGGCCACCGGCGCGATGTTACCGCGATTTGAGTGTGCCGGGAAAACAACAAATCTGTGCGAGCCCCCATCAATAAATCCAGTGCATACTGCGAAGTCATCAACACCTGAGCCCAGGAATCATCATGACCGTCTGCCCGATCGCGATCGTTGCCAGTTGCAGCAAATGCCCCGTCGTCAAAGTCTGCCCCCTGAAATCGATTTTGGGCGACGCGCCCAAGACCACTGAAACCAAACCAGTGACAGTGCGCCGCAAGAAATAGCCAAATCCACGCTAGTTCTTCGGCTAATGGGCGAGCCGCCCGCGGCCAGGCTGGATAATCGCGAGTCATGAACTCACTGCTATCCCTTCTTCAGCCCTACCCGTTCGAGCGACTGCGTCAGCTCTTTTCCGATGTCACGCCGAATCCCGCTCTGGCACATATCAGTCTGGGCATGGGCGAACCCAAGCACCCGACACCGGCGTTCATTCAACAGGCAATGATTGACGCGGTGCTGAACACTCCCAGTGGCCTGGCCTCTTACCCTGCGACCGCAGGCGATGTCAAGTTGCGTGAAGCCTTTGCAGACTGGTTAGGCAAACGCTATGGTCTGGACCTTGATCCGGCAAGCCAGATGCTGCCGGTCACCGGCTCGCGTGAAGCCCTGTTTGCACTGACCCAGACCATCGTCAACGCGGTCCCCACGACCACGACAGGCGATGCCAAGCCGATCGTGGTGTGTCCAAACCCGTTCTACCAAATCTACGAAGGCGCGGCCTTGCTTGCTGGTGCGCAACCCTACTTTGTACCGACCGACGCGGCGCGCAATTTTGCGCAGGACTGGGACTCTGTACCCGACTCCGTTTGGGCTCAAACCCAGTTGCTCATTGTCTGCTCGCCAGGCAACCCGACCGGGGCGGTAATGCCTTTGTCCGAGTGGAAGAAGCTTTTTGATCTGAGCGATCGGTTCGGCTTTGTGATCGCTTCGGACGAGTGTTACAGCGAAATCTATTTTGGCGACGAGCCGCCGTTGGGAGGCATGCAAGCGTCTGCCAAACTCGGGCGCAGCACCTTCAAGAACCTGCTCGCGCTGACGAGCCTGTCCAAACGCAGCAATGTGCCAGGCATGCGAAGCGGTTTTTGTTTTGGTGACGCCGCACTCATCAAACAGTTTCTGCTGTACCGAACCTACCATGGCTGCGCGATGAGTCCGGTAGTGCAAGCCGCCAGCATCGCCGCCTGGCGAGATGAACAACACGTGATCGAGAACCGGACGCTGTACCGCTGCAAGTTTTCTCAGGTCACGCCTTTGCTACAAGGCGTGCTCGAAGTTTCCCTGCCGGACGCCGGCTTCTACCTGTGGGCCAAGGTCAGGGGAAGCGACGTCGATTTCGCACGCGAACTTTTCACTCTCTACAATGTCACGGTGTTGCCAGGCTCCTACCTGTCACGCGACCGCCAGGGTGTCAACCCGGGGCGGCAGCGCATCCGCATGGCCCTGGTGGCCGAAGCTGCCGAATGCGTCGAAGCGGCACAGCGCATTGTCCAATTTGTCAACTCCAGAGTCTGAACTCGAGCTTTATTCCTGATCATCGAACGCTGTTTACTGTATGACCCAACAAATCCAAGCCCTCATTGAACTGGCGTGGGAAGGCCGCAACTCCCTCACCGCCGAAAACAGCCCCCACGTTCGTGAGGCAGTTGAGCACGTGATCTCGGATCTCAACACCGGTCGTTTGCGCGTTGCCACCCGCGACGGCGTCGGCCAGTGGACAACGCACCAATGGATCAAGAAGGCGGTGTTACTGAGTTTTCGCCTGACGGACAACACCATCATCAAGGCCGGCGACCTGGGTTTTTACGACAAGGTGCAGACAAAATTTGCCCATATCGACGAAGAGGGCATGAGAGCGACTGGCGTGCGTGTCGTTCCGCCCGCCGTGGCACGGCGCGGCAGCTTTATTGGCAAGGGCGTGATCTTGATGCCCTCGTATGTGAACATCGGTGCCTACGTCGACGAAGGCACCATGGTCGATACCTGGGCGACCGTCGGGTCCTGCGCCCAGATCGGCAAGAATGTGCATTTGAGTGGGGGCGTGGGCATTGGCGGCGTGCTGGAGCCGATGCAGGCGGGACCAACCATCATCGAGGACAACTGCTTTATTGGTGCACGCTCGGAGGTCGTCGAGGGTGTGATCGTCGAGGAGAACTCGGTTCTCTCGATGGGCGTCTACCTTGGGCAGAGCACACCCATTTACGAACGTGCGACCGATAGCATCAGCTATGGACGAATCCCCAGTGGCTCGGTTGTGATCAGCGGAAGTTTGCCAAAAGACGGTGGCAGATACAGCCTGTACGCGGCGGTCATCGTGAAGAGGGTTGATGCCCAGACCCGCGCCAAGACAAGCCTGAACGATTTGTTGCGCGATTGAACCTCTTCAGAACTCCGCAGAAGAACAGGGGCCTCGATCATGGCGAATGACAAAAGTGCGAATACCATGGAGCGACTCCTTCGCCTGATGAGTGAAAAAGGAGCCTCCGATCTGTATCTCTCGGCCCACGCACCGATTCTGATTCGCATCAATGGACAATGTTTTCCAATCAATAACCAAAACCTTCCCACCGATGGTCCACGCAATCTGCTTGCAGAAATTCTGACCACCGAGCAGATACAGGATCTAGAGCGAACCAGTGAGTTGAACATGGCTTGGGGCTTGCCCGGAGTCGGCCGGTTTCGAATTAGTGCCATGCGTCAACGTGGCACACTGGCCGCGGTAATTCGGTTCATTGCGCTCGATATTCCACCCTTGGCCAGCCTGTTCCTGCCGGCCATTTTGAGCGATCTGGTGATGGAAAGAAGGGGTTTGCTGCTGCTGGTCGGTGCCACCGGAACCGGCAAAAGCACCACGCTCGCATCCATGCTTGACCACCGCAATGCGAACGCGTCGGGTCATATTCTGACGATTGAAGATCCGATCGAATTTCTGTTCAAGAACAAACGCTCTGTGGTCAATCAGCGCGAAGTCGGAGCTGACACTGCATCAGCCCAAACTGCTCTCAAAAATGCCCTTCGGCAATCGCCCGATGTGATCCAGATTGGCGAAATTCGGGACCGCGAGACGATGTCGGCAGCGCTGGCCTACTCGCAATCCGGCCATTTGTGCCTGGCAACCATGCACGCCAACAACAGTCACCATGCACTTAATCGAGTTCTGAGTTTTTATCCGGTGGAGGTCCGCTCGACCATGTTGGGGGACCTGGCAGCCTCCCTGCGAGCAGTGGTGTCGCAGCGCTTGTTGCGCACGACCACCAGTGGGCGAATGCCTGCAGTTGAAATCCTGTTTAACACCGCACTGGTGGCAGAACTGATTCAGAAAGGCGAATTCTCCAGTCTTCAGGACGCGATGGAAAAATCGATGGTGCAAGGCGGGCAAACTTTCGAGCAGGATATTGCGCGCCTGATTCTGGAAGGCCAGGTGGACCGAAACGAAGGGCTGTCTCAAGCTGACTCACCGACCAATTTGATGTGGCGACTGCAGAACGACTTTAGTGCCAAGGCCAAGGTGGAGGAGCCGATCGAAGACCCTGATGACGAGCCGTCGTTCACCGAAATCACACTCGACGTCAAGCATTGAACGCAGTGATAAACCGCTGGCGGTCGAGCATTGTCCTGAGCACGCTTGATACTCAAGCGCAGCCATGAATATTCTTGAATTGATCGAAGCGGGCGCTCGTCAACTCATTGCGGCCGGCGTGCAGTTCGGACATGGCACGCAGAACGCTTTCGACGAGGCAGCTTGGCTGGTCCTGTGGCAACTTGGCTTGCCACTGGATTCACCGCTGGAAGGCAATGCTTCGGTGGCACAGCAGACGCCGACCCCGGCGCAGCAGTCGGGTGTAGCAGCGCTGCTGGCGCAGAGAGTTTCGTCGCGCAAGCCCGCTGCCTACCTGACGCACGAAGCCTGGTTGCAGGGCCTTGCCTTTTATGTCGACGAGCGCGTCATCGTGCCGCGCTCCCTGATCGCCGAACTTCTGGTCAACGGCGCCATTGACCCCTGGCTTAGTTCTGCCACGAACAAAGTGCTTGACCTGTGCACCGGCAATGCCAGCCTGGCAATCCTTGCTGCAAAGACCTACGCCGACGTGAGTGTCGACGCCACCGACATCTCTGCCGATGCACTGACGGTGGCTGCCATCAACATTGACAGACACCAATTGCGGCATCGAATTGCGCTGCTGTGCTGCGACGGCATGTCAGGGATTGGAGGTCCATACGACCTGATACTTTGTAACCCGCCCTATGTCAACGCGCAGAGCATGGCCACTCTGCCACCAGAGTATCGCGCCGAGCCTGCGATGGCGCTCGACGGAAACCGGCACGGTGGCAGCGACGGCATGGACTTTGTCCGTCAACTTATGAAGGATGCCCCCCGGCACATGAGCCCACAGGCCGTGCTGGTGCTCGAAGTTGGCAACGAGCGCGAGCACTTTGAGGCCGCCTTCGGTCAACTCGAAGCCGTATGGCTTGAAACCAGTGCCGGAACTGATCAGGTATTGCTGCTAAGCCGCGACGCGCTTCTAAAATACTGAAGCTGCAACGTGCCAACGCAGGTCGGCAAGTCGAGACCAGTTCGGGTTTTCTTCACAGCCTGCATTGCGCCCACTATAGTCTCTGAAAGATTCCTTTGATAAGCCTAAAAAACGTCACTCTGCGCCGCGGCGCAAAAGTGCTTCTCGACGCAGCCAGCGCCACCATCAACCCCGGTGAGAAAGTCGGACTGGTTGGCCGCAACGGCAGCGGCAAGTCTTCACTGTTTGCGCTGCTCAATGGCATGCTGCATGAAGACGCCGGCGAGTGCTCCGTCCCGACCCAGTGGCGACTGGGACAGGTGGCGCAGGATATGCCCGAGACCGGTCAAAGCGCTACCGACTTTGTGGTCGAAGGCGACACCGCGCTGCTGGCGGCACAGCAGGAAGTGGCCCTTGCCGAAGCGACCGACGACTATGATCGCATGGCGCACGCCTACATGCAATTGCAGGATACCGGAGTCAATGACGCCGCTGCCCGGGCGCAGGCGCTGATCCTGGGCCTGGGCTTCAAGACCACCGAACTCGCCAATCCGGTCAACAGCTTCTCAGGTGGCTGGCGCATGCGTTTGCAACTGGCCCGAGCGCTGATGTGCCCTTCCGATCTGCTGCTGTTGGACGAACCGACCAATCACCTGGATCTGGACGCACTGGTATGGCTGGAGACATGGCTCAAGAAGTACGAGGGCACCATGGTTGTCATCAGCCATGATCGGGAATTTCTGGATGCCGTCACCAGCGTTACTCTGCACATCGATGCCACCAAACTGGTGCGCTACGGTGGCAACTACAGCAAGTTTGAAGATATGCGTGCCGAACAGATCGAATTGCAGCAGAACGCCTACGCTAAACAGCAGGACAGAATCGCCCACCTGCAAAAATTCATTGCCCGCTTCAAAGCCAAAGCCAGCAAGGCCAAACAGGCGCAAAGTCGTGTCAAGGCGCTTGATCGTATGGAGAAGATTGCACCACTGCTCAGCGAAGCCGATTTCACCTTTGAGTTCAAGGAGCCGGCCAATCTGCCCAATCCGATGCTTTCCATGCAGGGGGTTAGCTTTGGCTACCCGCCGCCTGAGGGCAGTCCGCCTGGTACGCCCCCTGCAATCATCGTCGAGAAAGTCAGTCGCTCGGTTCTGGCCGGCCAACGCATCGGAATTCTCGGCGCTAACGGTCAGGGCAAGTCAACCCTGGTCAAGACCGTTGCCCGCGCCCTGGCGCCGATCGACGGTGACTTGATCGAGGGCAAAGGCCTCAACATCGGGTATTTTGCGCAGCAGGAACTGGACGTGCTGCGGCCTACCGACACACCGATCGAACACATGGTTCGACTGGCCAAGGACATGGCTGCCGCTGGCAAGGTCGCCGGTCAGGCGATGCGCGAACAGGACCTGCGCAGCTTTCTGGGAACCTTCAACTTCAGTGGCGACATGGTCAAGCAGGCGGTAGGCAGCATGAGCGGCGGCGAAAAAGCACGTCTGGTGCTTTGCATGATCGTCTGGCAGCGCCCCAACCTGTTGCTGCTCGACGAGCCCACAAATCACCTCGACCTGGCAACCCGCGAGGCGCTCTCCATGGCGCTCAACGAATTCGAGGGCACGGTGATGCTGGTTAGCCATGACCGCGCCCTGCTGCGCGCCGTCTGCGACGAGTTCTGGATGGTGTCGCGCGGCGGCGTCGCCCCATTTGATGGCGACCTGGACGATTACCAGCGCTACCTGCTCGACGAGGCCAGACGACAGCGCGACGCGATCAAGGAGGCCAGCAGTGCGGCTGCCAAGGCCGAGCGCAAAGCGCAGACACAGGCGGCAACGCCGAACAAAACCAAACCTGCGGCGCGGGGCACACTCAGGCGCCAACTCGAAGACGTTGAGGCCCGCATGACGACCCTCAACGGCGAAGGCGCGGCACTCGAGGCCAACTTGAGTGCGGCGCCACATCCGGCAGAAATCGCGGAACTTGGCAAACGACTCAAGACCGTCAACGATGAATTGCAGAGCCTCGAAGACCGGTGGCTGAGCCTTTCAAGCCAGCTCGACGCCGTGTTACTGTGACAGCGCAGATCGTCTAATCGGTGCGAGCTTGGTACACCTCTGCGGGCGGGCATCCTACAAACCTTGAATACAGCTGAATTTGATCCCCGCCGTATCGCCAGCCAATGAAGGCAGGCCACCTGACTGGAGTCACCTATATCCCTGGTAGTCCACAAGTGCCAGCAGAGATCGGGCGGCGTGACTGCCCGCACAGGAAATCCTTCAAGACCAGCTCGATGCGCTCGGCTGCGCGGCCGTCGCCGAGACCGTCGTCGCGGCCGGTGGCCGGCCCGAGCCGGAGCGCCCAATCGACCGCTTGCTCGATCGCGATGGCGTCGAATCCCGTCACCACCCCTCGGCCGTTGCTGAGCACTTCGGGCCGCTCAGTCAAGCGTCGGGCGACCACCAGTGGCACTCCCAGGATTGCCGCTTCTTCCTGCACACCGCCGGAATCCGTCACCACGAGGCAGGCGCTCGCAAGCAGCGCGAGGAATTTCGGATAAGGCAGGGCGGGAATCAGTTCGATACGCGGATGATGGCCAAACGCCGCGCGCAAGGGCTCCGCGATCGCCGGGTTGTGATGCAGTGGTATTACGACCCGCAAATCCGCATGGCAGTCGACCGCCGAATTCAAACCGGCCACCACCTGATCCAGATATGGCACCAGTTCACGTCGATGCAGTGTCACCACGGCAAGGCGCTCGCCATCGCGGATCGGCGCGGCGGTGGTCAGGCGGACGCTTTGCAGCATGTCCACAATGGTATTGCCGGTCACAAAGACCGAGGTGGACGCAATGCCCTCGTTGAGCAGGTTGCGGCCCGCCGCCGCCGTCGGCGCGAAATGCAGTTGGGCCAGTCGGGCGATGGTTTGCCGGTTCTGTTCTTCGGGGTAAGGGTTCTGAAGATCGTAGGTCCGCAAACCGGCTTCGACGTGGCCCAACGGCAACCCCAGATCGACGGCTGCCTGGGCGCCGGCCAGCGCGGTTGCGGTGTCGCCGTGGACGAGCACCAGGTGGGGGCGCACAGCGTCGAGCATCGCCCGCGCCCGTTGGGTCAGAGTGCGCACCAAGCGCGCTGGATCCTGCAGCATCGGAGGTGGCGGCAGGGGCATCGGCTGCAAGCCGCATTCGTTCATCGCCTGACCCAGCAGGTGGCCGTGTTGGCCGGTCGGCAGCAACGCGACCTTACACCACTGCGCCGCCCGCAGCCGCGTGATGACCGGTACCAGCTTGATGACTTCGGGTCGAGTCCCGAACACGATGGCGATCAATTTCATCGGTGGGTCTGCTGCGCCGCCACGGCGATCGTCCGTGCCGGCGCCCGGGCCGGGGTTGCAGCGTCGAAATCGCCGCAGGCCCGCACATTGGTGAACCCGGCCGCCGCTAGCGTGGCCAGCAATTCGGCGGGCGCGTAGGGCCGCTGGAAGCTTTCGGTTTCGACGTCCCGGAGCACGGCACCCTGATCATTCAGGAATCGGTATTGCCGTTCGATCAGGTTGACGCCGGGCCTGACATTACGCGTCAGTCGCTTGGAGCGGGCAAGCGTCACGGCCGGGCGCCAGCGTTCGGGCAATGCGCGACGATAGTCATCGATCCGGTCCCGGTCGTTGAGCGAGTCGAGCCGCACGTCGGGTACGAAGGTGTCCAGCGCCAGCACGCCACCTGGCGCCAGACAGGCGCGCGCGCCTGCCAGCATGCTCGCGCGGTGGTCCTCGTCCACCAGATACGTGAACGCGGAAAACGGGCAGAAGATCGCGGCAAATCGTGCTGAGAACTGCGTGGCGAGGCTCCACTTTCCCATGTCCATTGCCAGCGGAGCAATACGCTGCGTAAGTTGCGCGGCGGCGGACTTCACTGCCAACTCGCGCAACATCGGCACTGAGCAATCGGCGGCAACGACCGTAAATCCAGCTTGCGCCAGAGGCACGGTCACGCGGCCGGTGCCGCAGCCGAGTTCCAGAATCGTGCCGGCCGGCGCGTTCCTAGCCTGCCCGACGTACCAAGCGACATCACGTCCGTCGTTGTTGCGGCCCATGTCCTCATCGTAGAACTCTGCCGTCAGGTCATAGGGCCATGTCATCGGGGCCCCTTTTGCGCGTTGTCCAGCAGGTTGCGATAGACCTGCTCGAGCTTCGTCGCTGCGCTCGCCCATGAATATGGCTGGAGTTGCGCGCGGTCGGGTCGTTCCAGCGCCAGGCGCGCGGGCTCATCAGCGAGCATGCGCGCGATCGGTTCGAGCATGCTGGGGATGTCGTGGGCGATCAGCAATGCCGGCAGAGCGCTGTCCAGAAATCCGCGCGCGCCATCGACGGTGCAGACGCAGATCCGGCCCGCGGCCAGCGACTCGATCAGCTTCAAGCTCGATCCGCGTGTGCCGACCAGAGGATTGATGGTCAGCGCGCAGCGCGAGAGCCATGGGCCGACGTCGTCGACGGCATCCATGACCCAGACGCCCGGCTGACTCAGCAGCGGATCGCTCGCGGCAAATTGGCGTGCACCTGCTCCGCCCAGCACGGTGATCTCCAGGTCTGGAAAGCGGCGCCGCAGTTCGGGGAAGACCTGCACCAGGAACCGGCGCAGGCCTTCGAGGTTGGGAGAATAGCGGAACGGCCCGGCAAACAGAAGGCTGTGCAAGCCCTTCGATGAAGGAGTGGCAGCGAACAGCTGTGTACCGTTGGGCACCACACGACTTGAAAGCGGTGCCAGCAGCGCTGCATCCTCGCGCGAGCAGGCCACCCGCGCGCAGAACCGCGCCAGCAGATCGCGTTCGAGTGCATCGGCCTGCGTGTCGCCGTCGATCGTCAACAGCACATCGTGCGCGCTCAGCAGTGCCGGCACGCCGACAGGCCAGTGCAGCGCGGCCAGCTCGACATGCTCGAACTGAATCAGGTCGGGCTGGTGCACCGCCACCAGGCGGTCGAGCTCGTCCTGCAGCCGCGCATGCGAATGGGTCCGGATGCGCTCGATGCGGCCGGCACCGCCGTTGGGTCGGCCACTGACGAGGTGCACGCTCTCGAACGGCCCTACATGTTGCCAGGAGTCGCCGTCGTAGGCATTGCCTTCGTCGCTCAGCAGAATAAAGCGCCAGCGCGACGACAACTCGTCGCACAGCCGCCAGGTGCGCCGCGCGCCGCCGTGACGCGGCGGCAGGATGTGGAACGGAGACACCACCAGCACCAGCGGTCGTCCGTCGGCGACACTTGGCCGTGCGTAGAAGCGATCCGCCTGCAGGTGCTGCTCGATTTGCGGAAACGGCGCGCGCCGGCCGTCCGCACGAATCTGCCGGATCTCGCGCAGTGCGGTGCGGCTGGTTATCTCGCGGACCGTGTCGGCGTCGCAGTGCCCGGCGTCGTCCAGCGCGCGCTTCGCATCAAGGTAGCGCAAGCGGAACAGCAGCTTGTTGCGCGCCAAGATGCGCTCGATCTCTCTGAACGAGTAGAAGTGCGCGACCGTCGCGCGGTGGCGGTGCCAGGCGACCGAACCCGGATGGAACAGCACTTCCAGTCCGCTGCGCCAGGCCTGAATGCCCCAATCCAGGTCTTCCCAGTAGAAAGGCGCGTACGACTGGGTGTTGGCCGAAAATAGGCGCAGCAGCGCGGTGTCGAACAGGGTGGAGCCACCGCTGGCATACAGGCTGCTACGCACCAGGCCGTCGCCTTGCGGCTCACGCTCATAAGGCTCGGGCAGACCGTCAACCAGCCGCATCTCGCCCCAGCCGGTTTCCTCGCGCCGCTTGTCCGGATTGTCGAAGAAGATCTGAGAAGCTACCGCGAAGACATGCGGTGCGCGCCACGGCAGCAACTGCGTGAGCGTTTCGGGCTCCAGCACCATGTCGCTGTTGTGCAGATACACGCCGCCGAATCGAGCTGCCGCCAGGCCGCGCGCCAACGCGCCGGAGAATCCCAGCGGCGCGTCGTGGAACTGCCAGCGCACCTGCGGGAAACGTGCCTGCACGCCGGCGTACAGCGTGGCCGGCGCGCCATTGACCACGACGATGATCTCGACTGCTTCGGTGATGCCCTCCAGCGCCGGACCCAGGCCGCCGAGCGCCCGATCGAGCAACTCCGGCGTGCCGCGCTCTGGAATCACCACGCTCAAACCTGGCTGCCAGGCGGCCCGCAGCACCGGGGCCGATGGCCTCACATCGCCCTTGATGCTTGATCGCACCGACGCCCGCAGCAGCCGCAGCCGCGCCGCCCTGCCTACCTTTACCGCGAAACGCTGCAGCCACCCCACGCTTATCGTCCGTCGCCGCCAAAGCACTGGAGCGCAGAAAATGCGACCGGGCCGCATTGCTTTCTTGTCGATTCAGCAAGTGTCACAGGTAGCCTTTCAAATGACGGTTGTGGCATCCGGTGCTGACGCATTGCGGCGCTGCGCACACAACCAATCCAGCGCCTGATGGGCGAACAGCGCGCACCATACATTGGCGCCGGGTTCATCGAGGTGGCAGCAGACCGAGCCATCGGCCTGCACATGCTGAATCAGTCCTGCGGCTACGGCTTCGCGTGTCTGGTCGGGCGCCGCGCCGAGGCACAATAGCCGCAGACCCTGCGCCTGGATGTCGCCGCGGGACGGACTGCCGGGAATGCCGGCCTGCTCGGGGAACATGCCGGCGTCGTCACAGTCGGCCAGCACGCTCGCGATGTCGATTGCAGCCCCCGCGCACGCCTGCCCCTCCCATGCGTAGAAGCGCGGATGAAGATCGCGATGCTCGGTCGCCCGATTACACCAATGCGCCAGTGTCTGCCGCGCCGCACTGCGCAATTGCGGCGTTAGCCATTCATCGGCCTGCAGGATCGCTGCCGCCGTCTTGGCTTGGGACGGACCCGAAAGCGTGGACCAACGCGAAGGTAGCTCGGCATTGTTCAACGTGCGATGGGACTGCAACAGCCCCTGCGCATCGATCATGCGGTCCAGCCACGGCACAATCCGCGCCGCTGTCCGTGCGCAGCGATCGTGCCCAGCGACCGGGGTTGCGTCAGCCAGGCCGCGCAGCATCATCGCGAGGTCGAAGCTGAAGAGGGCACTGTTGCGCCAATCGGCTACGGCGCCGAAGCGCGTCGGCGCAGGGTCGGGTCCGGACCATTGGTCGTGCAGGAACTGGACCGCTGCACCCATGCGCTGCGGATCGGGCGCGTAAAGCGATGCCCAGCGCAGCCAGTAGCCGGTGATTTCGCCATACAAGAACAGTGGCTTTCCATTCGCATCGAATTTGCCAGTGATGCCGCCGCGCCCGGCGCCGCAAGTCTGCTGGATGTTGGCGGATGTCAGCCAGGCGGCGATCGCGTCGCGGCATTCGTCAATCGGCGGCGCAGCGCGGTCCGCGTCTTGCGCTCGTCGATCACCTGCCGGGACTGATAGATATTTCAACCACATAGGGCATCAGTATCGCATCGCTGAAGAGTCATTGATCGCCATGAAAGCCCTCACCCTGCCCGCCGTAGGCCACAATACAGACAGATGAAGACCCCAGCATCCAATCTTCAGCCGCTGGCCGAGCGGCTGCGTCCCAAAACTCTGGCTGAAGTGATCGGCCAGCAGCACCTTCTGGGCGAAGGAATGGCGTTGCGCACTGCGTTTGAGTCCGGGCAGCCGCACAGTTGCATTCTGTGGGGTCCGCCAGGCACCGGCAAGACCACCATTGCGCGGCTGATGGCCGATGCGTTCGACGCCCAGTTCATCACCATCAGCGCCGTGCTTGGCGGGGTCAAAGAGATTCGTGAGGCAGTCGAAAAGGCTCGTCTCGATCAGGCGCAAGGCAGGCGCATGATTGTCTTTGTCGACGAGGTGCACCGTTTCAACAAGAGTCAGCAGGACGCCTTTTTGCCGCACGTTGAAAGCGGCCTGTTTACGTTTGTGGGAGCGACGACCGAGAACCCGTCGTTCGAGGTCAACTCGGCGCTGCTGTCAAGAGCGGCAGTCTATGTTTTGCAGCCGCTGTCCGGACCGGACCTGGAGCAGATCATTGCCAAAGCCCTCGCCTTGCAGGTGCTGCCAGCGATCGAAGCCGCAGCATCCGAGCGTCTGGTTGCCTACGCAGACGGTGACGCCCGGCGCCTGCTCAATGCGCTGGAGACGCTGGCAGTGGCGTCAAGCCAGCACGGACTCGACTGCATCAGCGACGACTGGCTACTCAAGGTTCTGGGGCAGCAGTTGCGCCGCTTTGACAAAGGTGGTGAACAGTTTTATGACACGATTTCGGCGCTGCACAAATCGGTGCGTGGTTCCGACCCCGACGCTGCGCTCTACTGGTTCGTGCGCATGCTCGATGGCGGCGTCGACCCGCGCTATCTGGCGCGCCGCATGATCCGCATGGCCAGTGAGGATATCGGCCTGGCCGACCCGCGCGCCTTGCGTCTGTCGCTCGATGCGGCCGACGTCTATGAGCGGCTGGGGACGCCCGAGGGTGAACTGGCGCTGGCCGAGTGTGTCGTGTACCTTGCGGTTGCGCCTAAATCGAATGCGGTTTACATGGCCTTTAATGAAGCCAAGACCTTCGTCAAGAAGGACAGCACGCGGCCCGTGCCCATGCACCTGCGCAATGCGCCGACTCAGCTGATGAAGGACCTCGACTATGGCAAGGATTATCGCTACGCGCATGACGAGGAGGGCGGTTTTGCCGCCGGTGAACACTACCTGCCCGACGGCATGCCAGCGCCCGGTTTTTACCGCCCGGTTGAGCGCGGACTTGAGATTCGAATCGCCGAGAAGTTGCGCCAGTTGCGGGCGCTGAATCAGGCGCAGACGATAGTCAATTCGACCGGAGTACCTCATGTTTGAATCCGCGGAACTTGGACACCAGATAGACAAGGCCACTTACGATGCAGAAGTGCCCGGGCTGCGCGAAGCACTGCTCGATGCCCAGATGGAACTTGCCAAACTCGCCAAGTTCCCGGTCATTATCTTGATTGGCGGGGTCGATGGCGCAGGGCGTGGAGAAACCGTCAACCTGCTCAACGAATGGATGGATCCGCGCTATCTTCAGACCCATGGCATGGGCGATCCGTCGGACGAGGAACTCGACCGCCCGATGATGTGGCGTTTCTGGCGTGCGCTGCCACCCAAAGGAATCATCGGCATCTTCCTCGGTTCCTGGTATACATGGCCGATCCTAAATCGAGTCGCGGGTCGTACCAAAGTGGCCGAACTTGATCAGAGTCTGGAGCGTGCACGACGCCTGGAGAAGATGCTCAGCGATGAGGGTGCGCTACTGATCAAATTCTGGATGCATCTGTCTCAGAAGAGGCAGAAGAAACGCCTCAAGCTACTGGAAAAAGATCCCAAGACGCGTTGGCGAGTCACCGAACGCGACTGGGATCGTCACAAACTGTACGATAGATTTCGCGTGATCAACGAAAGCGTTATTCGGCACACCAGTACCGCCGAGGCACCTTGGTCGATTGTCGAAGGCTACGATCCGCATTACCGCAGCTTGACCGTCGGACGGATCATTCTCGACGCGATACGCAAACGGCTGGAGCAGGCAGGCGAGAGGTCCACCATCATCAAAGCGCACCCTCCGCTGCCGTCCATCGATCGACTCGATATTCTCAAGACACTGGATCTCAGCCAGAAGTTGGCCAATGAGACTTTTGACATTCAGCTGGAGAAATATCAGGGCAGGCTCGCGATGTTGCTGCGCCGACCGACATTTAAGAACATCACCGTCATTGCCCTCTTTGAAGGCAACGACGCGGCGGGCAAGGGAGGCGCCATTCGGCGCATCACAGGTGCGCTGGATGCGCGTGACTACACCATCATTGCAGTGGCAGCGCCGACCGAAGAAGAACGCGCCCAGCCCTATTTGTGGCGTTTCTGGCGCCACATCCCACGACGTGGTCGGGTCACGATCTTTGACCGTTCCTGGTATGGCCGGGTTCTGGTTGAGAGAGTGGAAGGCTTCTGCCCCGAGCCCGACTGGATGCGGGCTTACGGCGAAATCAATGATTTTGAAGCGCAAATGGTGCGCCACAATATCATCGTGATCAAATTCTGGCTGTCCATCAGCAAGGACGAACAGTTCCGACGCTTCAAAGAGCGCGAGAACACTGGCTTCAAGCGTTTCAAAATTACCGAAGAGGATTGGCGCAACCGCGACAAATGGGCTCAATATGAGCAAGCAGTATGCGATATGGTCGACAGAACCAGTACCGAAGTAGCGCCCTGGACATTGGTGGAAGCCAACGACAAGAACTTTGCGCGGATCAAGATACTGAAAACCCTGTGCCGTCAGATCGAAGCTGCCATGAAGAATAAACAGGATTGATCGAATGGCTGCCGTAATCGAATTTGTGCTGAACGGAACCCCTTGGCGGGTTGAACCGCGTTCCGACGAAAGACTGCTGGAGACGCTGCGCGAGCGTTGCTCAGTCACGTCGCTCAAGGACGGCTGCAGCCCGCAGGGTCAGTGCGGTTGCTGCGTCGCGCTGGTCGATGGTCTGCCCAAGACCACTTGCGCCATGCCGGCCCGGGTCGCCAATGGCAAGACCATCGTGACACTTGACGGCCTGCCGGCCAAGGAGCGCCAGCAGCTCGCTGACTGCTTTGGCGCCACGGCCGGTCTGCAATGCGGTTTCTGCATCCCGGGCATTGCGTTGCGCGCCAAGGCGATCACGGACCGCGATCCGGCACCGACACGCCAGGCGATTGCGCGCGCGCTCGACTTGCACCTGTGTCGCTGCACCGGCTACGTCAAGATCATTGATGCCGTTGAATTGTTGGCGGCGGCCAAGCGCGGCGCTACCATCCCGCCGGCCTGCACTGATGGACGGGTCGGTCAGTCATTGATGCGCATTGGAAGCGCACAGAGCGTGCTTGGAGAGCGACCCTTTATTGCCGACCTCAACGTGCCGGGCATGCTGCACGGTGCTCTGACACTGTCCCCGCATCCGCGTGCCCGTGTCCTGCACATCGATACCACGCGCGCCCGTGCTCTGCCGGGCGTGCGGGCGGTGGCGACCGCTGCCGATGTTCCGGGCAAACGCTGGTACGGTTTGCTGCACAACGACTGGCCCGGCTTTGTCGCAGTGGGGGAGGAAGTGCGTTGCGTTGGCGATGTGCTGGCAGCGGTTGCGGCCGTCGACCGCCACACCGCGCGCGAAGCCGCCAAGCTGGTTGATGTGACCTACGACGTGCTGGAGCCGGTGCTCGAACCGCAGCGCGCATTGGCAACCGGTGCACCGCGCGTCAACCCGCAGCACGAGAATCTGCTGGAGCACGCCATCGTGCGCCGTGGCGATGTCGCAGCGGCGCTTGCAGCCAGCGCGCATGTGGTGAGCGGCACCTGGGTGACGCAGCGCATCGAGCATCTTTTCCTTGAGCCCGAGAGCGCACTGGCCGAGCCGCTGTCCGATGGCGGCTTGCACCTGCGCTCGCAGGGCCAGGGCATCTTCGAGGATCGCCGCCAATTGGCGAGTTTTCTGGGCCTCGGCGAGGAAAAGATATTCGTCGAACTGGTGCCCAATGGCGGCGCCTTTGGTGGCAAGGAGGACATGTCGGTTCAGGCCCAAACCGCGCTGCTGGCGCGGCTGACTGGCGCCCCGGTGAAGTTGACACTGAGCCGCGAAGAGTCGATTCGAATCCACCCCAAGCGTCACCCGCTGTCGCTGGATTACACCGTGGGCTGCGATGAAGAAGGCCGCATTACCGCCGTCAGGGCGCGCATGGTCGGTGACTCCGGCGCGTACGCTTCAGTCGGCGCCAAGGTGCTTGAGCGGGCGGCGGGCCACGCCTGCGGCCCCTACCGTGTGCCCAACGTGGACGTCGAGTCGCTCGCCGTCTACACCAACAACCCGCCATGCGGCGCGATGCGGGGCTTCGGCGCCAATCAGTCGAACTTCGCGATGGAGGGGTGTCTGGACCTGCTGGCCCGGAAGGCGGGGCTGGACCGCTGGGAGATCCGCTGGCGCAATGCCCTGAGCGTTGGCGATACCTTCGCCACCGGGCAGGTGTTGGAGAAATCGGTCGGTATCCGCAAGACGCTGCAAGCAGTAAAGCCGCTCTATGACGCTGCGCTGCGTGAAGGGCGCGCAGTGGGCATTGCCTGTGGCGTCAAGAACAGCGGCATCGGCAACGGCGTCCAGGAATCGGGCAAAGCCAGGTTGGTCGTCGAACCGGACGGGACCGTTTCGCTCTACAACGGCTTCACCGAGATGGGGCAGGGCCTTCTGACCGTGCTGGTTCAGTTTGCAGTCGAGGCGACGGGACTGCCGGCGTCCTGCTTTGTACCGAAAGTGGACTCGACCTTTGACTTGCAGTGCGGCCAGACGACGGGGTCGCGGGGCACGCTGCTGAGCGGGCGCGCCGTGCTGATGGCGGCCGAGAAACTCAGAGCTGACCTGGACGCCGGGCACGCGCTGGCGGCGCTGGTGGGTCGGGTCTATGCGGGTGACATCCTGATTGGCGACACCACCGCGCTTGGTGCACCGGTGGCCAAGATCAAAACCCATACGACCTTCGGTTACGCAACGCAGCTCGTCATTTTGGATGCCAACGGACGCGTCGAACGGGTGGTTGCTGCGCATGATGCGGGACGGGTCGTGAACCCGGCGCTCTGCACCGGCCAGATCGAAGGTGCCATCCACATGGGACTGGGTTACGCGCTGACCGAGGAACTGCGCTGCGAGAACGGCATGCCGGTGACTTTCAAGCTCAAGGAATTGGGTGTTCTGCGCGCGCGCGACATGCCGACAGTCGATGTGATTCTGATTGAGGAGCCTGAGCCCGAAGGGCCTATGGGCGCCAAGGGCGTGGGCGAAATTGGTCTGGTGCCGACAGCAGCCGCAGTGGCTGGCGCGCTGGAGGCGTTCGACGGAATTCGTCGCAGAACGCTGCCGATGAAGGACTCGCCGGCTGCGCGAGCGATGAGTGTCGGTATGCCATTGACGACTCAATGAGCGACCAAGATTTTGTCAACGCGCACACGCACCTTTATTCGGGGCTGGTGCCGTTTGGCATGCCCGCGCCAGTCGAGCCGCCCGCGAACTTTGTCCAGATTCTGGAGCGCGTATGGTGGCGTCTGGATCGTGCGCTCGATGCCGCATCGTTGCGCGCTTCGGCGCAGTGGTACGTGGCCGAGGCGCTGCGGCTCGGCACGGTTGGGTTGATCGACCATCACGAGTCGCCACAACTGATCGAAGGCTCGCTCGATATCCTGGCCGACGTTTGCCAGACCATGGGAATGCCGGCCGTGCTCTGCTATGGTGCCAGCGAGCGCAATGGTGGGCGCGAAGAGGCCCAGCGCGGTCTCGCCGAGTGTCGTCGTTTCATCCAGAGCAACACACGCCCCCTGGTGCGCGGCGTGGTCGGTTTGCACGCATCGTTTACGGTATCTGACGAAACCGTGCGCGAAGCGGCGGCTTTGTGTCGCGAGTTGAGAACGGTTCTGCACGTGCATGTTGCCGAGGATCTTGCCGATGTAGACGACTCGGTAAGACGGGGCTGGGCCGGTCCTCTTGAGCGGCTGGCCCAGCTCGGCGCGCTGCCGCCGGGCTCCATTCTGGCGCACGGCGTGCACCTGAGTGAAGCGCAGGTTCTGCGCGCCGAGCAGCTCGGTTGCTGGCTGGTGCAGAATCCACGCTCCAACCGTGGCAACCGCGTCGGCTATCCCGCCGCGCTGCGCGTCAGCGCCCACGTGGCGCTTGGCACCGACGGTTATGCGTCCGACTTGAATGCTGAACGCATGACCCTAATGGAAGACGCTAAGCGCCATGGCGACGATCCGGTGGTGGCAGCGCGGCGGCTGCACGCCGGCCATGCCTTGCTGGCCGAGCGTTTTGAGGGAGCGCTACCGGTCGTTGGCGCGGCACCCAGCATCGACATGGATGCGATCCGGGCAGAGGCCGCCGCGCAGGCACAGCAGCTCTGGTTGCGCATGGAGAAGTTCTGATCAGCTAGCCTGTGACGGGGATGTGGTGCAGTGCAGAAACTCGTTCACGTGGTTGGTGTCGAGCGGATCCAGTAGCGCATCGCGCAAGCTGCACAGTGCCAGGGCTCTCGGCTCGTCGCCGGGCTCCTCGCCGCTCGCCACCCGCAGCACCACGCCGTCGAAGCGCCCACTGATTGCGTCGGGCTCGATCAGCACAGCATCGCGTGGTGCATCGTTCAGCCAGCGCTCGCGGTTCACGAACAGGCGTGGCTTGAGCAGGTAAGGGCCACCATCCTCCAGACAGAAGACGTCGCAGTTGCCACAATCGTTGCAGAAGTCGGCAAAGTTGACGATCTGGCGCGTCATCTTCAGCGGGACCTTCGGAGTGGATGGCACGCGGATACTGAAGTTGGCGTCATTGGGGCAGACCGGGATGCATTTGTTGCAGGTGACGCAATCAAAGAACTGAAGGCGCCGGTCGATCTTGCGCGGTCCTTTGCGGTGATTGTCGGCATGGTAACGGGGGTCAGCGCTGATGCGGTCCAGGTAAATCTCGGTGTTTCGCAGCTTGGCCGCGCTGAGGTCCTTGGAGTCGGTCTCACCGTAAGCGCGTTGGATGAATTCGTCGATCGTGGTCGCGCCCACCGCATCCATACGCAGTGCCAGTTCCTCGAAGTAGCCGAAGCCGCGCCAGTAGCCGCCGGCTTGCAGCAGGTCGGTGCAGACCGTGACCGGCACCAGCCCGAGAGCGACCGCATCCGGGAAGTTGGCGCGCTCAATACCGGCAGAGAACGATACCGGAAAGCGATCGCCCATGGCACTTCGCCAGCGCTGCACCAGATGCATCGCCAGCACGTGCAGTGGTGGCCCCGACAGGTACATGAATTTCTCGCTCGCCGGGAAAAAGCTCTTGTGGTTCTCCACGATCAAGGTGTTTGAAAATTTCACACCCAGATGCAGTCCGAGCGATTGGGCGACGCCGTCCAGGCGGTCCATGAACGCGGTGGCCTGTTCCCATTTGGCGTCCTTGGCAAACGCGTCGTCGGGAATGCGCAGCTCGTTGTAGCCGAGCGCGTCGTGCAGCAATCTGCGTGCCTCGGTGGCGCCAAGCAGGGTCGGGTTCAGTTTGACGACGCAGGACAGGCCATGCTCGCGCATCAGATGCCCGACCATCGCCTCGATCTCGCCGGGTGGACAGCCATGAAAGGTGCTCAGCGTCAGCGTGTCTGAAATCCGTGTGGCGAAATCGAGGTCGCGCAGCGGCCCCAGCTCGGCCGGCAGCTCACGCCGCAGCCGCTCAACCACGGCCGTGGCGTCCATCATGCCGCGAATGAATGCCTGCACCCGTTCGCTGCGGATGCCCGCCAGGTCGTAGCCGACGCTCATGTCGAATAGGGTGCGGCCGAAACCCGGTGCCAGCGCAAGGCGACCGCTGGCTTCGAGAATGCGGATCAGCATCGCCGCCTTCACATATTCTTCGAGCGACTGTTGCAGCGTCAGTTCCTGTGACCACTCGACGTTGTAACCAACGGTTTGCATGTCGATGCACGGTCGCGGCAGCGTGAGGCGGTCCAGAATCTGGACTGTCTTAAGTTCAATGACACGGCCGCCAGCCAGCCAGCACAGCACGATGTTCTGCGCCAACTGAGTGTTGGGCCCGGCTGCCGGGCCGAACGGTGTGGCAGCGCTGTGACCATGCGAACGCACCGACAGGTCAATGCGCGGATCGCCAAGCACGAACTTGCGCTTGGGCAAGTCAAAGATCGACTGGCGTGTGTCGAACTCGCGCAGCATGCGCCGCGCCAAGCCAGCGATGGGGTAGGGGGCGAGCTCGCTCATGCGAAGATATTAACAGCAGGATGCCGGTTACTTACCCAGCACGCGGCGTAACAGCAATGACTGCGTGTTGCGGCGCCCGTCCACAATCAAATGAATATAGACCTTGAGGTCCAGCACCCGGTAAATAATGCGGTAGGGCTTGAATGAGGTCTGTCTGTAATCCCGAAAACCCAGTTCGAGCAATTCCTTGGGGAAGGCGCCGCGCTCGGGAAACTGTTCCAGACTTTCTGCCACTTCGAGCGGGCGATCCAGCACAAGGTCGGCGTTTGCAATAGAGTCAAACTCTGCGATGTAGTCGCAGAGTTCCTCCAGGTCCTGCTCCGCGCCTTCGGTAAGCAGCACCTCATCCCGTTGCGCTGGCATCAAACCGCTGCCAGCTTTGCCCGCAATCGTGCCACAACGTGAGTCTCCGTCTTGACCTTGCCGTTATCAATCTCCTGCTGGCCCAAGGCAATAATCTTTAGCAGCGCCAGGGTTTCCTGCGTTTTCTCAAACGAGTCGACATCCTGAATCACGGCTTTCGCCTCGCCGTTTTGCGTGATGATCATGGGCTCACGCTGCTCGGCGAGTTGAAGCAACACCTTTGCCGCGTTGGCCTTCAGGTAGCTGATGGGTTGGATCTGGGTGCTATAGCGCATGGTGCTTTCCTCGGTTCATCAATGACCAAATATAGTCTTTGTATGGGTCGATCGAAACACAATAATTTCCCTGATGAACCTCACGGAGAAGTTCCAAATCCGAGGGTAAACCCATGGGAATGCAGGGCGAGGCGAGAGTACCCCTTCGCTACAATCCCGATCACCAAGCCGCTGGTTCTGTCGCTTTGATCGCATTGCTGGCAGGTTTATTGCTTGGAATAATTGCAGAGACCAAGCGGTGACGCCGCTTGTCGGCACGCAGCTAATTTCCATGCAACGGCCAATAATCGGAGAAGTTTATGGATACCTTCATACAGCAGATCATCAATGGTCTGGTGTTGGGCAGCATGTATGCCCTGGTAGCGCTGGGTTACACCATGGTCTACGGCATCATCGGCTTGATCAACTTTGCGCACGGTGAGGTGCTGATGGTGGGAGCGTTGACCAGCTGGTCCATCATCGGCTTGATGAAAGAGGCCATGCCGAACACAGCGGGTTGGCTGGTGCTGCTGATTGCCACCGTGATTGCCTGCATTGTGGCGGCAACGCTCAATTTTGTGATTGAAAAAGTAGCTTACCGACCGCTGCGAAACAGCCCCAAGCTGGCGCCCCTGATCACCGCCATCGGCATGTCCTTGCTGCTGCAGACGCTGGCCATGATCATCTGGAAACCGAACTACAAACCTTATCCCACTTTGCTCCCGAGCGTGCCGTTTGACATTGGCGGCGCCGTAATTACACCGACGCAGGTGCTGATTCTCGGTATGACGGCGGTGTCACTGGCAGTCCTGATGTGGCTGGTGAACTACACCAAGCTGGGACGTGCCATGCGTGCCACGGCCGAGAATCCACGCGTTGCCGCCTTGATGGGCGTGAAGCCCGACGTGGTGATTTCCGCCACCTTCGTCATCGGTGCGGTGCTGGCTGCGATCGCCGGTGTCATGTGGGCCGCCAACTACGGCACGGTACAGCACAGCATGGGTTTTTTGCCGGGTCTCAAAGCATTTACGGCGGCAGTTTTCGGTGGTATTGGCAACTTGGCCGGTGCCGTGGTTGGCGGCATCCTGCTGGGGCTGATCGAATCCCTGGGCGCGGGCTACATTGGCGCGCTGACGGGTGGTGTGCTCGGCAGTCACTATTCGGATATTTTTGCCTTCATCGTTCTGATCGCGGTGCTGACACTGCGACCTTCGGGTCTGCTCGGTGAGCGGGTGGCCGATCGCGCTTGATGCCACGAAAGGATAGTTATGAAACAAAAACAAATCATTGTCTTCCTGCTGGCCGCTGTCGGCCTGCTGGTTCTGCCCTTGCTGCTCCAGAGCTTTGGCAACGCCTGGGTGCGCATTGCCGACATGGCATTGCTCTATGTGCTGCTGTCTCTCGGGCTCAATATTGTGGTCGGCTACGCGGGGCTGCTTGATCTGGGTTA
This sequence comes from uncultured beta proteobacterium, assembly GCA_903906695.1. Classification (GTDB taxonomy): domain Bacteria; phylum Pseudomonadota; class Gammaproteobacteria; order Burkholderiales; family Burkholderiaceae_C; genus Rhodoferax. Next base: position 4,945 of record CAIVLG010000179.1, on the reverse strand, counting down.
TGTGGCTTTTTTTGCCATCGGCGCTTACATGTATGGCCTGCTGGCGTCACCGCATCTGACCGAAACCTTTCAGATGTTTGCCGCCTTGTTTCCAGACGGACTGCATACCCCTTTGTGGATCGTGGTACCGGCGGCTGCCGGTCTGGCCGGCTTTTTTGGTGTGCTGCTCGGTGCGCCGACCCTGCGATTGCGGGGTGACTACCTGGCGATTGTGACGCTGGGTTTTGGCGAAATCATTCGCGTCTTCCTGAACAACCTGGATCATCCGGTCAATATCACCAACGGTCCCAAGGGTCTCGGGCAGATTGATTCCTTGAGTTTCTTTGGCCTGAACCTGGGCAAGACCGTAACAGTGGCCGGTTTCGACATGGCCTCGGTATCGCTTTACTACTACCTGTTCTTGGCGCTGGTGGTGTTCAGCGTGGTGATCTCGCACCGTCTGGAAACATCGAGGGTCGGGCGCGCCTGGATGGCGATTCGCGAGGATGAAATTGCGGCCAAGGCGATGGGCATCAATACCCGCAATCTCAAATTGCTTGCGTTCGGCATGGGCGCGACTTTTGGCGGCGTCTCAGGTGCGATGTTTGCTTCTTTTCAGGGCTTCATTTCTCCGGAATCCTTCAGCCTGATGGAGTCGGTCATGATTGTGGCGATGGTGGTGCTCGGTGGCATCGGACATTTGCCGGGTGTCATTCTGGGCGCCGTGCTGCTATCGGCTTTGCCGGAGGTGCTGCGCTATGTCGCCGGCCCGTTGCAGTCCATGACCGATGGTCGTCTGGATTCCGCCATCCTGCGTCAGTTGTTGATCGCGCTGGCCATGATCATCATCATGCTCTCAAGGCCGCGCGGCTTGTGGCCGTCGCCCGATCACGGCAAGTCACTGCAGAAATGATGAAACTTGCGGGACAGACCGTAGTTACGCGAAGCGAACAAGCTCTGTCCCCAACTGATTAAGGATGAACATGACAGACACCGTACTCAACGTCGCCGCCGTTTCCAAGCGCTTCGGGGGACTGCAAGCGCTTAGCGATGTCGGCATCCGTATTCGCCGTGGTCAGGTCTATGGTCTGATCGGCCCCAACGGCGCTGGCAAGACTACATTTTTCAACGTGCTGACCGGGCTTTACACCCCCGACAGCGGGACTTTTGAATTAGCCGGAAAACCTTACCAACCGACGGCAGTGCATGAAGTGGCCAAAGCCGGTATTGCGCGCACTTTTCAGAATATTCGCCTGTTTGCCGAAATGACGGCGCTGGAGAATGTCATGGTTGGGCGACACATTCGCACCCATTCGGGCCTGATCGGCGCCATTTTCCGCACGCCCGGTTTCAAAATCGAAGAGGCGGCGATCGCCCAGCGCGCGCAGCAGTTGCTTGAGTACGTGGGCATTGGCAAACTTGCCGATTACAAGGCCCGCACCCTGAGCTACGGTGACCAGCGTCGACTCGAAATCGCCCGGGCCCTGGCGACCGATCCTCAATTGATTGCGCTGGACGAACCCGCCGCGGGCATGAACGCCACTGAAAAAGTCCTGTTGCGGGAATTGATCGACAAGATCCGACATGACGACCGCACCATTCTGTTGATCGAGCATGATGTCAAACTCGTGATGGGCCTGTGCGACCGGGTCACCGTGCTCGACTACGGTAAACAGATCGCCGAAGGCACGCCAGCTGACGTGCAGAAGGACGAAAAAGTGATCGAGGCCTATCTTGGCGTTAGTCATTAATCGGTTGGGGACAGAGCTTGCCCACTTCGTGTGGCTTCGGTCTGTCCCGCAAACAGATAAGGAAGTTGGGGACAAAGTAAAGACCTGTCCCGCAAGGAAATCAAGATGAACATTCTTCTTAAAGTGACGGGTCTCAAAGTCGCCTACGGTGGTATCCAGGCGGTCAAGGGTGTCGACTTTGAAGTGCATGAAGGTGAACTGGTGTCTCTGATCGGCTCCAACGGCGCTGGCAAGACGACGACCATGAAGGCCATTACCGGCATTTTGCCGATCAACGATGGCGATATTCAGTACATGGGCAAGAGCATTCGTGGCCAGGGACCCTGGGACCTGGTCAAGCAGGGTCTGGCGATGGTGCCCGAAGGACGCGGTGTCTTTGCCCGCATGACGATTGTCGAGAACCTGCAGATGGGCGCGTACATCCGCAACGACAAGGCCGAGGTCCTACTGGATATCGACAAGGTGTTCACCATCTTCCCGCGCCTGAAAGAGCGGCGCGATCAGCTGGCTGGCACGCTGTCGGGCGGCGAGCAGCAAATGCTTGCCATGGGGCGCGGGCTGATGAGTCGTCCCAAGGTGCTTTTGCTCGATGAACCATCGATGGGCTTGTCGCCGCTGATGGTGGACAAGATATTCGAAGTGGTGCGTGATGTGTATGCGCAGGGCGTGACGGTGCTGCTGGTGGAGCAGAACGCCAGTCGTGCGCTCGCCATTGCGGACCGGGGCTACGTCATGGAGTCAGGACTGGTGACCATGTCGGGCGACGCCAAGGTGATGCTGAAAGACCCCAAGGTGCGGGCTGCTTACCTGGGAGAGTGAGTCCATTTTCGGGTCTTGCAGGGTTTGTGAGACTTTTAGTCAAGTTTCTTTGATTTTGCGCAAGGTCATGAAGGCACAAGAGCGGCACAGTCGCTCCCATGCTAGCACCTGAAATTATTGACTTTCCGGCTGAAGTGCGGGTTATCGCCCGCGGTGAGGTATTGCTCAGTCGAGCACTTACCTTACCCTGGGTCAGCTATGTCGAGTCGGGTCGAGTGGCTCTGGGCATTCTGGACTGTGATGTCATGGAGCATCAGTTGGGCGTTGTCGAGGGGCCATGTTGGCTGGATGCCAGTTCTGCCGTGCTGAACCTGCCCCATGCGGTAGACGCCGTTTCCGAAACCGAGATCCATCTGCGTCAGGTGCCGGTTGCCGAGTTTCAGCGTTCGCTGGCGGCCATGAGCACTGCCGCTCAGGCCGTTTTGCACGATGTCGCGATGGCGCATCGACAGCAGACTGAATTCGCGGTCAGCCGGTTGGCGAAGGATGCCGAGGCGCGTTGCGCAGAGTGGCTGCTGCGCCATGCAGAAACCGGGGACAGAGGCGTGATGGCGGTGCAATTGCAACAACGCAAGCGCTCTATCGCTGCACAGCTTGGTATCGCCCCCGAAACTCTGTCGCGGGTGCTGCGCCATTTACGTGAGCGCAGCCTGATCAGCGGTTCCGGTCGACTCTTGAAAGTGGTGGACCCAGGGGGCCTTCGAACGCTGGCTGGTGTTTAGGTGTGCAGCGCGTGACCCAGCGCCCTTAACGCTGCTTCCTGAACCGCTTCACCCAGTGTTGGGTGCGCGTGGATGGTTCCGGCGACGTCTTCCAGGCAGGCGCCCATTTCCAGTGAGTGCGAGAACGCTGTGCTCAACTCCGATACCCCGACTCCGACGGCTTGCCAGCCGACAATCAGATGGTTGTCGCGCCGCGCTACCACCCGCACAAATCCGTCACCCGCTTCGAGTGTCATGGCACGCCCGTTGGCGGCGAACGGAAAGCTGGCCTCAATGCAGTCGAGACCCGCCAACGCCGCCTGCCGCGGCGTCTGGCCCGCCACCACAATTTCCGGGTCGGTGAAACAGACGGCGGCAATCGCGGTTGGTACAAAACGGCGGCGCTTGCCGGCGATGATTTCGGCCACCATTTCGCCTTGCGCCATGGCACGGTGCGCCAGCATCGGCTCACCCGTCAAATCGCCAATGGCCCAGACATTGCGCATCGAGGTGCGGCACTGATCGTCGATCCTCACGGCGCGTCCGTTCATGTCGAGCATGAGGCTGTCCAGGCCAAAGCCCTGACTGCGCGGCGTGCGGCCAATGGCCACCAGCACCTGATCGGCTGGCAGTTCCGAGAGCTCGCCCCTGGCGTTGTCGATTTGCACGGCATCGCCAGCGGCGTTGAGCCTTTGCACCCGGCAACTGAGCTGAACCTGCACGCCGAACTTGCGCAGCGATGCCGCGACCGGTTTGACCAGGTCCGCGTCGTAGATCGGCAGGATGCGGTCCAGCGCCTCGACCACCGTTACTTCGGCGCCGAGCTTGCGGTAGACGGTGCCGAGTTCGAGGCCGATATAGCCGGCGCCGACCACCACCAGACGTTTGGGCAGCGTGGCCGGTGACAAGGCCTGCGTTGAGGAGATCACGCGTCCGCCAAACGGCAGCCCGGGCAATGCGACTTCACTGGAGCCGGTCGCCAGCAGCAGATGTTCGCAGACGATGCGTTGCGCTGCTGCGGCGTCGGCTGGCTGCACCTCGACGGTCTTGCCATCAACGACACTCGCCCAGCCCTTGATGACGGTGACGCCGTTCTTCTTGAGCAGCGCCGCGACACCCTGCGTCAGCCGCCTGACGATGCCGTCCTTCCAGCGCACGGTCTGCGCCAGGTCGATGCGCGGCGCGTCCACCTGGATGCCCAGTGGCGATTTGCCGGCGTACTGGCAGGTCCTGTGGAACGCATCGCTGGCGTGAATCAGGGCCTTGGACGGAATGCAGCCGATGTTCAGGCAGGTTCCGCCGAGCTGGCCGCCCTCGATCAGGGTGGTCGCGATACCGAGCTGCCCGGCACGAATCGCGGCCACGTAGCCGCCTGGCCCGCCGCCAAGGATGAGCAGAGTGGTTTTCAATGTCTCCATCACTTACTCCACGAACAGCGTTGCCGGGCATTCGAGATAGCCGCGCAGCAACTGGACAAACTCGGCGCCGTGCATGCCATCCACCACGCGGTGGTCGAACGAGGACGACAGGTTCATCATCTGGCGTGCCACCACGGCACCGTTGCGGATCATCGGTCGCTCGACCATGCGGTTCACGCCCACGATAGCGACTTCTGGGTGATTGATGACCGGTGTGCTGACGATGCCGCCCAGCGCCCCGAGGCTGGTGATGGTGATGGTTGAGCCTGTGAGTTCC
>CAIVLG010000178.1 GCA_903906695.1 uncultured beta proteobacterium | reverse complement strand
GGTTTGCAGTGCAAACCTGCTGGGTTTGCACCCTAGGTTTGCACCACCGCCTTTTCCTTGACGCTCACCACCACCGCTCTTAACGGCAGCAGCTCAAGGTGGTTTGAAAGCCGCGTCTGGACGCCGCTTCCGAGGGGCCCAGCCTCATCTCTCATACAGCATTGCATCCCACTTTCCGTAAAGCCACTAGATGCATTCGTGGCACACCAAACCCGCGCAAACCCAGGTTTGCACTCTGTCGCTACGGGAGTCTTGCGCTCGCTCCCCCCGCATTGCGATAGGGCGAGGAAGGACCCATTGATTTCTGAGAGTGCCTCTCAGTTCACGGACCTTTCGCAACCATAGCCGCAATACTACGTCAAATCATCCGATGTGTTGCACGGCTTTTTGTGCGTTTGCGCCGCAGGTTCGAGTGCTGACACAACCAATGCCGCACATTCACGCCAAATCACTCGACTCTCGACAACACTTTGTTGAGACGGTCGACGATCACCTGCATGGCGCATTGCCAGTGCCGCCATCCGGTGGTGCGATCAAAGCAAAAGCGTGTGCAGATGTCACGCCAGCCGTATCCCTTGGCCCGCATCCACACCAGATGACGCTGCTCCACTTCGAGCCAGAGCACCCACTTCATTGTCTCGAGCATCCGGTCAACCTCCTTGGGACTCGGTGGGAAGGAACGACGCACTGGCTCATCGACGCAGTAAGCCTCCCACTCGCTGCGCGCAAAGGCGGGCCAGGTGTTGAAGTAGCCCTGGACTCGAACAGGCGGCAGTCGCCGTGCAGTGATCGCAGCCTCAAAGAAACGCGCAGAGACGTCATCTACGGTCCAAGCGACCCCAGGTCGTTTGACCGGCGTATCGAAGCACTTGAGCCTATCCATGACGCTGCCCCGCCTTTCCATACAGACGCTCACCGATGCGACGCACCAGTTGACGTTCACAGAAGTCAAGACGGGAGTCCTCAGCATTGACGACCAGGATGTGCTGGTCACGCCACCCCTGCTCCTTGATGGCGTCAAGGTCGGTGACCTGGGGCTGGAGTCGACCCAGGGGGCAGCGATAGGGTTGTGGTGGTACCTTCACGTCACACCTCCTGTGTGTCAATTGCCCAGTGCAGGATGGCCAGGGCGTCGGCTTCGTTGTCATCGGTGACCGGGTGACCGAGCGCGCGCATGGCTGCGATCACTTCATCTTTGCCGGCATTGCCTTTGCCAGTCGCGTGCTTCTTGATCGTGCCCACTGGCACGCCCTGGTACGGGATGTTGTGGTGCTCACACCAAGTGGTGAGCGTGGCCATCAGGCCGCCGTAGACGTGCGCTGCATCGACGCCGGCGTGACGGCGTATTTCCTCGAAGTACACGGCATGGATGTCACCGCTGATGTTCTTGAGTTCCGTCAGCCAACGCTTGAATCGCAGGTAGCGCATGCCGCCACCCTCAAAGCGTTGGGTCTTGAAGCTCACGAAACCGTGAGCCGTGTTGCCTTCACGTGGTCGCAGCGCCCAGCCGGTGGTGGTACCCAGGTCCAAGGCCAGAACCGTGGTCCGGCTTGAGGGGAGCATGTCAACGTCATGCGGCTCAGTAACCTCTGACGCAGCCGACACCACCACACAGAACTCCTGCTTAGGCGCGCGCACGTAAGCGGAACTTCTGTTATTTGCTGTCAGCTGTGTCAGACTGCGTCGGAAATCGGGTGTGTTTGTCATGGTTTTTGCTCAATCGTTCATGTAGGGATAGGACGTTTGACCCGTGCTTGTGGGTTGCTTCAGGTCAATGCCAAGAAAGCCGCGGGCGCCCAGTGAACAACGCTTGCATTGGAGAATTTGTATGGCGAACTGATAAGGAACTGGGTGGCGAACTGGGGCGAAAGTTCTGGTTCGCCATTGAATTGCACAAATGAAAACGGCGAACCAAATGGCTCGCCGTTGTGCTTGGGGGATGTTTACTTCAGGCTGTTGTCAGAGACGCGCAGGGCATCACATAGGTGCCTGCACGCCGGTCTGTTTGCACCAGCGCCTTGTACGCCTGCAGGGGCAGTTCGTACTTGGGCTCACCCTGGAATTTCGGCTTTACCTTGAACACATCGATTGGCTTGTCGCTGGAGCAGCCAGCGCGCGACATGATGGTGTGCGCCTCCTGGGGTTGCCCAGCAAAGTGCCACAGAGAGCGAAATACCGCCGCCTGTGCCAGTGTCAATGCAATCGGATCGCTTTGCAGCTCTGTCAGCTGAACCCAGCGGAAGTCCTCTGATAAGGGCCCGTGCACTGCAGTTGACGGATCAGGCTTGGATAGCTCGGGTGCCGTCCCCTGTTCTAAGAAGCTGATGTTGCCACCATAGAGGGTGAATCGCTCTTCCAGCGGCAACCACTCTGCGCGCCCAGCAAGTGGATCGGCCCCAGTGTCGCGTTTTGGTTTGGGCGTTATCACCCATGGCATCTGGTTGCCACGCGGGCGCTCCAGCACTGCCGGATAGTGCAGAACCTCATCGAGACTGCGCGCCAGGATGACTGAACGGCGCTCATGCTGCCCAATCAACCAGATGCCACTGGCAATCACCAGCGTTGCCTGTCGCGTCGAAGTGTCCAGTGCGCTGCGCAGTTTACGGATAAACCAGTCTGCGTCGATGGTCCAAGCCCGCAGTTGCCCCTCAAAGATCCGTACTGGACCGCAATCCGGACAGTTCAATTCCAATACGCCACAAGCACGATAAAGCTCAGCCGCCTGCAGGCCGCAGCAAGGGCACAGGACAAAGCGGTTGTCGGTGACGAAGGGCTTGACGGCTTTGATCGCGGCCAGGTGCTCAAACGCGGGCCGCTCGATAGTCTCGACCGCCTCGTCAAACCAATGACTGGCATCGGAATAGCGCGCGCAAAGAAACTGCCAGGCACGGGCGTTCAGGGATTCAATCATCACCGTGGGCGTACGCCAACTCCTCTGAGGCCACTACCGATGCTCATTTCGGGAACGCCACCTGCATACGCGTGGCTGTTTGCCGCGATCTTTGTTTCCTATGTCGTTGGCGACTGTATTGCGATTCCATTTCGCCACCTACTGGCGCGGGAGTCCATGGCCTGAGCGATATAGAGTTCACTGACAACGGACATACGCCGGTTCGATAGAGGCAATCCTGCCTCGCCACCTCAGATGCAAATCTTATATTTCGTCGGTACCCGCAGTGCCGCATAACCCGACGGCCACCAGTACCCGCTTTCGGGCAGGCCAATTACATGATTTTGGAGACCGTTCAGCCGCCTGTGGTGGTCGACTCTTTGGTGCCCATTCCGGACGACCACAATCTTGGGAAGCGGCCGTTCGTAACCGCAGTCCTGAAGGTGAAAGCTGTCTTTCGAATTGCTTGCTCGTTTCCCTTGAACCAACTGGCTCCAACGCAGCGAAACGCACGGTGGCGTCGACTTCATGAAGTCGTCTGGGGGGGTTGGACAGAAATGACGCGCCTCAAACCATGCTTCGAACTATGCTCTTCAACCAGGACCGAAATGCCTCCACAACGAGCAGTCCGGTCTTATCCTGCCTTGTCAACGTGTAGTACGCCATCGTTGACCGGATCGTTAGCGGGAACGGGCGCACTAGCGCCCCAATCTCTAGGGAAGCGCCGGAGGTCAAGGTGTCGCCGAGCGCCACTCCCTGCCCCGCAAGTACAGCCGACAGGACCAGGTGCAAATCCGTGCAGATCACGCCGCGAGTGGAATCAATGTTCGCTTTAGCGGCGGCCAGCCACCTTGACCAGTTGTTGGTCGAAACGAGGTGAATCAACGGGAACCGCGCCAGATCACGGGCTGATGCGAGTCCACCCCTTGCATTGAGCAAAGAAGGGCTGCAGACAGGAGTCATCTCGATCTGGGCCAAGAGCGGCGCGTAAAAACCCGGCCAGTTGCCGTGGCCAAAGGCGATAAAAAGGTCGACGTCTGGCGAGCTTACGTCGCCCAGCTCGCGAGGAGTCGACAGTTGGATACTGACTTCGGGATGAAGTTGTTGAAAACTGTCGATGTGCGGGCACAGGCAGGCCGTCGCGAATCCAGGAGCGCAACTCACTTTCAAAGTACCACTTAGCCGGGGACTTGCCTCTTGCGTGGAAGCTCCTGCGAGCATCTCAAGCGCCTTGCTCGCTTCCCTGAGGTATCGGGTAGCAGCCGGAGTAAGCTGAACGTTTCGGCCCACCTTAGTCGTAACTGTGAATCCCAGCAGACTCTCCAACGAGTTCAATTGATGGCTGACAGCACTTCGCGTCAAGTTGAGCTCATCGGCCGCACTGGCCATACTTCCAAGGCGACTGAGGGCATCGAGTGCACGGATCGCCTGAAGTGACGGAATTCGCATAGCCGAACCTCTACGTTTGTTTTTGGCGTCTGAAGCAGCGCCTTCTCGCTTTGAGCGATAGTAGGATTCAGCACATTTATGCCCTGAGTTGCCCGCTCTCGCGACGTCAACTCTAACGCATTGTGACTCGGCCCCACGCATGCATGGGGTAATAATCAGGTTGGCTCCTAGGTCACCTGACGTGGTGATAGCCCTCGCGCGTGTCTCACTCTCTTCCTGATATGCAAGTCGGTCCTATTGCGAGTCGCGAATCAGCGGTGCCGTTGAGCAGTGAATACCACCTCCGCCGAGGCACACTTTATCGAACGGCACCAATTTCGTCACCACACCATGCAGATGCAAGTTCTCAGTTGTCTTTTCTGAAAGCAAGTGACTGACGAAAATACGGCCAGGCTCGACGGCCAGGCAGTTGATCGCCCAGGCCGGATCTTCCGATGTCATTTCGACGGTACGAATGCCAAGCCGAGCCAGCCTCTCAAGGAATACAAATGGTATCCGGGCTGGATTCACGAGGGCCACATCGGTGTTCACCATAACAAACGCGCCATCAATATGCAACCTGTAACCCGGAATTTGAACGCGAATCAACTCGATACCGTGCACACTCAGTACTTCTTCAAGCTGTCGTGCACCTTCCTCGTTGCAGCGACTCGACAAACCGACAACCGCGACTTTCGGATTGATGAAAGCAAAACTACCGCCCTCCAAGATCCCTGTGCCATGAATCGTTCTGAGGATAGGAATGCCCAGGCGCGCCAACGAGCGCGTCGCGGTCAGTTCCTCCCCTCTGCGTACCGGCGGGCCAAGGCGCGTTACTACTGCACCGCCAGGCAGCATGATCACGCTGTCTCTCGTATAGACCTGCTTGGTCTTGTTTGGCTCTGCAGGGTCCATGAAGAAGACTTCAACGCCCTCCGCCTGAAGAGCTGTAACAAGCTCCAAATGCTGAGCGCGGTAGTCATGCATTGATGGTACCGTCCGACCCGCCCAATACCAGCCCAGCGAATCGTCCCCAAAAGCGTTGAGCTCGGGGATTTGCTTGTCTGGGTCGACCGTATCCATCTCCGGACCGGGTGCATGCATAAGTACAGCGCGCAGGCGACCAACATCATTGTTGCACCCCCAAGCCCGACCCCAGTTTGTCTTCAGTTGTTGCTCCGTTTCGAATGCAGGTTCAGGCGCCGAGGCGAAGCGCTTGATGAGCATGTTGTATTGATAGTCAGCAGGCGTCATTGCCCGAATGTCGGCAGTAGATGTAATTTCGTTCATAGCGCTTTTCCTTTTGATCCGGAGATCGAGTTCCTGGAAGTAATGAGAAGATTCAACGCAAACAGCACCAGGCTGCCCACAATTAACAGTGCTGCTGCCGACGCCATCATTGGATCAAGGTCAGAGCTGACTCCATCCCAAATCCGACGCGGCAGCGTGTAGACCTTACGGCTGGCGATGAAAAGCACGACGACCACTTCGTCCCACGAGTGGATGAAGGCCAAAATGGCACCCGAAGCGAGGCCCGCACGTATATTGGGTATTACGACCTGAAAAAGCGTTTGGAAAACGCTGGCCCCCATGCTTTTCGCGGCCAGTTCCAGTTTCCTGTCGAAGGCTGCCAGGCTCGCTGTGACGGTGATAAAGACATAAGGTATAGCCGTGACAAAATGAGCGAGAATCACACCCGAAAATGTGTCTAGAAGATCGACTTTTAAGAGCAGTCGGTAGTACCCCAGCGCGTAAACAAGAGGCGGGACTACTAAAGGCAGGATCATCGCGACTTGAATGAAGGGCACAATCTTCGAGCGTGACCGCCAGCAACCTATCGCGCACGAGGCACCAAATATCACCGCCATCGTGGCGGACAACATCGCGATTCCGAGACTTTGCCCGGCGCTGGACAACCAATCCGCACTTCTTAGTAGGCGCTGGAAGTGATCGAGTGACAGTGCGGCCTTTGGCATTGACAGATAGGGCTGGTCGGTCAGAGAAACCGGAAATACGACAACCAGTGGCAGCAACATAAACGCTGCGATCAGCCAGCCGGCCGCGCCCAGACTTCCTGGCGTAGTCAAGCGATAGGGTTGGCTCATGTTGCGTCCCTAACACCCAGAAGTTCGCGAATGTTAGACACCTTTCCGATGACGCCCAGCAACGCGCAGATGACGAGAATGAGCATGGCCGCAAGGGTCGTTCCTATCCCCCATTGCAGAACTTCGAGAATTTGAACACTGGTGTACTCTGCCACCATCAGCACACGTCCACCTCCTACGATCACAGGCGTCACGTAAAAACCAAGAGAGAAGATAAAAACGAGCAACCCTGCACCGACAATCCCGGGCATCGTCAAAGGCAGGAATACCTTCAGAAACGCCTGACCCCTGCTCGCGCCCATTCCACGCGCCGCCGCGACCAGCCGCTGATCTACGTTATGCATCGCCGTGTACAACGGCAGCACGGCGTACGGGAGCATGTAATGCGTCATGCTGATGATGACGCCGAACTCGTTCCAAACAAGAGGGAGTGGTGAACTTACGATGCCCGAAGACATAAGCAAGGAGTTCACGATTCCTTCCCTCCTCAGAAGCATGACCCACGCGAAGGCCCGCACCAGCACTGAGATCCACATGGGAATCAGGACGCAGACAAAAAGAATGTTCCTCTTTACTATGGACGTGTGAGTCAGGACGTAGGCGAACGCATATCCGAGAATCAGCGTAATGACTGTAGTCGCTGAGCAAATCCGGATAGTTGTAAGCGCCACCTGTCGGACGGCTCCGGAGCTAAAAACATGTCTGTAGTTTTGAAGCCCGAGACTGGGGTCTAAGACGCTGAACTTGAACACTTCAACAAGAGGATAGAAGAAGAGCACGGCCATCAGCAAGGCCGGCATACCGATCATCCAGGCGTTGCTAGTTTGAACACCAACAAAAGCCCGCGTGCGTGTCACTGCACTTCGCGGTTCTGGACGACTGCTGCTCACGTGCTGCTTGCTCTGCTCATGCTAGGAGGAAATGACCTCGAGGTATGCCTGGAGTGCCTTCGATTGATTTTCGCCATACCAAGTGGGATCCTGCGGCACCTGCACGGCCAGGTTCGCGCTAAAGGTCGGGTTGTTTCGCTGCTCTGCGCCAGAAAGCTGCGAGGCCGCGGCAGGATTACTGGGTCCATACCCCATTGCCCTATAAATCTCGAGTTGGGCAGCAGGTTCCTGCATAAGAGCCAGCGCCTGCATCGCAGCTTTCGCGTTAGGACTGCCCTTGGGAATGACGTACATTCCCGGCTGCAAAATACCTTGATTGAAAGTCCACCCGATTCGTCCCTTCGACTCCGCCGCGAGCGAAACAACTCGGGTACTCCAGATCATCGCCATCGTGACCTCGCCATCACGCAACATCCGCTGGCTGTCTGCCGCGGAACTCCAGTAGAGAAGGTCGGGCTTGAGTTGCCTGATTTTTCGGAAAGCGCGCTCCATATCGATGGGATAAAGCTTGGTCCGATCAACTCCGTCAGCCATGAGGGCGGCCTCCAGAACACCGTGGATGTTTCGATTTAATAGCCGCTTACCGGGAAAACGGGCAACGTCCCAGAAGTCCGCCCAGGAGTTGGGTGCTGTGGGAAAGCGGCTGCTGTCATAGGCGATGACGGAACTAAATGTGTACCCAGCAACCCCATACTTCACAGCGTAGCCAGGAAGAACCTTAGTCTTGTCAACTACCGCGTAATCTATGGGTTCGAGGAGTCCGAGGGCGCCGAGCTCCATGGTACTTCCTAAGCCTGAGTCGCAAATGTCCCAGACAACATGGCGTGCCTCTACCATGTTCCTGATCTTTCCCGCAGTCGGTCCCGAGCCGTCGAACGATAGCTTGATGCCCTTATCACTGAGCAGTGGGCCGAAGGCGCTCGAAAATGTCTGTATGGCAGGACCACCCCAATTTGCAAAAACTACTTCACGCGTGGTCTGAGAAAACGCCTCGCGCTCCGTGACTGATGCCAACGCGCCAGCACCAAGAAACGCGCCGACCCGGGTCATTGCGGCCCGTCGATTCAGAGGTGCAGTCATTTCATTAGACGGCGTTGACGAGGATGATGATTGAATTCGCTTCATAAGATGTCTCCATTGATAGTGGTTTCCAGTTACTCTCTCAAACAACAAAGCTTTTTTCCCCTGACCAACTGAGCCAGAGAATTTCATCGTGAGCTTTCAAGATTTGCGCATCAGAGGGAATCTGGTGCACGAATTTGAACCCGCTGCGTGATCGCAAAACAAGCTTCGTACGCGCACCCTCATAAGAGGTCGCCTCAATTTCGACGGGCACAGCGTTTTGTTGCGGAGCCGGTCCACTGGTTAATACCGTGTATTCGGGCCGAACTCCGACGCAAGGCTGTAAAGGAGCATCTAGCTGACCATACGGCGCCGCTATCCTGCGGTCTTCAAATAGTCCCGCCAACTCTCCACCACTGCAGCTTGCATGTTGTAAAGGGAACAAATTGATGTCCCCAAGAAATTCAGCGCAGAATTTGTTTATCGGCTTCTCATACAAGTCCCTTGGCTCTCCGATCTGAAGAAGGCAACCATGATCAAAGATCGCAATTCTGTCGGACAGGGTCAGCGCTTCCGCCTGATCGTGCGACACGAATATAAAAGTCGTCCCAACCTCACGGTGAATGCGTCGTATCTCACTGTGCAACTGATTTTTGAGGTTCTTGTCTAACGCCGAGAACGGTTCGTCCAGCAGCAAAAGTGGGGGCGAATACACCAACGCCCTCGCCAGTGCGACCCGTTGTTGCTGGCCCCCTGACAAGTGCTGTGGACGTTTGTCGCGATGTTCAATCAGACCAACCAAATCAAGCAGTTCGTTGACCCGCCTGATTCGCTCTTGTGCATCCACTTTCCTGATACGTAAAGCAAAGGCGACGTTCTCGGCGACCGTTAAGTGCGGAAACAGCGCGTATCCTTGAAATACCATGCCAAAACCGCGAGCCTCGGCCGTCCGGTTTGTGATGTCCAACCCATTCAGACTGAGCGTCCCGCAGTCCGGCTCGACAAACCCAGCCAACGTCATCAGCAAGGTCGTCTTACCGGACCCGGATGGCCCCAGCAGTGTCAGGAACTCGCCAGCAAGCACGTCTAAGCTGACATGATTGAGTGCCGATGTGTTTCCGTAGCGCTTGCAAAGGTCTACTGCCGTTACATTTGCTGCCGCCGGATTGGTCGAGATCATTCGTCGCAGACTTGTCTGAGGTTTGTCATGTGTAGCATGAGGGGATCAACGTGCATTGCGAGTAAGAATAATGCAAACGTCGCGTGAGCGATAGTGAATAATTTGATCTGAATGGGTGAGCATTTCCTCAACACTGAGCCACCGCGCCTATCTCTGGCTTGTCAGCAAATGGATCAGGAAGAGTGGTCTGGCATGCGGTAGGTCCCTGTTGGCCGCATCAAGTAGTCGGTTCTACACCGTGACGGCTCGTGATATTGCAAGTCGGAACGGTGCTCGCAACATGGCGAGCATTGACGAGCATCTGGAATTGAACTACGCTCGCCTGCGATACTGAAGGAACATCGCATGACAAGACCTCAAGCTTCCCCGACCGTTCAAATCGACAATGATCGAGTCAAGGTGACCGAATGGCGCTTCGCCCCCGGCGCCGAAACCGGCTGGCACCGCCACGGCATGGACTATGTAGTGGTACCGATGACGACGGGATTTCTACTGCTCGAGACGCCGCAGGGGGAGATAAAGAGCCCCTTAACTGCCGGAGTCTCTTACACACGGCTCACGGGCGTCGAGCACAACGTCATTAACGACAACGCGCACGAATTCGTGTTCGTCGAGATCGAACTGAAGTAATTCAAAGCTTGCAAGATGGTTCAGCGTGAACCAGATTCGGTCTAATCTTCGTTGTTAAGGTCGGCCCAATCACTGCTGGGGACTTTTTGCCGACATCGAAATCAAACTTGGCCGTCGGGTTGTGGTCAAGGTCATGGATGATGGTCGGTTCGATTTCAATGGCACCCCGTTCAAGAGCCTCTCCAAGGTGGCCCGCGAGATCACCGGAACGGCTTATTCCGGTCCTGTGTTCTTTGGCCTGAAGCCGACCAGCCGTGAGAGAAAGGCGGCCCGCTTCGCACGTTTGGGGGCGCACGGTGACGCCAAGTCAAAAACCAATGCACTGCTGGGCGCCATCGACGCCAGTCAGCGCGTCAACGGCCGCGCCCCGCTCGGACTTTTGCAGTCGATCAACGGTTTGGCCTGGGATCTTGACGCGCTCAACCTCGAAGCCAGTGCGCCACTTTCGCGGATTCTGGACGGCTTGCGCCGCACCGGTTGCGCCAGTCTGGCCTTTCACGGCATTCCCGGCACCGGCAAGAGTTCACTGGCGGCCTATATTGCCAACACCCTGGACCGGCCTCTTTTGACCAAACGCGTCTCGGACCTGGCCAGCAAATGGATCGGCGAGACCGAAAAAGCCATCGCCAACATGTTCCACGAGGCAGCGGCTGACGGCTCCATCCTCTTGCTGGACGAGGCCGACAGCTTTCTGCGCGACAGAAGATTGGCGCGCAGTTCCTGGGAGGTCACGCAGGTCAATGAATTGCTGCAACAGATGGAAAACTTCAAAGGCGTCTTCATTTGCGCCACCAATCTGGTCAAGAGCCTGGACGCAGCGGCGATGCGGCGTTTTACTTTCAAGATCAAGTTTTTGCCGCTGGACGATGTGCACCGGCGCCGGATGCTGGCCACCTATGCCCTGTCAGACCCCCTGGCAGAGTTGCCTCAACGCATTGGTGATCGCCTGGCCGCGCTCACGCAACTGGCACCGGGCGATTTCGCATCGGTGCGGCGCCAGGAGGTACTGATCAACGAGCACTTCAGCCTGGAATCCTGGGTCACTGAGCTTGAGCGCGAACACGCTGTGCGCGAGCCCGCAGCCAAGCGCCGCGCTGCCTTTGTCTGACCCGGACGACAGCTTTTGACGCAACATGGATCAACAATGAGTTATGGGCTTATGGCTGACAAGTTGGACCTCGCGGTGAAAGGAGTGACCCGTATGCGCACAGACATGTTTCACTTGATCCGGAATTACTCACATCGGCAGTTGAAGAAAGTCGGTGTGCGTAGTCGTTTTCGGGCTGCCAAGCACTTCAAGCTCGATGAGGAAAACGAGGTATGGGATGACTATTGTGGCACCACGATTCGTCCAAAGGCCCGCGACGCTGAATTGACCTGCAACGGCGTCAGTATCCTCAACTTTCCTCTGAGCCGCTACCTTTCGAGCCAAGTTGGTCGCCGCTGGGACGCAGTGTATGCCGACATTTCTCCGCACGTGCGCCGTAGCAGTTGTGTCCAGCCCTACATCCATTCAGTCATCAACGGGTATTTTATTATTACAAAGACCTACCGCCGCGCCGATGGCCGCGTTATTGATGCCGGCTGTCCCTACGGCAGCGAATGTGATGTGGTCGGACAACTGTATGTGGAGCCTGGCTCGGGTATCTTGCGCGCCGGTTCACATCCACGGTGAAACGAGCTGCAATGGCTGCGCGCTGGAGGCACCGTGACATCGACACCGGGCGAGCGCCTTGGCAAGAAGAAAGCAGATCACGTTGGAGCGTAATGACCGATTTTGTCGCAGCTACCGGCAACAATAAATTGTTGGGGTAATCAACCGCTCTGACACCAATCTAACACCTATCAACCATCAAACCTGAGGAAAAGAAAATGCCAAACCCACAAAACTACTACGTCGAGATGCGCAACAACAGCGGCACTACGATCGGCGTGCACGTCTACGCCCACTCCGAGTATGCTGCCTGCCAGTTGGCGCTGCAGCGCCACCCCGATTACCGGGTTCTGTTTGCGCGCCTGACCTGAACCAATCCGGATCAACCAGCATGAAGATTGGCGGGATACCCCAGACGTCCATCGTATTTCTCTTTAAGGTGACCTCATGACTGCGCAAATACCAGACCGGTTGATGTTCAAGCAAGAGAGCTACCAGCTTTACAGCGAACCATTGCGTCCCTGGCTGACCATGCGTCGTAACAAAGGCATCCTGTTTCGGGTCAAGCAGACGGGTTGCTGGCGCGGTTATGTCGCCGAGTGGGAGGTCATTGAAGACCGTCTGTTCCTCTCAAGTATCAGGGGCCAATTGCTGCTGAATATCAACGGGCAATTCATTGACGGTCCGCAGTGCTGCGTCGCTGACCTGTTCCCGGGACAAGCGCAACCGGTGTTTGCCGACTGGGTCACGCAAACCCTGCGCTGCCCCTTTGGCAACCGACTCAAATACGTGCACATGCCGTACGCCAGCATCTATGAATACGAGTTGAGGCTAGTGTTCGAGAAGGGCGTCCTGATCGAATACCAGACCATCGAGAACGAAATGCCACCACCCTACGTCCATCGGGAGGACGACTACAACAGTTCAGGAATCCATGACATTGTCTAGCACATGCAAAAACTCTCTCAATCGAACCCAGATGAACACGATTTTGAATCTCCTGCTACGCCGCCTTAAGAACGGTCTGATTTGCTGCCTGACGGTTGTGGCCGCAATGTCACCGGTGCTT
>CAIVLG010000177.1 GCA_903906695.1 uncultured beta proteobacterium | reverse complement strand
CCGTCATAGGCTTCTTGAAATCTCATTCTCCGGTTCTCCTGCACGTAGCGGGCCCGGCTTATGGGGGCGTGTTGCATCGCTCCTCCACAAACCGGACAGATTACTTGCTATAAACCGGACAACTCATTTACTCCTGACACTTACGACGCCCTTTTGTGGCAACGTTGGGACACTACTGTTACAGTATGAAGACCGAAATTCAATATCAATGGCGCATCAAGTGGACGGGACATTGGACAACGACCGGGCACCACTGTACCGAGGAATCGATCCGCAAGGAACACCCCTAAGCCGTACGAATTGACACTTCTCGCCGTGAGGTGCAAATCGCTGAGACCTTCGATGAGTGCAAGAATGCCATGTACGGTAACAGCATGGCTCGATTCGCCGGATATGCCCCTGGCAGGGAACCAGGGAAGGCGGCATAGTCGATGCAATACCCAACCCGGACATCGATCCCTGAAGCTACGGCGTATCTGTGGCGCAGTCTGAAACCCAGCCTCACCCGTTGTGCCGTGCTTGTCTGGCGCTGGCTGTAACGCGAAGGCCGCAGTCATTGCACTGGTGTGTATAGAAAACATATTCCGTTCTTGAATTTCTAACTCATTGATTTCATTAGGTTTTTCAGGCTAAGGGGCAAATTTGTATATAACCGATGTACTTTGCTTGCGGTTCTTCACTTCTGAAGAATCTTCTTGTTGATCAACATCGGTGCTAACCCATTGATAAATAATGATTTTTTGAATTCTTCAAGACCTGGCACGTCCTATGCTTAGGTAAGTTCAACCGAATCGCAAACCTTGAAGGAGAAAATCATGAGAGCCACAAACACAATCCGCACAGTAGCAGTTGGAAACGAAAGCAGCGTAAAGAACGTCGCCCTTTTCCTCGCCGCCCCGTTCATCGGTCTGCTCTACGCCGTGTTGCTTCCCTTCGTCGGTATCGCCATGCTGGCTTTGACTGGCGCCAGGGCACTTGCAGCATCGGGTGCGTTGGGACATGCCGCCGAGGTTCTGAAGAACGTGGCACTGCTGGTGACATCGCCCTTCATCGGTCTGGTCTACGCGGTATCTTTCCCCTTCGTCGGGATCGCCATGCTGGTCTGGACTGCCGTGAACGCTCTTGCTGCAACGTTGGCAAGAATCGAAGTTCCGGCTCTGCCACGGATCGCTCCGGCCTACCAAGTTGCCTGATCACTCAGCTTCCCCCAACAAGGCGCCCTGTTTCAACGACAGGGCGTTTCGCTTTGTGGGTGCCAACACATCGCACATTGTTCTGTAGACGATCATTACAGACCTCCAAGCAGGTGCAAGCCAGTGTGCCCTTTGAGAAGGCTTCCAAAGAGGACAATGTCGTTCCATGATTTCCGATGCCTTCAGTCAGTCATTGCGATTGCTACGCACGCGACGCTTCGGTATGTTCTGGTTTGCCAGTTTGCTGTCCAATATCGGCACCTGGGCGCAGCAAGTTGCGCAGCCCTGGCTACTCCTGAGCCTTGGAGCGTCATCGTTTCTGTTGGGCCTTGATTCTCTTGCGCTGGGGGCGCCAGCATTTCTGCCAGCTCTATTCTTGCACGCCGATTCGCTTAACAAAAAACCGAGGAACTGTTATGAAACGTCATACAAGAAACAATCTTTTCTTATGCACCGTTTTTTCATTTTGCTTGCTCTGTTTTTCTCCGTGGAACAAGCTCGGAAATTCGGCTGAAGCCCGAAGCAGTGCTGCCGCGGAGTCATCATTTTATTTCCCCGGTGAATTTGAGGAACATGAGGCCATCTGGATGGGATGGCCCACGTATGAGAATAAAGCTGGGTGGTCGGTGAAAGACCTCCATGTCCAGTTATGGGCAGCCATGGCGCCGCATGTATACGTCAATGTGGCCGTTAATCCGAACGATGCTCGAAAAGGCTGGCAATACGATGCACAGATTGCTGAGATAAAGACTTTGATGAAAAAATATAACGTCCCGGAAGACAAAATCAGATTTCAGAAAATCCGGCATGAAGATGTCTGGTGGAGAGACATGGGACCTATTTACCTTATTGATGGGCAGGGCAATCGTGCGATCGCGGATTTCGGCTTCAACGGATGGGGATACGAAGCCAATGATTCCGAGTATTCAAAGAAAGAAGGCTCCATTGATGTTCAGGTTGCCAGGCTTGAAGGCATAAAGAAGATTTTCAGAACCAGCATGATCAGCGAAGGGGGGGACCGGGAGTTTAACGGAAAGGGAGTATTGATTGTCGTTGAAGCGGTTGAAAAACAGCGCAATCCGGGCATGACACTCAAACAGATGGAAGCGGAGTTTAAAAAGGTTCTGGGCGTAAAGAAGGTTATCTGGCTCAAAAAAGGGCGTTTTGATGATGACCTGACGTTTACAGGTCGTCTGGCTGATAAGAACGGAAAGAAGGAACTGTACACCGTGATTACCACAGGTGGGCATATTGATGAGCATGTCCGGTTTGTGAGTTCGAGCCGAATCCTGTATACGGAGATCTCCGAGGAGGAGGCCAAAAACGATCCGATTGCGGCCGAGAATAGAAAAAGATTCGAGGAGAACCTGAATATTCTGAAATCCGCAACCGATCAGGACGGCAAGCCGTTCGAGCTGATACCCATACCAAGCGCTCCGACGATTATTGAAACCCTGAAACCGGGAGACGGTGCCTACGACTACCTGGCTGCCAATGACAAGATGAAAAAGTACAACAAGATTCCTGATGGTCAGCCCATAAAGGTCATACTGGCTTCAAGCTATCTCAATTTCCTGGTCACCAACGGTGTTGTCCTGGCACAAAAATTCTGGCAGGAAGGGCTACCGCAGGAGTGGAAAAGGCTCGACGAGAAGGCAGTGAAGATTCTGCAGGCGCAGTTTCCGGACAGAATGATCATCGCTTTTGATGCAAGAGCGATCAACATCGGCGGTGGAGGAATCCACTGCAATACCCAGCAGGTGCCGAAAGCAAAGAAATAAAATTCGTTACTGAGAGGCATCACGACGAACGGTTATGCGCTCTGGCCGGAACTGGTATGGTCACACCATGAAGACGCAAATCGATCACTTGGTAGTGGTAGCTCAAACGCTGGACCTAGCCGTCATTCCCGCCGCGGCTTGTTGCAGTGGCAAATCACAGTGCGTGCAGACGGGCAGCGCTTGTTCAACGGCGCACTACCGACCCTGATTCAATGGGGCAAACCAGATAATGCAGGGCCTTTGCGCCTGCACCCCAGAAACAGCTTGCCGCGATCTGGCGTGACCTTGCAGAGCATTTTCGTCACACATCCCAGCGCCGAAAAGCTGCAAGCGGCCTACGATGCGATCGGAGTTGCCGGCATTGCTCTTGAAACCGGCCCAGCCAACATCACTGCGACACTGCACACCCCAAAAGGTGTCGTGACGCTTGAAAGCCATGGCATTTAGCTTTTCCATCCCACGAACAGGCAGAGCCTACGCTCTTGCATCGTCATTTAAGCCTGCCCTTGGAGTCCCCATGGCCTATTAGGCCGTCCAGCCTGATGAACCGAATATTGCCAAATTCCTTAGCTTCGCGGTGAACCTATTTTGGAAAGTATCGGTGCGAGGTGACCGTTGAAGGCGGTAGGATTGCAATGACTACCGAAAATCAGAATATAACCGCGTTGGTCGCTGATGGGCTGCCCACTGCGTCCAACAAGACGGGCGTTGACCGACCCTACGCAGAAGCAATGGACGCGGCTTCGTGTGATGTGAAAGACACCGTGGTCACCCAGTTGGTTAGCAGGGTATACGAATCCGCACCACCGGAGCTTCGCGGCCAATTGCTTGATCGCTTGATCCAGCCCCTTGGTTTGCTTTCGCTCCTGAGCATTGCTGGCCACCGTAGAAATTCAATTCACCCGCCCGATACCTGACATCTTTTGAGCCAAACGGGTGATTGCGGACTGCACACTATGCACGGGCCCGAGCGAGCACACGCGGCTGGGACGATGCTGCAAAGCGTCATGTTTTTTTGGTCTTGACCACGCCGCGCACAAGGATTTCGATCCGCACGATAATGTCCAACGCAGAGCTGTTGGACTCTCTGAAGCGCTTCGGGATGAACGTAGGCTGGTCCGAAAGCTGGACCGCCTAGGGCAGAAGCCACAGACCATGGCCGCCTGAACCCCAACATCAATTCGGATTTGAAAGGAGCATGCTATGAGTGACCGCCACGGTACGCCGATCTGGTACGAACTGATGACCAAGGACCCTTTGGCCGCGAGACGCTTTTATAGTGCCGTGGCAGGCTGGCAGATCGAGGAATTTGTACCAGCCGATTCCACGATGGACTACCGCATGATCAGTGCAAGCGATGGCTTGGTGGGCGGAGTTTTCAGGTTGACCGAGGATATGTTTCAGCACGGTGCGTCCCCGTGCTGGATGATGTACATCGGCGTGGACGATGTCGATGCATGCGTCACGTCTATAGTCGTGTCTGGCGGTGCTGTGCAAATGCCGGCATTCGACATTCCGAACGTAGGACGTATCGCGATGGTGTCGGATCTTCAAGGGGCGCAGTTCTACGTGATGCGCGGCATGAGCAATGAGGACAGTACCGCGTGCGATCCAGATCGCGCCGGGCACGGCGCGTGGCACGAGCTGCATGCCGCCGATGGCCCGAAGGCGACTGACTTCTACTCGGCTCTATTCGACTGGCGCAAATCGCGAGCAATGGACATGGGGCCTATGGGCACTTACCAGTTGATCGCAATTGGCGGTCGCGACCTTGGAGGCATCATGACCGACCCCAGTTTTCTCCGCCCAGCGTGGTTGGTCTACTTTCGCGTGGACGGAATCGAGAGCGCGGCCCAGCGCATTGTTGCGGCCGGCGGCCAGGTGATCAATGGTCCGATGGAGGTTCCTGGCGGTGGCTGGATCGTCAATGGTCTTGATCCTGAGGGTGCGATGTTCGCACTGACGGGCACCAAATAGTTCGTCTCGGCAGGCGGCTACGGGCACGTTGCCGAATGCCATGAACTGCTTCTGAACGGTGTTGAACTGGACCACCGGGAAGCTGACGGTCGTGTGCGCCCGGTTAGTGTCTGATCCAGCCAGCCGCCGGTCAACGTCCGAGTGACCGCAGTTCAACTTAGACCTGCGCCGTGAGAGAAAATCTAACCGATGATCTTGAATTCCCCACACCACGCCGATGCATAAACCAAGGGGAAGGACCAAGCGCCAACATCTCGTTTGGCATTAGCTGAATCGTGCGGCGTGTAAATGGCAGCGGGTGGATACCTATGGCAACGACCCGTTAGCAAATCTGGCACATCTTGGGTATCAAGACGGCGCCAATACTGGCATTGATCACATCTCACACGTGCCCCCTATGCAATTTATCTGGATTCTATTGCGTGATGTGGTTCAGAATCCGGCGCGGGACTGCATGTTCAAGCCCACGTTTTTCAACAACGCCTCCCCCACACAACTGCATCGGGCAAGAAAAACCGGCCAGGAGGCCGGTCTTCTCAACTGAGGTGCAGACTTCAGTAGCTGTTGCGACCGCCGCCATAGCCGCCACCGCTCGTGCGCGGCTCCATTGGACGGGCTTCATTGACCGTCATGCCACGGCCGTCGATCACCTTGCCGTTCATGCCAGTGATTGCCGCCTTGGCTTCTGCGTCGCTCGACATTTCCACGAAGCCGAAGCCCTTGGAACGTCCGCTGTCGCGGTCCATGATAACTTTGGCCGATGCGATGGTGCCAAATTCAGAAAAGTATTGTTGCAGGGAGTCGTCGCTCACCGAATAGGTAAGGTTGCCGACATAAAGTTTCTTGCCCATTGTTGGGGCCTTTCAAAAAATGCGCATACGCTCAAAATCGAACGCGACGCGGGGGAATGATGGTCTTGGTTAAGAAGACCGATCAACGAAACTGCTGTGTGGCCGAAACCAAATAGCAGATGGACCGGGTAACAATGCGCCAGACAGTAGTCCGGCCCTTGGCCCAGGTCATGGGTTCGGTCGCATGGAGAAGAAAGAGACCGGGATGAAGCTCGCCGCTGGGGGAGTTTGACGACCGGGAGGGCCGTGCTATTGGCCAAGAGGGTGCGAGGGACGGCGTTTAAGGTGCCGCAGAACGTGTCAGACTACAGTTGCTGCAAAGGTAAGCAAATTGCAGCAACGGACGCATTTTACACTTAGCTGGTTAGCAAGGTGGATGAATCCGCACAACTGTAGCTTCGCAACCAGTTGCTTGAGCGCCTGATCCAACCGCTTTGTTCTGCCAATTCTTGAAAAACGGGTTTGACGGACTCCTCTTTGCGGCAGATTTTCTTGTACCAAATCAGTAGTGTCCCAACGTTGCCACAAAAGGGCGTCGTAAGCTAATGATTTACTTGCTGGATTTGGTGTTTCAGTCTGGTCTCGATTTGAACGTCGAAAGTCAGACTTTGGGTTTTTTGCGGATTTCCGCCAGAAACCACCAT
>CAIVLG010000176.1 GCA_903906695.1 uncultured beta proteobacterium | reverse complement strand
GCCAGCGTCAAGCCATCGGTACTGATGCCATAAGCGCCAAACATTCGCCGCGCCACGCAAGCACCTACCGAGCTCAGCATCTCGCAGCAGTACAGGGCAAATTCGCTCGGAGGTGCAGCCATAAGGAAATCCTAACATTGCACGAAGTTCTCCCTTATCTGCAAGCCCATGCACGCCTGGCGTGTACCGGGGCAACGCAGGGGGATCCGGGCATGAAATCGCGGCTCTAGGGCTTGTATTCGTGATCAATCTCATTTTGAGATAAACTTGCCGAATGAAGATCATCAGCAACAGCGCGCTAAGGTCTTTCTCCATTGAAAATCCTCAAGCTGACGAACCGTTGCAAGGCTGGCGCCGTGTGATCGAAAAGAACCGGTTTGCGAATTGGGCAGAACTGAAAGCCGCTTTCAACACCATCGACAAGGTTGGTGATTTGACGGTGTTTGATATTGGCGGCAACAAATACCGGCTGATCGCCCACATCCGGTTTGAGAAACAGATTGTTTATATCAAGGCGGTACTCGGTCATCGAGACTATGACAAAGGAGTCTGGAAGTCATGAATGCACACATTGAGGTCAAGCACCTGCTGCCGGCTTGGGAGAGCTTCCGCGCTGCGACCGATATCGAGCCCATTCGCGATGAAGCCCACTATCGGCGCATGGTGAGCATGCTGGAGGTCTTGCTGGATGAGGCCGCTGACGACGAGTCACACGCGGCTATGGGCTTGGTGGACATCGTCGGCGACCTGATTGAGGACTACGAGACCGAGCGCCATCCCCTGCCTCCAGCTACGAGTCTGCAAGCCTTGAAGTTGCTCATGGAGCAGCATGGGCTCAAGCAGAGCGATCTGCCGGAAATCGGTAGCCAGGGCGTGGTCTCGGAAATCCTGACGGGCAAGCGGGAACTCAACGTGCGCCAGGTTCGAGCGCTTGCAAATCGTTTTGCGGTGTCTCCAGCCACATTCATTTGAGCTGCATTTGATAACGGCTTTCAACTGGTGCGCGCCGGGCTGCCTCAAGAGCCGAACGAGCCCACGGTGCCATCAATTGCGGCCGCTTCAAAGACGGGCCGCGAAGCTTCATCGGCCTTGAGTCAGAGTTTCTCGCCAGAACCCAGGTCAGCCAGTATCGCCAGCGTCAAGCCATCGGTGCTCGACCAACAACGGTCACCGGCTTGGATTCCACATAGCCGACGTTGGGTCTGCGTGATTTCCAGTGGTCAGTCCTTGGTCGGCGATTCTTCATGTTGCACCGCAATTTTAACGTATACTTATTTATACATTCATGATGAAACTGATCGATTGGCGAGGAAGTTCCCTCAAGGACCTCCAAGCGTTCCCCGATGACGCAAAGCACGGCGCTGGGTATCAACTGCGCAAGATCCAGCGGGGGATCAGCCTGATGAGTTCAAACCAATGCCCGAAATCGGGGCTGGCGTAAACGAAATCATTGTGGATACGGCTGATGGATGGTTTCGAGCGATGTATGTCGCAAAATTCGAAGAGGCACTGTATGTATTGCATTCTTTTCAGAAGAAGACCAACAAGACATCGCAGGGCGACAAGGATATTGCCAAGCGCCGGTATGGCGCCGTGTTGATCGAAAGGAAAGCCAAATGAAAACCTTGCACGCAGAGAGTGATCTGAAGAGTGGTCACATCACACCCGCCGACGGTAACGTGTTTGCCGATTTGGGTTTTTCACCGAAACAAGCAAAGGCAATGTTGAGAGAAGCCGATGCACGCATTGCCAAGTCGCACAAATTGAAAAGGGATGCGGCATTTGCTATTGCCCAATGGATGCAATCCGAAAAACTTACCCAGGTCGCCGCGTCCGAGATTCTCGATGTCTCACGCCCGCGTGTCTCGGATCTGGTCAATGAAAAGCTCAGCCGCTTTTCGTTGGATACGCTTGTCACGATGCTCTTGCGTACGGGAAAGACCGTCGAACTGGTGGTTCACTGAATCCAACAGTCAAAACCTGAGAGAAGCACTGCAACTCTTTAAACACGCGGCTACATGAAGCTCCCCTCTTTCGGTTATTGGGGACACCAATTTGGCAAAACCCCAAGTCCACGCTGCGGCGCTGTGCGCCGCACCCCCTGGGCGAGCCTTCGGCTCGGCGAATTTGGGCTCTGACCCCAATAACCG
>CAIVLG010000175.1 GCA_903906695.1 uncultured beta proteobacterium | reverse complement strand
GCCGACACATTTGAAATTTCCATCTTCTTCAGGCGGCCATCGCGACTTGTGCCTGATTGCCGTTCAGACGGACGATGCCCTGCTCGGAGAGGGCGAGCAGATGCCGCGCGACTTCCGAGTCATCGACGCCGATCTTGTGCGCGATGGCATCGGTCGTCGTCACGTCGGCGCGCAGAGCGCCCATGATGCGGCTCATGGTCAGCTTGTCCAGCACCAGTTCCTTGAACAGCGGTTCGTAGTCGGGTCTGGCAAAGAATTCCTTGTAACCGGCCTCTGACCGTTTGCTCACCCGGAAGCGTTCGCGCTCGACCAGCTTGAAATAGGGCACCAGGTCTGTCGCCGCCTTAAGGCCGTCCAGCAGACCAGCAACATCGCGGCCTTCGCTTGAACCGAAAGGGCCCAGACTTTTGATCTTGGCCCCGAACTCGTGCATGACCTCGGCGAAGCGTATGCCCTCGCCCGCGGAGACCCACTCCAGGCGCAGCCGGTCGGGGTTGATGCCGATGTTCTCAAGGATGCGCTTGACGACAAAGCTGTTGCCCAGTGCGTCGTAATTGCCTTCGGGGTTGTAGTGGCAGTCGCCCAGATGGCAGCCGCCGATAAACACGGCGTCCGCCTTCTTGGCAAAAGCGCGGAAGATGAACTCCAAGTCGACCCGGCCCGAACACATCAGGCGGATCACGCGCAGATACGGCGGATACTGGAAGCGCGAGACGCCCGCCAGATCGGCGCCACCGTAGCAGCACCAGTTGCACAGAAAACCGACGATGACGGGTTTGAATTCAGAAGGGGCGGCCATGCTTGATTGATACCTTAACGTGAAATAACGGCTTTGGCTGTCATCCCGGACTCGATCCGGGATCCAGTGATGGGAATCCCTGGATTGCGGATCAAGTCCGCAATGACAAACACTGAGAATTCGTAAATTTCTGTCTCGCTTAAGTTGGCCTTTTCAGACCTCAGCCAACGCGGCATCAATCTGGACGAACACCTCGTCGTCCGTGAAGTGGGAAAGGCTGATGGCTGCGGTCGGACACTTGGCGACGCACAGGCCGTCGCCCTTGCACAGCACCGCATTGACCACCGCCTTCTTGCCGCGCGGCGTGTCCTCGAACGAGATCGCACCATAAGTACAGACCGAGATGCAGGCGCCGCAGGACACGCAGTCCCGGGCCGCCACCGCGCACACCGCGCCCGAGGCCACAACTGTGTCGTTTGACAGCAAGGTCAGCGCTCGTCCCGCTGCACCGTAAGCCTGGGTGATGGTCTCCGACAGGTGTTTCGGATACTGCGCCGTGCCGCACAGGAAAACGCCTTCCGCCGCAAAATCCACCGGCCGCAACTTGACGTGGGCTTCCTGGAAGAATCCGTCCGGGCTGAGCGGCACCTTGAACATGCGCCCCAGCTCGGCGGAACCGGCGGCAGGGATCACGGCTGCGGCCAGAATGATGGCGTCCGCTTCGAGCTCAAGCTTTTTGCCCAGAATCGGGTCAAGCGCGGTGACGCGGATGAAGCTGCGTCCGCCTTGTTCGACGCTTTCCAGTTGCGGCTTGTCGTCCGCCTCGTAGCGGATGAACTTGACATTCTGGTGCGACGCTTCGAGGTAGTAATCTTCACGGAAGCCATAGGTCCGGATATCGCGGAACAGCACGTAGATTTCCACATCGGGCTTGAGCGCCTTCATCTTCAGGGCGTTCTTCATGGTTCCGCTGCAGCAGACGCGGGCGCAGTAGTTGCGGTCTTCGTTGCGGCAACCGACGCACTGGATCATCACCACGTTCTCGGCTGCCAGCAGTTTTTCTTCCTGCTTTGCGAGTTTGCCTTCCATCTCCAGCAGCGTCATCACCTTGTCGCTCTTGCCGTACAGGTACTCGGTTGGCTTGTATTCCGCAGCCCCGGTCGCGATGATGGCGGCACCGTGTTTGATGGTGCGCACGCGGCCCTTGGACTTGACGGTGGTCGTGAAATTGCCTACATAGCCGTCCACATGCGGTATCAAAGCATCCAGAATGACGTGGATCTTCGGGTGCCGATACACCTTCTTCTTGAGGTCCTTGAGGAAGGTCTGGACGTCCATGCCTTCAAGGGTGTAGTGCAGGCGGTTGGCAACGCCGCCCAGATCCGAGGCTTTCTCGATCAGGTAGGTCTCATAACCCTGCTCGGCCAGGGTGTGGGCGCTGGTCATGCCGGCGACACCACCGCCGATCACCATCACGGTCTTGTCCACCGGCAGTGAAAACTCTTCAAGTGGTTCGAGTATGCCGACCCGCGCCACTGACATGCGAACCAGATCCTTGGACTTCGCCGTGGCGGCTTCCTTCTCCTTGGAGTGCACCCAGGAGCAGTGCTCACGGATGTTGGCCATGTCGATGTAGTACTGGTTAACGCCAGCTTCGCGCAAGGTGTCGCGAAACAGCGGTTCGAGCGTGCGCGGCGTGCAAGCGGCGATCACCACCCGGTTCAGCCCCTTGTCGCGGATAGTGTCGGAGATCGCCTGGGCCGTATTGGTGGCGCAGGCGAACAGCGAATCTTCGACGTGGATCACGCCTGGCAAGCCCAGGGAGTACTCTGCGACAGCTGGCACATCGACCACGCTGCCGATGTTGGCACCGCAGCGACAAACGAAGACACCGATCTTGGCTTCCTCTTGCGAGACATCCTTTTCCACCGGATAGACCCGGGCCGTCGAAAGCTGGCCGCGACGCGACTTGAGCAGGTTGGCGGCCTGGGCGCCAGCACCGCTGGCCCCCATCACCGACTCGGGAATGTCCATCGGTCCCTGGAAGGCGCCGCTGGTGAAAATGCCAGGCCGGCTGGTCTGCAGCGGGTTGAACGGCTCGACCTTGCAAAAGCCGTGCTGGTTGAGCTCGATGCCAAAGACTTTGGAAAAACGCTGGGCATCCTTGGGCGGCGCCAGGCCGACCGAGAGTACCACCAGTTCAAAGAACTCTTCGACCACGCCGTCCGGTGTGGTGTAGCGGATCGAGACATCACCGGTCACCGGATCTTCGCTGCCGACAGAGACGTAGCTGCGAACGAAATGCACGTCGGGCAAATTCTGCGCGCGCTGGTAGAAGCGCTCGAAGTCCTTGCCGTAGGAACGAATGTCGTTGTGAAAAATCTTGGCGTGCATGTCCGGCAGGTGGTCCTTGGCCAGGATCACCTGCTTTTGCGTGTACGAGCAGCATACGGCAGAGCAGTAGCTGTTGGCGCCGTCCGGATTCACCTGACGCGAGCCGACGCAGTGAATCCAGGCGATCTTGTGCGGATGCTTCTTGTCGGAGGGGCGCAGGATCTGCCCCTCATGCGGACCGGTCGAGCACAGGAGGCGCTCGAAGTCCATGCTGGTGACGACGTTCTTGAACACGCCGTAGCCGTAATCGTTGCGCGGCAGAGGATTGTAGGTTTCGTAGCCGGGCGACAGGATGACGGCGCCGACCTTGATCTTGACCTTCTCCGGCCTCTGACTGAAGTCGATCGCATCGACTTCGCAGACGGCCTGGCAGATGTTGCAGGTCTTGTCCTTCAGGAACAGGCAACTGTCGTCGATGTAAGTGACCAGCGGCACGGCTTGCGCAAAGTAGATGTGCACCGCCTTGTTCAGCGACAGGTCCTGATTGAACGGGTCAGGGATCTTGACCGGGCAGCGCTCGACGCAGGCGGTGCATCCCGTGCATTTGTCGGCGTTGACGTAGCGCGGTTTTTTCAACAGCGTGACGGTGAAGTCTCCGGGCTGGCCCTCGACGCTGTCGACATCGGTGTAGGTCATCAGCTGGATGTTGGGTGCTCGGTCGGTTTCGATGAACTTCGGTGACTCAATGCACATCGAGCAGTCATTGGTCGGGAAGGTCTTGTCGAGCTGCGACATCTTGCCGCCGATGGTCGGCGACTTCTCGACCAGATAGACCTTGTAACCATCGGTCGACAGGTCGAGCGCGGACTGGATGCCGCTGATGCCGCCGCCGATGATCATCACGTCGCCCATGTTGTCGTCCGCCGGACGAAGCACGTTCTGCGTGTTCCATTGCTGCTGTAAGAGTCCGAATTCCACTTGTTGTGTCCTCGCTTAAATTGCTTCGCGAATGATTTCGGTAATGTCTTTGATCTCGATGGAAGCACCGCCATCGGGCCGACTCAAGCGGCTGTCCTCGAAATTGGTCGTGCAATACGGGCAGGCCGTCACCATGACCTGAGCGCCGGTGACGGCTGCCTGCTCCAGGCGCAGGTCGGAGAATCGTTCTTTCTTGGGCGTCTCCATCCAGATGCGACCGCCACCGCCGCCGCAGCAGAAGCTGTTCTTGCGGTTCTCAGTCATCTCCTTCAACTGCAGTCCGGGCACGCTCCTCAGTGCTTCGCGCGGTTCGTCATAGACGCCGTTGTGGCGGCCGAGATAACAGGGATCGTGGTAGGTGACGGTCTTGGCGACTTCCTTGGTGAGCTTTAGCCGGCCTTCACTGATCAGCTGGTGCAGGAACTCGGTAATGTGGATCACCTCGAAATTCACCTTGAAATCGCGGTACTCGTTCTTGAAGCTGTGATAGCAGTGCGGCGATGACACCAGGATTTTGGTGACGCCGTTTTCGACGAAGTTGCGGATGTTGCTGCGTGCCAGGCTCTTGAACAGCTTCTCGTCGCCGGTCTTGCGGATGCTCTCGCCGCAGCAACTCTCGTCGGTGCCGAGGATGCCGAAATCGACACCCGCCGCCTGCAGAATCTCGACCGTGGCCTTGGCGACCTTTTTGCCACGCGGGTCGTACGACAGATAGCAGCCCGGGGAGTACAGGATCTCCATACCGTCTTCGAAGCGCTTGACGCCCAAGCCGGTAGCCCAGTCGGCTCGCTTTGAGCGCGCATCACCGAACGGATTGCCCTCGGCTCTGAGGCTGGCGGCTACACCCGGGATCGGGGACGCGCTGCCGGCAAAGACGTCGTATTCGGTGGCGATGCGGCGCAGCGCCACGCCAGACTCGATCTGCTTGACGTCGCGCGGACACACCTGCGGGCACTTGCCGCAGGTGGTGCAGCGCCAGATGTCCTCGCCGTCGATCTCGGTCAGGCCGAAGGTGGCCTCGCGCACCACCTTGCGCATGCTGAACTTGGAAACCCTGCTCCACGGGCAGACGGTGTCGCACATGCCGCACTGGTAACAGGATTTGAAAGCATCGCCGCCGGCTGCCTTGATGGCATCGATGATTTCCTTTTGGGGGGCTACGGTCTCCATGCATCAGGCCTTGGACATTCTGGCCAGGGTGTCGAGCACTTGCTGCAAACCGTGTTTGTCGATCATCGCGCCGATGCCGATCTCGACATCGCCGAGCTTGGGCTGGTCGTCTTCGACTTCCTCTTCGCGTTCGACGAAGATCAGGGCCTCGGCATGGCACCACTCGACGCACTTAGGCTGGGCCAGCGCCGGGGTCTCTTCGCACATATCGCATTTGAGCGGCAGGCCCGAATCGGGCTCCTTGAACGCCACGCGCGACGGGCAGGAGGCGCGGCAGAAATCGCACTCGTTGTATTCCTTGCCGTCCAGGATGTACTTGCCGCGGCCGGTGCATTCCGACTCGGTGTATTCGCCGGCATAGACCGGCAGGTAGATGTCGCGCAGCGGCAGGCGCACGATGCGGATGCGTGAACGCGCCGGATTGTTGCTGGAGAAGCGCGGCGTTGCGTGCCACGAAGAACAGATCACCTCGCAGGCCTTGCAGCCGTTGCACTTGTCGGCGTCGATGGTGATCGTCTTGACGATTTTCTTGACCTTAGCCATGGCTGTAAATCCCCTTTTGCTCAAATTCCTCCGCGACGAAGTCCATTTCAAGCTCGTGCAGCGATTCCCTGGTCGGAATGCCCTGCTGGTTGAAGCCCTTGAGCTTGTAGTACTGGTCCAACAATTCTTTCTCCAGATCGGGGAAGCGCTTTCGCCAGTGGTCTTCCGGCGGTTTGTCGTCGGCGCGGCGCATGCCACGGCGCACATTGAGTGCGCGCATCAGGGTCCGGGTGCGCGTTGCTGACTTCCACACGTCATCCTTGCTCATCTTGATGCCGGTGCCGGCCGTGACAAACTCCGCATAGTTGTGGATGTGGTAGGGGGGCTTGAGCGGGAACGATGAGAGCCCGGCGCACATGCCCAGCGCGTCGTCGATGTAGTGCATCTTCTCCATCCAGTCGACGATTTCGCAACTGGCTTCGACCGTCGGGTAGTAGGGATTGGACATTTCACCGCGTGGCTCCCAATCGACGTAGTACTTCTTGAACTTCTCGTCGGGCACCTGGAACCAGTCCTTCACGAACTCTTCGCGCAATTCGCGGGTGGCAAAGGGCTCCTGCGGGAACTGGCCTTCGATCTGCGTGATGTTGATCTTCTCGCCGGTCGAATACATCAGGTAATAGACCGGATTGAGCATGCCGAGCTTGAGCGGAAGCTGCTCGTGTTTCTTGATGGTGTTGTGATCGTACTTTTCTGCACCCTTGCCGATGCGCCGGGCCGCCCAGTAGGTGCCGTCGGCCAGGTAGTCGCCGATGCCTTCGCGGCGCACCATCTTCTCCAGCAGGTAAAAAAAGCGTCCTTCGGTGTCGTCGGGCATGCCGGGGAAGTCTTCCTTGGTCAGGATGCCGGCCTCCAGCAGTTCCAGGCCGAAAGCCATCGCCTGCGGTGCCGAGAATCCGTCCAGGCCATACTCGGTGGCCTTTTGGGCGATCCTGAAACCAAAGTCGAGGTCCGAGAAAGCTGCCATGGTGTAGGTCAGCTTGGAATAGCACTTCATCATGTAGGTCGGCAGACCCGGCACCGAGATGGTGGCGCCGCACTTCATCGGACAGTTGTGGCAGCTGATCAGGCGCGTGCGCACGTTCTCCTGGGTTTCCTTCCACTTCTGCTCGATTTCGTGGGTCCAGAAATCCTTGCGCCGGGTACGCGAATTGCCCCAGGTGAAGTTGGTGGTGTGCCATTCCTCATCGACGATGGCCATTTCCTGGGGTGAGCCCAGCCCCTGCAGAATCGGCGGCACACCCTGAATCGGGTGCTCGCCGCGATACTTGATGTACTTCAGGACGCCGTCGCACAGTTCCATGTACTTGACGGGGTCGGCGACGTTGATGTCCTTGGTGCCGCGCACGGCGACTGCCTTCAGGCCCTTGTCGCCCATCACGGCACCGATGCCGCCGCGGCTGGCACTGGAGCGTCCCTGCTCAATGGAGGCGAAGAAGACACGGTTCTCGCCGGCCAGGCCGATGGCCGCCACCTGGATGTCAGGGTCTTTCAATTCCTTGCGGATCGCCTCGGAGGTTTCGGTGGCACCCAGACCCTTGAGGTGGGACGCATCGCGGATCTCGACCTTGTCGTTGTTGATCCAGAGGTAGACCAGCTCTTCAGACTTGCCACTGAGAATGATCTTGTCGTAGCCGGCGTATTTGAGTTCTGGTGCAAAGAAGCCGCCCATCATCGAGTACGCCATCAGCTTGGTTTGGGGTGAGATGGTCGAGACGATGGTGCGATTGCTTCCTGGTGCGGCAGTGCCACACAAGAGGCCACTGCTGAAGATCAGCAGGTTGTCGGGCGAGAACGCGTCGGTCTCAGCCGGGACCCGGTCCCACATGATCTTGGCGTTGGTTCCCAGGCCCCCCATGAATAGGCGGGTATCGTTCGGGTCGGTCTCTACGCGGTCGATGCTGCCTCGCGTGAGATCCACTTCCAGGTCAAAGCCTATTTCTCCGTAACGCATTTTTCTGGTCCTCTCTCAGACGGTGTTTCTATCCATCAATCCTGCACAAGACGGTCCGCCGCCCTCACGCGTGCGTCCAGCTTGGCGCACGACGCGCCAGAAAGGCTGCCAGCCCTTCGTTGGCGTCGTGGGTTTTCATCAGGCGTTCAAGGTAAAGGGTTTCGACTTCCTGCAGCCGCTCGCGCAGGTTGCGAATCAGCGGTCCACGCGCGGCGGCCACGGCACAAGCCAATGCGGCCGCACTTTTCGGCGCCAGATGCTTCTCGAAATAGTCCAGGGCCGCCGCCTCGGGGTCGTCGGCGACGGTCTGCACCAGACCCATGGCCTTGGCCTCGGTGCCGCTGACCGAGCGACCGGAAAAAAGAAGGTCTTCGGCGTCCGGCTGATTGACCCGGTAGGGCAGCAGGCAGGAGGCGGCCGGGGCGAATACACCCAGGCTCATCTCGGGTTGCCCGAGCTTGGCATCCGGTGTGGCAAAGATGGGGCCACCAGCCAGTGCCACTTCCAGGCCGCCGCCCAGGCACTGACCGCGTACCACGGTCAGGATCGGCAGCGGGAACTCGACCATGGTGATGATCAGCGCATGCAGTGCAGACAGCATGGCGGCACAGCGATCGGCCAGATGCTCTTCGACGCTGGCGCCAAAGCTGAAATGCGGTCCCGTTGCATCGAGCAGTACGCCGCGTAAACCCGGTGACGTGCGATGTGCATCAAAGGCTGCCTGCAGGGTCGCAATCATCTCGGCATCGACGATGTTGGCCTTGGGGCGGTCCAGCCGCAGGCGCAGCAGTGCGCCATCTCGTTCGAGCCAGATTTTGAGAGGAGAGCTTTCGGTCATGAGGACTTCCATAAAAAGATTGTCATCCCGGCGCAGGCCGGGATCCATGGATTGCGGGTCAGGCCCGCAATGACACATCCTGCAAGCATTGCGCTCAACCCTTGCGCTTGGCCTTGGGCTGAATCGAATCGTGCAGCGGACCAACCCAGCTTTCACCGGCTGCCAGCTTCTGGCGCAGCAAGACAAAGTCGGCTTCACGGTCGTCCTTGGTGCCTTCGTTGAAGGCAGTAAAACCGGCGCGCGCTTCGGTCATCATGTTCAGCGCCAGCCAGGCGCGCGAATTTTCCTTGTTCTTGTCCCAGGCCTCAAGCTTGGGCTTGCGCAGTTCTTCCAGTGTCTTGGTCGTGCAATCCGGGAAGGTCAACAGGATCTTGGCGCAGAGTTCCTCGACCTTCGCATCGAGCATTGACAGGTCCACCGTGCCGCGCGCCATCAGGGCCTTGGCTTCCTTCAGCGCTTCGCCGGTCTTGGGTTCGCCAAAGCAGAAGCGGCCATGGTCGTCCACCATCTGCTTGGTCTCCACCAGTGGATTGGCAACGAACTTGCCGTCCACCTTGAGCGCCGGCACGACATCGGTCAGGATGCCCATCCAGCTCGCCTTGTGCGCCGAGAACGGCTCGCACAGCACGCAGGCGGCCATGGCGCGCTCGGCGCCGGCGATCACCGGCAGGAAATCGGTGGCGCCGCCGATCGGTGCCGAACCATGTTTGGGGCCGGCCTGACCAAAGCGCGCAAGATCCTGGGCCACCGAGAAGTCGCAGGCCATGCCGATCTCCTGGCCGCCGCCGATCCGCATGCCATTGACACGGCAGATCACTGGCTTGTCGCACATCAGGATGGCACTCACCATGTCGTTGAACAGCCGCATGTACTGGCGGTATTCCTGCGGATGGCCGGCGTAGTACTCGGCGTATTCCTTGGTGTTGCCACCGGTGCAAAAGGCTTTGTCGCCAGCGCCGGTGAAGACGACGCAGACCACGTCGCGTGCGTTGGCAGCAGCGCGCATCGCCAGGATCACGCCCTTGACCATATCGGTGGTGTAGGAGTTGTACTGGCTCGGGTTGTCCAGCGTGATCCAGGCGTTGAACAGTCCGGCGACCACGCTGCCATCGGGCATGCGTGCCGACCGTTTTTCATATTTGACGCCGGGTTTGGAAATGTCATCGACCAGGTCGTGATTCTTGAAGTCGCGTGTCATGGGTGTGCTCCTTAAGTTAACTTGATTGGGTCTGTCATTGCGGGTAAGAGGGCTGTCATTGCGGGCTTGACCCGCAATCCAGTGCAGCAGACTGCATGGATGCCGGATCAGGTCCGGCATGACAGGGGTATTTCGGCAATTGCGTATCCCCTCAGGCAGCGGGTGTCAGCACCACACGCCGCTTGATCTCGCGGTGATGCACGGCGGGAAAGACCTGGTTGATGCTGTCGAGCGGATGTTCTTCGACAAAGGGTGCCAGCTGCACCTTGCCATCGAGTACCAGACCGAGTGCGGCCGGATAGTATTCGGGCGGGCAGCCCCAGTTGCCCATGGCACGCGCATCGAAGGCCATTAAGTTCGAAAGGCGAATCTCGACTTTGTCCATGGTGAAGCCAACCACCGACAGGGTGGCGCCATGCACCAGCAGGCCAAAGGCGGAAAGCTGCCCGGCGGCGGTGCCGGAGCACTCGAAAATTTGCCACTCGGTGTTGCGCAGGCCGTTCTGTTTGGCGAAAGCGCTTACTGCCGCCTTCAAGGCCTTGGCATCATGGTTGCGGGCGTTGAGCGTGAGCGACGCGCCATGCGCTGCGATGGCCGCAAGCTTTTCGTCATCGACGTCGATCGCCACCACCTGCGCACCGAAGGCGCGCGCCACCTGAACGCAGTAGCCGCCGACGCCGCCAGCGCCGATCACAATCGCCAGACTACCGGGTGTGACGCCGGCACGACGCACCGCCTGGTAAGGCGTGGTCAGAGCGTCGGCGACGATGGAAACCTGTGCCAGATTCAAACCGATGCTGGCAAGGCGCTGTTCGTCGACTTCGCACAGGCCACGACCGGGCACCACAATGTGCGAGGCAAAGCCGCCTTGAATGTCATTGCCTGGCATTTTTTGCGAGCGGCAGATCGGCTGCAGGCCGCGCTGGCACAGATCGCACTCGCCACAGGGCAACACGGCCGGCACGATCACCGCCTTGCCGAGCCAGCCTTGCGCACCGGTGCCGGCTGCCACCACGCGACCGCTGATCTCATGCCCCAGGGTCAGCGGCAGGGCAGAGTTGGTACGCACACCATCGTAGTAGTAACCGAGGTCGGTATGGCAGACGCCGCAACCGGCAATCGCCACCACCACTTCGCCGGATGTAGGGTTTGCGCCAAACGCGACGCGTTCGAACGGTGCGCTGGGCTTGTTCATTTGCCAGCGGTAGGCGTCAATGCTCATGATTTTTGTCTCCTGCTCAGGGTTCAACAGAGTGGTCTTCTTGCATGCTTTCAGCCTTGACTGAAACACTTGCGAAGGCCATTATTGCATAATAGTACCTAATTACCATCATTGCAAAAAAACTTTCAGAATCTACTGAAAGATCGCTGATCTGCGTCAAACTAAACTATCCGGAACTATTGGGCACAGAACTTGCAGACAGCGAGCTGTCCCACAAGGCTTTTGAACTTAGGAGAAGAACTTGCAAGCAACAACAATCGCACTGACCAGTGTCTCGATTGCACTGGCGGGCAGCGGCGGCAGCGGTGTCATGACAGCCGGCACGGTATTGCTGGCAGCGGCGGCCAAGGCCGGCGCCTATGGTCTTATGGTGCGCACCAGCGGACCACAAATCAGGGGCGGCGAGGCGGCTGCCCTGGTGCGCCTCGGGCCGCAGCCAATGAGTTCGCTGGATGATGGCTTTGATCTGCTGCTGGCGATCGACTGGCAGAACGTGAACCGCTTTGCCGACGAGATCGTGTTGGGACCGCGTAGTGTCTTGATTGGCGATCCGGATGAAGGCGAAGCGCCCGAGGTGTTCAAGGCGACCGGTGCTCGTTATGTTCCCTTGAGCCTGAAGAAGATGGCCAAGGAGATTCCCGGCTGCTGGATCAACATGCTGGCGCTGGGTATTTCAGGGACCTTGGCCGGCTTGCCTGTACAGGCGCTGCAGGACGCGGTGCGCGAATCGTGGAAGAAGCCTGACACGCTGGATGCCAATCTGAAGGCCGTGGCGGTAGGTGCCGAGGCGGCAGCGGGTGTTGCTGAAATATTGGCGAAAAATGGCGGCCCGATGGCGCGGCTGGCTGCGGGTCTTCCCGGTGACAAGAAGCGCTGGCTGATAAGTGGCAACGAGGCGGCCGGTTTTGGTGCCGTCCGGGGCGGCGTGCGTTTCTGCGCGGCCTACCCGATCACGCCGGCGACCGAGGTGCTGGAGTGGCTGGCGCCCAAGCTGATCGAGGTCGGTGGAACCCTGTTGCAGGCCGAGGACGAACTGGCTTCCATCAACATGATCATTGGCGCCTCCTATGGTGGCGTGCCGTCACTGACCGCAACGGCCGGACCGGGCCTGGCCTTGATGACCGAGGCAATTGGTTTGGCGGTTGCCGCCGAGGTGCCGATTGTGGTGGTCGACGTAATGCGCGGGGGACCTTCCACCGGTATTCCGGCCAAGAGCGAGCAGAGCGATTTGTCTTTTGCAGTGAGCGGTCTTCACGGCGATGCACCACGGCTGGTGGTGGCGCCGACTTCGATTGCGGATTGTCTGGGTGCCACGCAGTGGGCCGTGCATCTGGCCGAAGCGCTGCAAGCCCCGGCGATAGTGCTGTCCGATCAGTACATGGGCCAGTCACGTGCCATCATCGACCGACCGGACGACAGTGGCATGACGGCGCAGCGGCTCAAGGCGACGGCCAACACGCCCGATTACAAACGCTATCGCAATACCGAATCAGGTATCTCGCCGATGGCCATTCCC
Source organism: uncultured beta proteobacterium (assembly GCA_903906695.1). Classification (GTDB taxonomy): domain Bacteria; phylum Pseudomonadota; class Gammaproteobacteria; order Burkholderiales; family Burkholderiaceae_C; genus Rhodoferax. Next base: position 9,866 of record CAIVLG010000175.1, on the reverse strand, counting down.
GGCACCGAGGGCGTGAGTTACACGGCGGACGGCCTGGAGCACTCCGAAGCCGGGATCCCCAGTAGCCAGTCCAAGGACCATGTGCTGCAACTCGACAAACGTCAGCGCAAACTGGCGTTGCATGACTACGGGGCCTATTGGGCTGACATCGAGGGCGACGCTGATGCGGTGGTGATTACCTTCGGCTCCGCATCGAACCCGGTGCGCGAGGCGATAGCGCGTGCCCAGACCATGGGTGTTGGCCTTCGGCTGATCGTCTTGCGATTGCTGGCGCCGGCGCAGCCGCAGCAAATGGCGGTTGCATTGAAGGGTGCCAGGCGGGTCATCGTGGTGGAACAGAACCACGGTGCCCAGTTGTACCGTTACCTGCGCGCCTGGTATGACTTTCCAGCGCCACCAGCGAGCTACCATCGACCGGGGCCTCTGCCTTTGCGTCCCGGAGAGTTATTGACGGCTTTGCTTGAATGGAGGAATGCAAAATGAACGTAACCGTGAACGAAGAAGCCGACTCGGTCGAAGCACCGGTAACAGTCGGCCTGACCGCCGCCAATTTCAAGTCCGCCTACAAGCCGATCTGGTGTCCGGGCTGTGGCGACTACACCGTGCTCAGTTCGGTCACCAGAGCACTGGCCATCATGGGCGTACCACCCAAGGATTGTGCAGTGGTCTCCGGCATTGGCTGTTCGTCACGCATCCCGGCTTACACCACCTGTTACGGCTTTCATGGAGTGCATGGCCGCTCGCTGGCGGCAGCCACCGGCCTCAAGGTGGCGCGGCCCGATTTGCAGGTGCTGGTGGCCGGCGGCGACGGCGACGGCTATTCGATCGGAGGCAACCATTTTTTGCACGCCTGCCGACGCAATGTTGATATGACCTATCTGGTGATGGACAACCATGTCTATGGCATGACCAAGGGACAACCTTCACCCACCACGGAACCCGATTGGGATTCGAAGCTCTCACCCGGCGGCACCGGTGTACGCGTCTTCAACCCGCTGGTAGTGGCGCTCGCGTCGGGCGCCAACTTCGTGGCGCGCGCTTTCGCCGGTGACCTGAACGGCACGGCAGACACCATCGCCAAGGCGATGCGGCATCCGGGTTTTTCTTTTGTCGAGATATTGAGTCCCTGCGTCACTTTCCGCCCCGAGCAGCGCGACTGGCGCAAGACGGTGCGCGCGGCCGAAGTGGCTGCCACCGATGATGCAGCAAAGGCCGCACGCCGCTTGATGACCGACGATGGCCTCAACATCGGCGTCCTCTACGCGGGAGACCGGGCTCCCTACCCGGCATGTGTACGCCAGCCGCGTGTGAGCGTGGCCGAACTTGAAGCGGAGTTTGCACTATGAATCCAACAACTGCATCGGGGACTGGACAGTTGCCCACAACGCTCGAAGACTTCATGGCGCAAGCGCTGCAGATGGAACTTGACGCGGCGCAGCGCTACAACGAGTTCGCCGACATGATGGAAACCCATAACAACGTGGAAGTGGTCGAGTGGTTTCGCAAGATGGCCGTCATCGAAGGCAAGCACGCGACCCAGATCATGGCCGAGATGGGATGGAAGGAAGTGCCCAGGTCGGCCCCGAGATCACCGCTGTTTGAGGGTTTCGAGACACCCGAGTCGGCGCCGATTGACGAGGTTCATTATCTGATGCGCCCCTGGCACGTTTTGCAACTGGCGCTGGCCAATGAAGAACGCGCCGAGCGCTTTTTCGCCCGGTTGGCGAGCATGGCTGCAGTCGAATCGGTGCGCAAGGCGGCGCTTGAGTTGCAGCAGGAAGAGGCCGAACACGTGCAACTGGTGAAGGCCTGGATGCTGAAGGTGCCGCAGCCCGATGGCAACTGGGCCGAAGACCCCGATCCGCCGCGCTACGACGACTGATTCCGATGCCGATTGGACGCGCACAGACGGAGGCATCGTTGCAAGTACTTCTGCCCGAAGGCTGGGCGCCGCCGATCGGTTATGCCAACGGTATCGCGGTTGATGCCGGGCGCATTGTCTTCGTGGCCGGGCAGGTGGGCTGGGATGCCGAGCAGCACTTTCAGTCGGAAGACATTGCAGCCCAGTTCGATCAGGCGCTGGCCAACTTGCTGGAAGTACTGAAAGTCGCGGGCGCCGGTGCCCAGCACATCTGCCGCATGACGGTTTACTGCTGCGACAAGCCCGCTTATCTCGCGGCGCGACCCAAACTGGGCAGCATCTGGCGCCAACGCATGGGCACGCACTATCCGGCGATGAGCATGATCTTTGTGTCAGACCTGCTCGACAGCCCAGGCAAGATCGAACTGGAAGCCACGGCCGTATTGCCGCAGGTCAAGTGAGCCTCATTTTTTCCAGAGTTTGCTGGTAAACCCCGGGGCCGGGGGCCGGCTGTCTTGTTTAAGATGTTGCATTGCGTAGCATATTTAGTGAAATTTCGGCTGAACCGGGTGCCGTGCGGCTTGACCCGGTGACGCCCCCTGCAAGCCGCCGCACACGATCTGCTTCCAAATCATTATTAACCGGAGAGAGACAATGATCTTCAAAAGAACCCTGCCCCTGCTGGCCGCGCTGGCACTCGCTTCGCTGGCCCACGCCGACATCAACGTGGGCGTTACCGTATCGGCAACCGGCCCCGCCGCATCATTGGGCATTCCGGAAAAGAACACGATCGCGCTGATGCCCACCACCATTGCCGGACAGAAGATCAACTACATCGTGCTCGACGACGCCTCGGACACCACGGCAGCAGTCACCAACGCCCGCAAACTGATCAACGAGCACAAGGTCGATGTGTTGCTCGGTTCGACCACCACGCCCAATTCTCTGGCAATGATTGATGTCGCGGCTGAGTCGCAGACGCCGATGATTTCGATGGCCGCATCGGCCCGCATTGTGGAGCCTCAGGATGCCAAAAAACGTTGGGTTTTCAAGACGCCACAAAACGACATCATGATGTCGTTGGCGATCGTTGCTCATATGGCGGACAGCGGCGTCAAAACGGTTGGCTTCATTGGTTTTTCTGATGCCTATGGCGAAGGCTGGTACCAGGAATTCAGCAAGGTTGCGGCCCTCAAGAATATTCAAATCGTTGCCAATGAGCGCTACAACCGCACCGATACATCGGTCACTGGGCAGGCGCTGAAGATCGTTGCCGCCAAGCCCGATGCCGTGCTGGTTGCAGCCTCCGGCACGCCAGCCGTCTTGCCGCAGCGCGCGCTGAAAGAGCGCGGCTATGCCGGCAAGTATTACCAAACGCACGGCGTCGCGAACAACGATTTTCTGCGGGTTGGTGGCAAGGATGTGGAAGGCACTTTCCTGCCGTCAGGCCCGGTGCTGGTGGCGGCACAGTTGCCGGCCAACCATCCTTTGAAAAAATCTGCACAAGACTACGTTGCCAAGTATGAAAAGGCGAACGGCGCCGGGTCTGTCTCCACCTTCGGCGGACACGCCTGGGATGCGGGCAAGCTGATGGAAGCGGCGGTTGGACCGGCGCTGAAGAAAGCCAAGCCGGGCACCGTCGAATTCCGGGCGGCTCTGCGTGATGCGCTGGAGACAGTGAAAGAAGTGGCCGGTGCGCATGGGGTCTTCAACATGTCGGCCAACGACCATCTGGGTCTTGACCAGCGTGCTCGCGTGATGGTCAAGATCGAGGCTGGCGCCTGGAAATACCAGCCCTGATGGACAGTCAGGTCGCCTTGCTGCTGGCGCAGGATGGCGTCGTCAATGGAGCGGTCTATGCCCTGATGGCGCTGGCGCTGGTGCTGGTGTTTTCGGTCACGCGGGTGATCTTCATCCCGCAAGGCGAATTTGTTGCGTTGGGTGCGCTGACCATGGCGCTGCTGCAAGCGGGTCGCGCGCCAGGCACCCTGTGGCTGCTGCTGGCGCTGGCAGCGCTTACTTTGGTGGTGGAGGTGTTCCGGCACCAACGCGGTGTCGCGGTCGACTGGATGTCCACCGCCGTCTGGGCGGTCCTGATGCCGCTGCTCGCCCTGGTTGTTGTTTTTCTTTTTGCACCGACGTCGATGACGGGGCAGGCGGCGGCCACCTTGCTGATGATTACGCCGTTGGGGCCTTTGCTGTACCGTCTGGCCTATCGGCCGCTGGCGCACGCCACGGTCTTGACGCTGCTGATTGTCTCGGTCGCACTGCACGGTGTGCTGGTCGGCCTGGGCCTGCTTTTTTTTGGTGCCGAGGGTTTTCGGACCACGGCATTTTCGGAACTTCGACTGGATCTGGGCGGCATTCCCGTGAGCGGCCAGTCGCTGGTGGTGGTCGGTGTGGCCAGCTTGCTGGTGATCTTCATGTTCCTGTTTTTCGAGCGCACGATCATCGGCAAGGCCCTGCGCGCAACCGCCATGAACCGGGTTGGCGCACGACTGATGGGCATTCCGACCGAACTCTCGGGCGACCTTAGTTTTGCGCTGGCGGCGCTGATCGGTGGCGTTTCCGGACTGCTGATTGCGCCGCTGACCACGGTCTATTACGACACCGGTTTTCTGATTGGGCTGAAAGGCTTTGTGGCGGCCATCATCGGTGGCTTGATCAGCTACCCGCTGGCGTTGGCCGGCGCGCTGTTGGTGGGCCTGCTCGAATCGTTCTCGTCGTTCTGGGCCAGTGCTTTCAAGGAGGTCATTGTCTTCACACTGATCATTCCGGTCCTGCTATGGCGCTCGCTCAACAGTCATCACGTTGAGGACGAGGAATGACGCGACGGCAATTCACGCTGCTGGCCGTCGCGCTGTTGCTCGTGGCTTGGGGTTTTCTGCCCGAATTCACGATCACAATGCTCAACTACATCGGCCTCTATGCGCTGGTCGTGGCGGGTCTCGTGATGCTGACCGGCGTAGCCGGCATGACCTCGTTTGGTCAGGCGGCCTTTGTTGGTTTGGGTGCTTACGCGACCGCCTGGTTTTGTACCGCGCCTGCTGCCGCGAGCTTGCTCGGTCTGGCGCCGGCATCCGGCGCGCTGCCCTGGATCGGGCTGGTCGCGGGGCTGCTGCTGAGCGCTGCGGTGGCCTGGTGTCTGGGAGAGGTCACGCTGCGCCTGTCGGGACACTACCTGCCGCTGGGCACCATCGCCTGGGGCTTGAGTCTTTATTTCCTGTTTGGCAATCTCGAATTTCTCGGCGGTCATACCGGCATTGCGGGGTTGCCGGCCTTGTCCCTGGGTGGACTTGAACTGCGTTCGGTGCGTGAGCTGGGTCTCTTAACCTGGGCGGTGTTGCTGCTGACCCTGTGGGCCCTGCACAACCTGCTGGATTCCCGCGAGGGCCGCGCCATTCGCTCGCTAAAAAGCGGTCGAGTCATGGCCGAGAGCATGGGTGTCGACACCGCCCGCTACCGCATCAAGGTGTTTGTGCTGGCGGCCTTGTTGGCAAGTCTGTCGGGCTGGATGTACGCGCACTTGCAACGCTTCGTCAATCCGACGCCGTTCAATTTAAACATCGGTATCGAATACCTCTTCATGGCGGTTGTCGGGGGGGCTGGTCATTTGTGGGGCGCCGTGCTGGGCGCAGCCTTGATCACTCTGATGAAGCAGTATCTGCAGGACATTTTGCCGACTCTGCTGGGCAGCAGTGGCAACTTCGAAGTGATCGTATTCGGTCTGTTGATGCTGCTGGTCTTGCAGCGCTTCTCGGAGGGCTTGTGGCCCAATCTGGCACAGTTCTTCGGACCTTACCTGAGGCCGCCGACCGTGCGGAACAAGGGCGCAGCCGGCCATCTCGCCGCGCGCAAGCTGCCAGAACGAGGCCGGATCGTCTTGGGTGCAAGCAATATTTGCAAACGCTTTGGCGGCCTGCTCGCCAATCACGATGTGAATCTGGATGTTCGGTCCGGTGAAGTCCATGCCCTGATTGGCCCCAACGGCGCTGGCAAGAGCACTTTCTTCAACATGATCTCAGGTGTCGATGACCCCACTTCAGGGTCGGTCCGTCTGCTGGACGCCGACATGCGCGGCCTGTCCTCGCGGGCCTTTGCGGCAGGCGGCCTCGGGCGCACCTTTCAACATGTGCGGATTCTGGGCAACCGCAGCGTGCTTGACAACGTGGCCCTGGGCGCGCACCTGCGCGGTCGCAGCGGCTGGATCGCGGCCATGTTGCGCCTGGACCGGGACGAAGAAGCAGCTCTGTTGGGCGAGGCGCGGCGTCAGATCGAGCGCTGTGGCCTGGGAGCGCAAATGCACGAAATGGCCGGTGCGCTGGCCTTGGGACAACAACGCATTGTGGAGATTGCGCGGGCGCTTGCCGGGCAACCCAGTGTGCTGCTGCTCGACGAGCCTGCGGCGGGTCTGCCGTACATGGACAAGCAGGCCCTGGGTCAGCTGCTGATGCAATTGCGCGACGAGGGCATGGCCATTCTGGTGGTGGAGCACGACATGGAATTCGTGATGAACATTGCTGATCGCGTGACGGTGCTGGAGTTTGGCGAAGTGATTGCGCACGGCTCGCCGGCCGAGGTGCAAGTCAATCCAAAAGTGGTCGAGGCCTATCTGGGCGGTGTCGATGCGGGGTTGCAGGCATGAGCGCCGCGCCGGGCCGCCCCAAGCAAGCGGACGCGCCCTCGGGGGGCAGAGAGGACACGACAGTGCCGAACGCGGGGGTCAGACTGACAACGCCGCTGCTGGAACTCAAACGCCTGAGTGTCTGTTACGGCGTTGTCGAGGCGGTGCACCAGGTCGATCTGCTGGTCCAGCCGGGTGAGATCGTCACCGTCATCGGACCCAATGGCGCCGGCAAATCGACACTGCTGTCGGCTGCCATGGGCTTATTGCCCAGCAGCGGTGAAATCTGGCTCGGCGGCAACTTGATTCGTCGACCCACAGTTCATGCACTGGTCAGCGGTGGCGCCGGCCTGGTGCCCGAGCGGCGCGAACTGTTCGGTGAAATGTCGGTGCAGGACAACTTGTTGCTCGGTGGCTTTTCGCGTTGGCGCCAGGGCGTACGCGACCAGGCCGCGTGTCGGGAAGAGGTCTACGCAATCTTCCCGCGACTGGCCGAGCGCTGTACGCAAATGGCTTCGACCTTGTCCGGCGGCGAGCGGCAAATGCTGGCGATTGGCCGCGCACTGATGGCCAAACCCAAGTTGCTGATGCTCGATGAACCATCGCTGGGTCTGGCGCCCAACATCGTGCGTGAAGTGCTGCAGGTGGTGGTGAGCCTGCGTCAGCACGGCGTTTCGATCCTGCTGGTCGAGCAAAACGCGCGCGCCGCGCTCGCCGTGGCAGACCGGGCCTACGTGCTGGAGATGGGCAGCATTGCCCTGACCGGCAAGTCGAGCGAACTGGCGAGCGATCCGCGCATTATCGAAACCTACCTGGGCATCGGTGGCCGCAAGGCGGCCACTGCCTGAGCGCGAGTGTCATGCCGGACGTGCTCCGGCATCCAGTGCCACGCGATTCCAGCGGGTGGGCGTCATCGCCGAATGTCGTAGTAGAAGTGATCGGCTGCGCGCCTGTTGGTGCCCTCGAAGATCTCCTTCACAAGGCGCGGATTTCGAAAAAGATACCAGTCTCCAAACTGGTCAAACTTGCGGCACGAGGTCGTAATACCGTGCCGCCAAATCGTGCCGTAGCGCTTGCCACACGCGCGGCCGTAGGCTCGAAGACGCAGCGCGAAATCGACATCTTCGGCGCTGACAAGTGACTCATCAAAACCACCGACGGCCTCAAACGACTGCCGGGAGCACCAGAACATTCCGGCCGATACGCCGCGCTTGATTACATACGGCGCCACCGCCATCAGGCTGAACAGGATTCCTGTCGACACTCGCTCGGGCCAGGTGACGGTCCCGCCGCCGACGTACCGAGAATCGGTGACGTGCTTCAGAATGGCTGAGACTGTTTTCGGCGACATCCAACTGTCAGCGTCAAGCGTAGCGATGGCTGGCGCTGACGTCGCACGCACAGCGGCATTCCGAACCGCCGCAATGCACTTCGTGTCATTGACAACGCAACGAGCACCCAGAGACTGCGCAATCTCTCGCGTCCGATCTGTGCATCGATTGAGCGCCACCACAACTTCCACCTGCTGGTCAGCCAAGCCGGCAGACAAGGCGACACTTTGGATGCACCGCCCGATGTATTTCTCTTCGTTGTGCGCCGGTATGGCTACGGAGAGGGCAGGTTTCATGATGCCGAAAGTTTGACATGAGCGGCGTGCCAAAGGGTGCGAAGTGGCCTTTGGAACGGCCGCTCGATGAAATGGTTAGGCGTCGCCATCCGTGCTGCCAAGCGGTGCCTCCATTGCACGTAGCAGCTTCATGGCAACTTGATCCGTTTCGCTGATAAGTGGCAAATGGTACGTTGCTCCTGCTACCGGGTACTCAAAACGCTTGTCTGTGTAATCGTCGCTGAGCAATTGGATGGTGGCTTGTTCTTGTGCGGAAAGGGCGACGACGTTCGCAAGCCCATCGTTGATTGCTGTCTCAAGGAGGCTCACCAAGTTGTGACCATAGGGCGCCCTACTCAGAACGTCGATGCTCAGCGTGCTGCGGAGAAGGAAGGCTTTGAGAGACAGTTCAATTGCGCGGCCGAAAAGGAAGTATGCCGGAAACGAGACTTCATTCGTTCGGTTTAAGACAAGCTGACCCGCGGCAACGAACTCGCGCGCAAGGCGGAGGAAGCCTTCCGGCTCCTCTTTGCCTTTGACCTGACGTTTCAGCCTACGCTTCGGATTCATTCACACGATCCCGAGTAGCACGGGCGAGTACGCCCTCGAGGTCGGAGGACTTGACGATCACGTAGTCAGCTGGTGATCTGTACTCATGACCCTCAAGCAGATATGCGCCGTGAATGCCTGTCTTTCGGAAGAACTCACTCTCACTTGAGATTGCTGCTCTGATGGACTGCGACTGGGCTTCAAGGATTTGGGTGCGCCCGGCATCAAGGCCGACCCTGTATCCGCCCCAAAGGGCACCGACGATCAAGATGAGAGCCAGTAGTTCCATAGTCAAGGTTCCTGAGGGTGGCGCAGAACGGTGTTTTCGACGACTAACGTAATGCAGCCGAGCGCCTATCCTGCGATTCCCAAGCTAAACGACGGGATATACAGGAAGCCCGCCACCAGAGGCGAGCCCTTGCGGCAGGCGCGAGGCAGCACGCAGACTGGCTTTGTCGCTTTGCTCTTGAACAGGAAATCATGATCGTCCCTCGTTATCTTGTCGCCTATGCTGGCGATTGTCTGGGTGCGGGTCTCATGGTCCCGGCACCTTGTGTTGCCGCCATGATAGCGCAGCGCAAAGCGGACTCGATGGATTGCGGGTCGGGCCCGCAATGACAAGTCAGGGTCAGCCCGCCGTTGCTTCGCCACGCAAGCGCGCCGCACGAAGCCGCGCCTCGGTATAGCGGACCAGTGCCCGTGTGGCGCGCTCGCTGGAGCGGAAGATGCAGACGCCCTGTGCCATCAGCTTGTCAGCCATCGGGTCGAACAGCGCGCCTCCGTCAATGAAGGCCACAATGGGTTTGGGGCAGGAAGCGACCAGCGCCGGCAGGGTCTGGACAATACTCTCGGGGCTGTCGATGTCGTAGCCCGGCCGCGCGCTCTTCTGCAGAGACCTGACCACGGGCGAGGTCGGGTCGAGTCCGGCGACCACCGAGTCGACTTCCGGCGCGCTGGCCATGGCCTCGATGCACAGCAGGTGCGCATCGTCGTCCGCCGCCGGGTTGATGTCGAACGGGTTCCTGACTTCCATCAGCGCATCGAGCTTCTTGGCTTTCAGGATCGCCTGCAGCCGTTCCCGGGTCTCTGCACCGATGGTGGCCAAGGCCATGGAAAAGTCGCCCACCTGGATGCTGTCGGCGATGGCCACCGTGTCGTAGCCCGCGCCGGCCACGGCGCCCAGGCGCTTGCCGCTCACGATCTTGTCACGCATGCAGTCCGAGATG
>CAIVLG010000174.1 GCA_903906695.1 uncultured beta proteobacterium | reverse complement strand
CTACTGTCCCAACAACCTCACCGAGTTGCACACGACCGCGCGCAACAAGCTCAAAAGCGCCCAGAAGCGTCCCTCGATCATTGCCGCTTGCTGGATGCAGGCTACCCTGTGGTGATGTCATGAATTATGGAACTCTCAATAATTTGGGGTCTTGTTATCTATGGAGCAGGCCTAGGCGAATGGAGGGAGCGGCCGTGCCGATCCCTACTTTCCTCTCATGCGCAGGTTGCTGCCAATATTGCATTGAAAGTTGCACTTGGGCGCATCACATCGTTCACTTTTTGCTTGTCTGTCAGGAAGTAGCCGCCAATGTCCGCAGGCTTGCCCTGCACGGCCTTGAACTCTTGAGTAATCTGCTGCTCGTTGTCAGCCAGAGACTTCGCCAGCGGTGCGAAGTGGGTTTGCAGATCCCTGTCTGCCGTCTGTGCCGCCAATTCCTGCGCCCAGTACATGGCCAGGTAAAACTGGCTGCCACGATTGTCCAACTGACCGGTCTTGGGTGACGGTCCTTTGTTGTTGTCCAGCAGTTTCCCGGTAGCAGCGTCAAGCGTCCGGGCCAGGATCTTGGCTTTTTCATTGCCGGTCTTGATGCCCAGGTCTTCCAGACTGACGGCCAGAGCCAGGAATTCACCCAGCGAATCCCAGCGCAGGTGGTTCTCTTCAACCAACTGTTGCACGTGCTTGGGCGCAGAGCCGCCAGCACCGGTTTCGTACATACCGCCCCCGGCCATCAAAGGCACGATGGACAGCATCTTGGCGCTGGTGCCGAGCTCCATGATGGGAAACAGGTCGGTCAGGTAGTCGCGCAGGATGTTGCCGGTCACCGAGATCGTGTCCAGACCACGGATCGCACGCTCCATCGTGTAGCGAATGGCGCGCACCTGCGACATGATCTGGATGTCCAGCCCGCTGGTGTCGTGGTCCTTCAGGTAGGTCTTGACTTTGTGGATAAGTTCGTTCTCGTGCGGGCGGTAGGGGTCGAGCCAGAAGACGGCCGGCATGCCGGAGTTGCGGGCGCGCGTCACGGCCAGCTTGACCCAGTCACGAATGGCAGCGTCCTTGGCCTGGCACATGCGCCAGATATCACCCGCTTCCACGTTTTGGGTCAGCAGCACTTCGCCGGTAGCCAGATCGGTGACGTTGACCATCCCATCCTCGGAGATCTCGAAGGTTTTGTCGTGCGAGCCGTATTCTTCAGCCTGCTGGGCCATCAGGCCCACATTGGGCACCGTGCCCATGGTCCGTGGATCAAAATTGCCATTCCACTTGCAGAAGTTGATCATCTCCTGGTAGATGCGGGCAAAGGTGCTCTCAGGCATCACCGCCTTAACGTCTTTGAGCCGGCCGTCGGCACCCCACATCTTGCCGCCGTTGCGAATCATGACCGGCATGGAAGCATCCACGATGATGTCATTGGGTGAATGAAAGTTGGTGATGCCCTTGGCCGAATCCACCATCGCCAGTTCAGGGCGATGCTCGTGGCAGGCGTGCAGGTCACTGATAACCTCCTCGCGCAACGACTGCGGCAGGGTCTCAAGCTTGTCATACAGGTTGCTCATGCCGTTGTTGACGTTCACGCCCAACTCGTCAAACAGCTTGGCGTGCTTGGCGAACGCGTCCCTGTAGAAAATCCGTACGCAGTGACCGAATACGATGGGGTGCGACACCTTCATCATGGTCGCCTTGACGTGCAGTGAGAACATCACACCGGTCTTGTGCGCGTCTTCAATTTCCTTCTCATAGAACTCGAGCAGGGCTTTTTTGCTCATAAACATGCTGTCGATGATTTCGCCGTCCTTGAGCGAGAGCTTGGGCTTGAGCACCAGGGTCTTTCCGCTCTTGGTGAGCAATTCCATCTTCACATCGCGTGCCCGGTCCAGCGTCATCGACTTCTCGCCGTGATAGAAGTCGCCGTGGTGCATATGCGAAACGTGCGAACGCGATGCCTGACTCCACTCGGCCATCGAGTGGGGATGTTTGCGAGCAAATTCCTTGACTGCCTTGGGCGCGCGGCGATCCGAATTGCCTTCTCGCAGCACCGGATTCACGGCGCTGCCGATGCATCTGGAATAACGATTGCGAACAGCCTTGTCGGCATCGCTCTTGGGATCTTCCGGGTAGTCAGGTACGGCGTAGCCCTTGGACTGCAGTTCCTTGATGCAGGCCATCAACTGCCCCACCGAAGCGCTTATGTTGGGCAACTTGATGATGTTGGTATCGGGAAGTAGCGTCAGGCGGCCCAGCTCTGCCAGGTTGTCTGGCACTTTTTGTGAATCGGTCAGATATTCCGGAAACTCACCCAGCACCCGGGCAGCAACCGAGATGTCGGACTCTGCCACCTCAACGCCGGCCGGCGCCGAAAACGTGCGAATGACTGGCAGGAACGCACACGTCGCCAAAAACGGTGCTTCATCGGTCAGGGTGTAAATAATTTTGGAAGATTTTGTAGTCATGGGGTTCCTGTTTCTAGGTGGGTTAGTCGGCAATAGGTGACTGTATTCGATAGATACCGGGCTGGCTGGGCTTTGGAGCGGGATGAGCTTGATTGACATCAAAGAATTGGTCGAGCGATTTTAGCGGGGCATGATTTCGCAGCGTATTGGACATTCGTTCGGATGCGTCTGCCCACTGTGTTTTGGTGGCGGTTAATCCGTATGGTGCTTGAATCCGCCGAAAATGACACCAATTCCGAGTCGTGCGGTAATGCTTTGGTGCCCTCGATAGAATGAAAGCATGGCAAGCAAACCTCCCAAATATTCCCCCGTCAAGCCAAGTCGTCCATCTGCTGCGGACGATCAGGGTACGGTTGTGCTTGAGAGGCGAACTGAAAAGGTCAAACCGCCGCAAATGTACCAGGTGGTGATGCTCAACGACGACTACACGCCGATGGAATTTGTGGTGGTCGTGATCCAGGAGTTCTTTGGCAAGGATCTCGAAGCGGCGACGCAGATCATGCTCAAGATTCATCTGGAGGGAAAGGCCGTTTGTGGGGTTTATTCGAGGGATGTGGCCGCCACCAAAGTGGATCAAGTACTTGACGCGGCGGCCAAGGCCGGGCATCCCTTGAAGTGCGTCAGTGAGCCGGTGGACAGTTGATGATTTGTCTGAAAGACCACAGCAAGGCAACATTAACAAGTCGTGTTCGCCTTTGATTAGGCGTTTGCGCGGAATTGATATTGAAAACCGATTACAGTTAAACGTCAAAGCCAGGTTATAAAGGAAATCACATGATTGCCCAGGAATTGGAAGTCAGCCTTCACATGGCGTTTGTTGAGGCGCGTCAGCAGCGTCATGAGTTCATCACGGTCGAGCATTTGCTGCTTGCGTTGCTGGACAACCCCAGCGCGGCCGAAGTGCTGCGTGCCTGCTCCGCCAATATCGACGATTTGCGCAAATCCTTGTCCAACTTCATCAAGGACAACACGCCCCAGGTCGCCGGAGTGGACGATGTCGACACGCAGCCCACCTTGGGTTTTCAGCGCGTCATTCAGCGCGCCATCATGCATGTGCAGTCGACCGGCAGTGGCAAGAAGGAAGTCACTGGCGCCAACGTGCTGGTGGCCATATTTGGCGAAAAAGACTCGCACGCCGTGTACTACCTGCATCAGCAGGGCGTGACCCGACTTGACGTCGTCAACTTCATTGCTCATGGCATCAAGAAGAATGACCCGGCGGAAGCTGCCAAGTCGAGCGAAAACCAGGCCGAAAGCGAAGAGGCGACGGGCGACAAGAACGAAAAGCAGTCGCCGCTCGAACAGTACACCCAAAACCTGAACCAGCTCGCCAAGGATGGCAAGATCGATCCGCTGATTGGCCGTGAATACGAAGTCGAGCGCGTGATACAGATTTTGTGCCGGCGTCGCAAGAACAACCCCTTGCTGGTCGGCGAGGCGGGGGTCGGCAAGACCGCCATTGCCGAGGGGCTGGCATGGCGTATCACGCAGAAAGACGTGCCGGAGATTCTGGCTGAGGCCGTTGTCTATTCGCTTGACATGGGTGCGCTGCTCGCTGGCACCAAGTATCGGGGCGATTTTGAGCAACGCCTCAAAGGCGTGCTGAAATCCTTAAAGGACAAACCAAACGCAGTTCTGTTTATTGACGAAATTCACACCCTGATTGGGGCTGGTGCGGCGTCAGGTGGCACCCTGGATGCCTCCAATTTGCTCAAACCGGGCTTGAGTTCGGGCGCGCTCAAATGCATTGGCGCAACCACTTTTACCGAGTACCGCGGCATTTTTGAAAAAGACGCGGCGCTGTCTCGCCGTTTCCAGAAAGTCGATGTTGTTGAGCCGACCATTGAACAAACCGTTGAAATTCTCAAAGGACTCAAGTCGCGTTTTGAAGAACATCACAGTGTCAAATACGCCGTCGCCGCTTTGCAGGCAGCGGCAGAACTGAGCGCCAAATACATCAATGACCGCCATCTGCCGGACAAGGCAATCGATGTGATCGACGAGGCGGGCGCGGCGCAAAGAATTCTGCCGCCATCCAAGCGCAAGAAGATCATCAGCAAATCCGAAGTCGAGGAAATTGTGGCCAAGATTGCACGCATTCCCCCGGCCAACGTATCCAATGACGACAGAGGCAAACTCAAGACCTTGGAGCGTGATCTGAAGAACGTTGTCTTCGGACAGGACAAGGCCATTGACATGCTGGCTTCGGCCGTGAAGATGGCGCGCTCCGGGCTGGGCAAGGGCGACAAGCCGATCGGCTCCTTCCTGTTCAGCGGCCCGACCGGGGTTGGCAAAACCGAGGCCGCCAAACAGCTGGCCTACATCATGGGGATCGAGCTGATTCGCTTCGACATGAGCGAGTACATGGAGCGCCATGCAGTCAGCCGACTGATTGGGGCGCCGCCGGGCTACGTTGGCTTTGATCAGGGCGGATTGCTGACAGAGGCAGTGACCAAGAAGCCGCACTGCGTGCTCTTGCTCGATGAAGTGGAGAAGGCGCACCCTGACATCTTCAACGTCCTGCTGCAGGTCATGGACCATGGCACGCTGACTGACAACAACGGACGCAAGGCCGACTTCCGCAACGTCATCATCATCATGACGACGAATGCCGGCGCCGAGGCCATCAACAAGTCGGTCATGGGCTTCACCAATGTGCGTCAGGCGGGCGACGAAATGGCCGATATCAAACGCCTGTTCACGCCCGAGTTCCGCAACCGGCTCGACGCCGTGGTCAGCTTCAAGGCGCTTGACGAGGTCGTCATCCTGCGTGTCGTTGACAAGTTCCTGTTGCAGTTGGAAGCCCAACTGGCCGACAAGAAAGTGGAAGTGACCTTCACCGACAAACTGCGCAAGCACTTGGCCAAGAAGGGCTTTGATCCGCTCATGGGTGCACGTCCGATGCAGCGTCTGATTCAGGACACGATTCGACGTGCGCTGGCCGATGAACTGCTGTTCGGACGCCTGACCGATGGCGGCCGGCTGACGGTTGATGTCGATGATCAGGTTGAGGACAAGACCGAGGTCTTGCTCGATATTGCGCCCCTGCCCAAGAAAGAGGGGCGCGCCAAACCGGAGGCACAGGAAGTGGCGGCCGGTTAGACCCGATTTGAAGCTGCTGCCAGCCCCTGCTTTCCTCTATTCGATATGGCCTGCGTTGCTGCTGGCCTTGCTTCTCATTGGATGTGCATCGGCGCCGCTCCCGGCGCCCTTGCCCGAAACACCGCCAGGGGTAATTGCGAACCCTAGAAAGCCTCCAAGAATTGGCTTGGCTCTGGGCAGTGGCGCGGCGCGGGGCTTTGCCCACATCGGTGTGATTCAGGTACTGGAAGAAGCCGGCATTCGTCCTGCGCTGGTGGTCGGCACTTCGGCGGGCAGTGTGGTTGCCGCTTTCTACGCCAGCGGCAAGACCGGGGCGCAAATGCAGCAAATTGCCGAAACCATGGAGGAGGCGGCCTTCGCCGACTGGACTTTGCCGCTATTCAACCGTGGCATGCTGCGCGGTGAAGCCTTGGCGCGCTACGTCAGCGCGCAAGTCGGCGGGCGTCCGATCGAGTCCATGCCCTTGCCGTTGGGCATTGTGGCGACCGATTTGAACAGCGGTCAGGGCGTATTGTTTCAGCGCGGCGATACTGCGACAGCCGTGCGCGCCTCCAGCGCTGTGCCCGCCGTATTTCAACCGGTCAGGATCGCCGGGCGGGACTATGTCGATGGTGGACTGGTGGCGCCAGTGCCGGTTCGTTATGCACGCCAGATGGGTGCCGAACTGGTCATCGCCGTCGACATTTCCGACGCTCCTGAAGGCAACATGGCCAGCGATACGCTGCAGATTCTGTTGCAGACTTTTTCAATCATGGGCAAGAGCATCAACAACTTCGAGTTGCGCGACGCCGATCTGGTTTTGAGACCCTCCTTGGCCCATGTGGCCAGTTCGGATTTTTCTGCGCGCCGGCGTGCCATCGACGCCGGCCGCTCGGCAATGTTGGCCGCATTGCCGCAACTGCGCGCGACCCTGCAGGCCTATCAGGTTCAAGCCAAACTCTGACTCTGGCGCGTCAGTTGCTCCCTAATGCTTTGATGCGCCTGATGGGCCAATGACTTTCTGTTATGACCCAGTGACGAGATGGCGCCCCCAACGTGTACATGGGACCTGATGGAAGAACTCTTCAACACGCTTCTCAGTGACGACGCGAGCGTCATGTCATCGATGAAAAGGGCCTCTTTGCTGGGCAAGCCGGAGTGTGCGTGGACATAGCGCAATGTCAGAGGCTGAATCTGGGTCTGCGCCTTGATCGCGCCTTCAAAGATGTTGGCGTGAAAGGCCGCCAGATCAGAGCCATCGCTGCTGGTGCCCTCCGGGAAGGCGACCACCGAATAGCCTTGTGCAAAGGCCGCCAGCGTGCCATCAACCATGGTGCGGGCAGACTGCCGTGAGGAGCGATCCACAAATATCGTGGCGCAAGCCGCCGCCATCGAACCAATCAGCGGCCAGTGCCTGACTTCGGACTTGGCGACGAAAACACCTGGCATCAGCGACTGTACGACCAGGACATCAAGCCATGACAGGTGATTGGCCACCACCAGGGCAGCGTGTGGCGCGCCCCGAACCCCGTCACACTGGACTTCGATTTCCAGAATCTGCAAAATGTTTTGGGCCCAGCGCTGAATTTCAACAAGCCTGCCATCGCGCCCCAGCCGCGGAAACTGAAGCCACAAGATCAGGCCGCCCCGGGTGATTTCCGCGGCCAGGCGCAGTAACTTGAAGAGGGGGACGCTGCGAACGCCGCTCAGCGTCGAGTCGGCCGCAAGGGTCTGCGACAAAGAGTGGTCAGGCATCCGGGGTGTGGCGTGAAATCCGCCCTGCTAATGCGGCCGGCGAAGCTGCAGGCGGGAGCGTTGCAGAGCGAAGAGTTCAAGAATGCCCCAGATCAGACAGGCCGGTATGGCCATCAGGCGGAAGAATGCGACTTTGTGCAACATGAGGAGAGGGACCGGGTTTGGCGATACGTTGAGCTTGACCTTACAAGCTGTTCATGACAATTTCGTGTCAGCCTAAAAGTCAACTTGATGTCGATGCCAAATTGCGACGCGCAATCACCGTGCTGGTTGCATTCCATCGCGCAGCCCCTGTATGCTTGGCCGTCATGATGCTTGACTTGATGCGACGACGATCGCTGTGACTCTGCCCAAATTACCCGAATTGACGGCCCTGGAACGCATTATCGAGTTGGGCGCCGGGTCGTTGCAGTCGCGCGTGGTCCGAGAGGTGGTCTTGCCTGGCGGTGGCAGCTTTCCGGTGTACGTGGTCACGCTCGGCAATCCGGCGCCAGAAATGCCGGCGGTGGGATATTTTGGCGGCGTTCACGGCTTGGAGCGAATCGGTTCGGGAGTCGTCATCGCGTACTTGCAAAGCTTGGTCATGCGCCTGCAATGGGACAGCACACTGCACCGCCAGCTTGAGTCGGTGCGTCTGGTCTTTATGCCAATTGTTAATCCCGGTGGCATGGTACTGGGCACGCGCGCCAATCCCAACGGGGTTGACCTGATGCGCAATGCGCCGGTCGAAGCCAGCGATCCGGTACCGTTTCTGGTGGGGGGCCAGCGTATCAGCGCCGGCTTGCCCTGGTATCGGGGTCCCAGGAACAAAGCCTTGGAAATCGAAAGCCAGGCAGTCTGCGATGTTGTCAGTTCTGAGTTGCTGACGCGAAATTTCAGTTTGAGTGTGGACTGTCATTCCGGATTCGGCAGCAGCGACCGGATCTGGTTTCCCTACGCACACAAGCGAGCCCCGATCGCAAACCTGGCCGAAATGCATGCACTCAAAGACATCTTCGTTCGCTCACACAGCCACCACCGTTACACGATCGAGCCGCAAAGTCAGCAGTACCTCGCGCACGGCGACCTGTGGGATCACCTTTACCTGCAATCCAGACTCATCCCGCAAACTGTATTTTTGCCACTGACGCTGGAGATGGGGTCGTGGCTCTGGGTCAAGAAGAATCCGCGCCAACTGTTCTCTCGGCACGGCATCTTCAACCCCCTGATCGAGCACCGGCAGCAGCGCGTGCTGCGCCAGCATCAATTGTTTTTGGACTTTCTCTCTCGCGCGGCATGTGGTCACGCACTCTGGCTGCCCGGACCAGAAGCCCGGGCCGGACACCACGCCCTGGCGCTGCAAGACTGGTATTGAGGGAAGCGGGGCCAGAGGCAGGGGTCAACGTCTGCTTTCGTGGTGGAGGTTCTTAGTCGGTCACGACCTCGTCTTCCAGTTCCTGCTCCAACTGCTCGCTGTCGAGGGCTGCGATTTCGGCGTACTGCACTGCATTGAGCTGATGACGGTAGGCCATATAGGCTTGACGGGCCATCTCCGCTTCGTCACCGTCATCATCGGCCGTGGCCGCCAGCAGGTGGTGTTTGGCGGCGGCAGAGAAATGTCGTGCCGCCATCCGATGATGGTCACCGGCGGTCTCGAATTCTTCGTCAAATTGTTCGGTTTGGAATTCGGCGACAGCCTCGGCCAGCGGCTCCAGATTGACTTCTTTGCTCATGGGTATCTCCAGAAAGGATGGGCAACGGCAACATGCCGCGCTGCCAGCATCCCTGTTTCCGATGAAACCTTGATGACGGACCGGGGGCACGCCCCATGCGACGCTGAGGCCAGACAGCGCGGGCTTCACGCGCATGACCACGGTCACCGTGTGGCGACGCGGCAACTATAAAGACTCAAGTCTTGGGACGCAGTTCTACCGCTTGCATGGATAGATCGAACAGGCGAACTTTGCCCGAGGCGTAACGGTCGAGACGCCACTCGTCGAGGATCTTCAGCGCCAGGGCGAAGCTGTTGTAATCAAGCTGGTAGATGTCTGCGATCGGAAAGCTTGCTTCCGACTCCAGCGCGAGAACGAGTCTGGCAAGCGTCTTTGCCGACGGCGTATCGGGATCTTTCTGAATCAGTTTGCGGGCTTCTTTGATGGCATGCATACGAGTACCTGTTGATGAAAAGGCAGCTGATTGCGACGTCTTCTCAAGCCTGTTCTTCTATCAAAACCGACGTGTGATACAGCTTGGGTTTTTTGATTGTAGTGAAGAATCTGCGGATCGCGTTTGTCATTTATTTGTCACATGTTTTCCCGGTGTTGGCGCCTGCGTCTGGTTCACGATACTGTCATACCGGTCGATGATGATGGCGCCTGTCAATGAAAATCATCGATCTGGTTTACTTCAATTTTGGCGGCGGCCATCGTTCAGCGGCCTTGGCCTTGCAGGAAGCGATCGGCAACCAGCACCGTCCGTGGCAGGTACGCCTTCTCAACCTGGTGGATGTGCTTGATCCGAAGCAGTCATTCCGCAAATTGACCGGCATCCGGCCTGAGGAGATCTACAACACGTGTTTGCGGCGTGGCTGGACTTATGGCCTTTCCACCGAGTTGAAAATATTACAGGGCATGATTCGCTTCAGCCATCCGACGATCGTGAGCCGCCTGCAGCAGCATTGGTTGTCGGCCAAGCCTGACCTCGTGGTGTCACTTGTGCCCAACTTCAACAAGGCACTGTGCGAGTCTGTCAGGGACAGCCTGAACGGTGTTCCTTTTGTGACGGTTCTGACCGACCTGGCCGACTATCCGCCCAACTTCTGGATCGAGCCTGGACAAGATCAGCATCTTGTTTGCGGCACCGCCCATGCCGCCAGGCAGGCGCGTTCGGCGGGCTATTCAGACGCGCAAATCCGGACCACCTCGGGCATGATTCTTCGTCCGGCCTTCTACTGTTTGCCGGATTTGAAGCGCGAGGCGGACTGTGAAAAGTATGGTTTCGATCCTCAGAGGCCGATTGGCGTCGTCCTGTTCGGCGGACATGGATCGGCGCAAATGCTTGGCATTGCCAGGGCGCTTGCCGACGTGCAACTGATTCTGCTGTGCGGCCACAACCAAAACCTGAAGACCAAACTGGAAGCGCTTGTGACGCCCGCCAGACACCTGGTGGTTGGCTTTGCGACAGACGTTGAGCACTACATGCGACTGGGCGACTTCCTGATTGGCAAGCCAGGACCTGGCAGTCTCAGCGAGGCGGTGCATATGGGCTTGCCGGTGATCACCTTCAAGAATGCGTCGACCATGCCGCAAGAGCGCTACAACGCCACCTGGGTGCGCGAGCAAGGTGTCGGCCTGGTGCTGCCGTCGCTCAAAGGCATTCGCGCAGCAGTGACAAAAATGATTGAGGCGCTGCCTGAGTTTCGCGGCGCTGTGGAGCGCATCGACAACCGTGCCGTCTTTGAGGTGATCGATATCTTCGAGCAATTGCTCGCCATGCAGAACCAGGAATCAGGCTTCAATGCGCAGCCCGCCGAGACGACGGAACTTGCACTGCTTATTGGGTAAGCTTTGCCGGCTTGCAGTCAAAACAAAAGAACATGATCGAGTTCAGATAGCGCTTGAAGATTCCATTTCTCCGCAATCTGTGGCGACCACACTTGATGCAACTCATCGTATCTCCGCTTTCTCCGATGTCCCGAAACGGCGAGCCGTTTTCTTTGGACGTGTAGCGCAAACCGTTTTGGGAGACCAGTGTTTCTTCCTGTTTGTGCATTGAAGCCCCGAAGTGATGTTGAAGGTCAAATTCTGATCGAGCCTGATTGCAATTTCATGACTTCGGACTGAACCACAGGGGTAAACTTAACCTGCCGTTGTTTTCAATCCAGGAGAGCCACTTCTATGTCCCTCGAAAGAGTCTCCGAAATGCTTAGGAAGCAGAGAATGGTTGAAGACATGATTCATGGTCAGAGCATGCCGCGACAAGACATTGTGGAAACTTTGGTGCAGAGGCAGCACCTGGTTGAACTGGATAAACTGGTAGCGCAATTGCCGGCGGACGAAATTGGCGGCATTCTCGAAGCCTTGCCCCTCGCCGACGCGAAACTTCTCTGGGAGAAAATTCCGTCGGGACGCGAGAACGAGGTCCTGTGGGAAGTTTCAGATGACCGGCGCGAGCAACTCGTCGGCAGTCGTGAACCCGCATTTGACGAGACCCAGATCAATGCATTTGAGCTGGTCGATGGACGTTTGCGGCAGATTCCGATTGAGAGCCGCAAGGATCTCGAAGGGGTCAAACCGATCTGGATCGACCTGCTCGCCGCAACCAAGGCGGAGCGCACCTACGTCGGCGCGCACTTCGGCCTCGCACTACCTGACCCAGGTGCTGTGACCGACCTTGAAGTCAGCTCGCGTTATCACATCGAGGAGACCGGTGACATTCATCTGCTTTCCAATTTCTTGCTTGATCGCGTGGGTAATTCACGCAGCGTGCCGGTGGCCTTTATCGTGCACCAGGGAATTCTATTTTCCTTGCGCAATGAGGAATTGCCGGTGTTTCGGCTGCAACGGCGCCGTGCGCGCACACAAGCAGGTTACGTAGCAGATTGCACAGATGTTCTGCTAGATCTTTATGGAGCGGATGTTGAGTACTCAGCGGACTCTTTGGAGGATATCTACGCAACCCTTGGCAAGGTCGGGCGACAGGTCTTGAGTGAAACCATCAGCGACACAGAAGCCGCAGCAATTCTTGGCGACATCGCTGAGCAAGAAGATCTCAATGGCCGCATTCGCGGCAACATACTCGATACCCAGCGCGCAATCAACTTCATGATGCGAAGCAAGATCTGGTCGCCCGCCCAGTTTGACGATGCTAAACAAATCCTGCGCAACATTGAATCCTTGAACAGCCATACCTCGTTCTTGTTCGACAAGATCAACTTCCTGATGGATGCCACTATCGGTTTCATTAACATCAATCAGAACCGGCGCATCAATCATTTGACTGTTTTCGGCGTGGTCTTCATGCCGGTCAACATTCTCGCCGGTATCGGGGGCATGTCAGAGTTTTCAATGATGACCCAGGGCATTCCCTGGCCCGTTGCCTACGCATTGTTTCTGCTTGCCGCGGGCCTCATCGGCGGAGCCACTTACGTTGCACTAAAGCATCTTGAGAAGAAGCAGGTCACGGCAAGAAAAATTTGAACTTTAGGTCTGATTTTGCATCAGGGCGCGACACCAAGTCGTACCGCCAAACCAGGCCACATCCGTCTCAGAACCCCGTCCTTCAATCGCCAGTGATGCCAAACTGCGGCGGCGGCGTGGATGGCAGCGACGGCGAGCAACACATTGGCGACCAATCCATGCAACTCGACCGCGTTATGAGCGAGTGCCTTGTTGCCGGGGGCCAGGGAGGGAATGCGGAACAGGTTGAAAATGTTGTCGCCACGGATCCAGATGCAGGCGATACCGATCACGACCAAGCCGACCATCAGGGCGTAGAGCAGATGATGGACGCCGGTGGCTATACGACCGGACGGGCCGACGTCGGCCGCAGGCAACCTGGCACCGCCGGTCTGACGCCAGAACAGACGGATTACCAGGACGATGCCCAGCACCACACCGAAGCTGATGTGCAAACTGCGAACGGCGACTCGGGCTTCGCCGCGCGGGAACAGGTCAATGCTCTGTCCGAGCATCCAAAGTCCCATCACCAGGGCCGCGCTCAGCCAGTGTAAAAAGATAGTTTTTGAATCGTAAGTCTGGCCGTCGGACGGCAGAGTGTTCACTTTGTTCATGGGGCGTGAGTCTATCCCATCAATGTGTCGATTCAGGGGCGTGAAGGCAACAGCACTGCTGGTTCCATGGGATCGGACAAGCGTGCAAGAAAACAACGTACATGGTGACCGTCACGAAGACGTCACACTCAGAAATGATCATACGCCCTTCGCCAATCCTTCATCCCTTACCCGTTCAAACCCATGCCCACGACCAAGCACCAACACCGCCTCAAGGCCAATGTCATTAACGTGACACGCGCCTTGACCCTCTTGTTCGCCGCCGCACCTTGCTTTGCCCAATCGGATGCAACCGTCAACCTGGGTGCAGTCGTTGTCACCGGCCACGTGCCCGCAGTGAACGAATCAAGTGAGACAGCGCCCTCGCAAAGTTCATTGTCAGCACGCTCTGCGCAGTCCGTTGTGGGCGACCAGTTCATTCGCAATTTCACCGCACCGGTGGCCGACTACACACAGGCGCTGACGATGACACCCGGTGTTTTCACCGTTTCGCCCAATGGCATTGGTCTGGGCGATGCCAAGATCACGATTCGCGGTCTGTCGGACAGCAACGCCGTATTCAGTTTCGATGGCATTCCGTTCAACGATACCAACGGTGTCAGCCATCACTCGTGGGTGTTCTTCCCCAGTCAATTCCTGGGAGGTGCGGTGGTGGACCGCAGCCCTGGCGGCGCTTCAACCGTGGGACAAGCTACCTTTGGTGGCGCCGTCGACCTGAAGTCGAGGGTTCTTGAAGCCGAGCCTCGCACCAGTGTGACCCTTTCGGCTGGATCGTGGAACACCAATCTGGTTGGCTTGGAACATGAAACCGGCCAGTTTGGCAGCGATGGCAAATCCAATCTGCTGCTCAATTTGCAGGAGATGAAGTCCGACGGCTATCAAACCTACAACCTGCAAGACCGCAAGGCGGCCTCCGGCAAGTACCAGTACGAGATGAGCGGTGGCTCCACCTTCACCGTATTTGCTTCCTACTTGAACCTGAAGAACAATACGCCCAGTATCAAGGGCATTGGACGTTCCAACTACAACGCGGGTGATTACATCTCGCTCTTGAGCGGAGACCCAAGCCAAGCGAACTACTACGGCTACAACTTTTACGACATCACGACTGACTTCGTCTACGCCGGCATTTCCGCCATGCTCGACGGCGGCTGGAAGCTTGAAGACAAGCTCTATACCTACAAGTACTGGAACAAGCAAAACTACAACAATAGCGCGACGGCGATCAACGCAACCAGCGCCATCGACAAACTCAACTCCTACACGACCATCGGTAATCTCTTGCGCGTCAGCAAGGAGTCCGAGATGGGGACCTTGCGCACCGGCCTGTGGTTGGACAGGGCCGACAGCTATCGCTTTCAGATCCCTTCGGACCCCCGGACCTGGGTCGACAGCGCGACGCCCAACTTTTCGGAAACCTACACCACGACCACGCTGCAGCCATACGTGGAGTACGAGTTCAAGTTCGGCAAGGATCTGAGAGTGACGCCTGGTGTCAAGTGGGCCTCGTACCAGCAGGATTTCGTCCATCTGCAGGACAACGGCGGTGCCGTCGGTCCTCTTGGCGGTGTCTATAGCAGTGCAACCGGGAAGATCACCGGTGGCGCGCCCAGTCTGGCCAATTCCATCAAGTACACAGATTTGATGCCGTCACTGGACGTGCATTACATGGTCAGACCCGACTGGTCGCTCTATGGCCAGTACGCCATCGGTGATCAGATTCCAAGCACCAGCGTCTTCGACGTCAAGAACGCCTTGGTGTCGCCAGCGCCAAATGCAACCAAATCCACCACGGTGCAGATCGGCACGGTCTGGACCACTGCCAGCCTGACACTGTCCGGCGATATCTATCACACCAAGCTCGACGGTGCCTACACTGCCTTGTCACCTGACAGTGCAGGCAATGTCGGCTATGTGCTGAGCGGCACCGAGATCAACCAGGGGATTGAAGCAGAAGCCAATTTTGCCCTCGGCAATGGCTTCAGCCTTTACCTGAATGCGACGCTGGGTAGTTTGAAATACGACAACGGTCAGTGGGTGGCGGGTGCGCCAAGCAATACGGAATCGATCGGGCTCAACTATCAGCGCAACAACTGGCTTGCCAGTTTTTCCGCCAATCGGGTCGGACCCTTGTACAACGATGCGAAAGACGGTACGCATGAAGCCTTTCTGATCGATCCGGTGACGATTGCCAATCTGTTTGTCAACTACACGATCAAAAAGCCGGCGGCATTTGCCAAGCAACTCAAACTGCAATTTGGCGTCAACAACGTGTTCGACAGTCACGCCATTGTCGGCATCGCTTCAGCCACCGCCGGCAGTTCCAGCGCCGCACCGTCGGCCAAGGATTTGCTGACCATCGTTCCGGGTCGCTCCGTATCCTTGACAGCGACGCTGGACTTCTGAGCGCGTCTGCAGCCAGCCGGGCGCCAAAGTGATTGACACCCTGCTTCGACTTGGCAGACCTTGGACTGTGCTATGGGCCGCGTTTGCGGTCCATGGCGCCGTCATTGCACAGACCGTGCCCGAAGCCGAGCCCGACTTTGTGTTCACGGTGCAAGCCGAAGGACAGCATGCCATTTTGCGGGCATTAACGCGAGCTCCGATTTGCCCGGGCGTCGAGTGGGATGGCAGGGCCGCTCAGCCCATGGGCCGGCGTGCCGATGCCGCCATCGTGCCGGTGCGCGGCGACAGTGCGCAGGCCGAAAGCAGGCCGGCGATCTTTGATGTGCTGACCTGTGAGGCAAACTGGCCGCAAGGGGTTCGGCAGGCCCGTGTGGCCGGCCGTGAAGTGGCCGCGCCGCACACCGAGATCAAGCGCATTGTTCTGATCGGCGATACCGGCTGCCGCATGAAGGCCTCTGAGAATGCCTTTCAGCCCTGCAACGATGACCTGAAGTGGCCGTTTGCCAGGGTCGCGCAAAGTGCTGCTGCGCTGAAACCGGACCTGGTGGTTCATGTTGGCGATATTCACTACCGGGAAAGCCCCTGTCCGCCGGCCAATGCCGGTTGTGCCAACAGCATTTGGGGTTACGGCTATGAAGCCTGGCAGGCTGATTTCTTTAGCCCCGCCAAGCCACTGTTGGAGCGTGCGCCCTGGGTCTTTGTGCGCGGCAATCACGAGTCGTGTTTTCGCGCCGGTCAGGGCTGGTTCCGATTTGTCGACTCGCAAGCCTGGCGCGAAGAGCGCTCCTGCAATCAAACCGCATTCGACGCTGAAGCAGACTATTCGGAACCTTTCGCCGTGCCGGTGGCCGCTGATACGCAGTTGATCGTTTTTGACTCTTCCAGGACCCAGGGCAAGCCCTTCAGTACCAGCGATCTTGCCTACGGCAAGTACGCCCAGCAAATGCGGCAGGTGGCAGCGCTGGCGCAACTCAGGCCAAACAGTTTCTTCATGAGTCACCACCCCTTGCTGGCGGTGGCGCCGGTCAAAGATCCGAGTCGATTCAAGCCGGGTGGCAACGAGGGTCTGCAGTCAGTCTTTGGGGCCTTGTACCCCCGGCGTCTTTTTCCGCCAGGTGTTTCGGTGGCGCTGCATGGTCATGTGCATTTGTTTGAGTCCATCAGCTTCAAGAGCGATCACCCACTGTCCCTGGTGCTGGGCAATTCCGGATCCGCGATTGAAGGGCTGGTTCCAGATGTCTTGCCAGTGGGTGCGAAGATTTACGAAGGTGTCGAAGTCGACGACTACGCAGCGCGTTCCGGTTACGGTTTTGCGACGCTGGACCGGATCGATTCCAAAGGCGGCGGCAACTGGCGCCTGACCGAGTACACGATCGACGGAGTGCCGGTCATCGAGTGCGCGATTTCCGAAGGCAGGAGTCGCTGCAGCAGGCTCGCCGCTCCAACAAAATAGCTTGAAATAGGGTTTTTGACAACGTCATCAAATTGCCATCCTTTTGCCATCAAGTCGTAATCCGCGAGAGCGATTATTCGATCACCCAACGCAAAGGAGAAACAATTGAAAGAGCTGCCGAACCCGACCTATGCCCTGTCACCGCGGTCTTTACGAAAGGGCTTGCTGCATCGATCTCTTGCTCTTTTCAGCCACCCGGCTGCGGTGCCCCTGGTGCCGGTCGAGCACGGCGGACTGGCGGTTTCATGGGCCAAAAACGCGGATGAAGTTCGGCAGGCGCAGCGTCTGAGGTTCCAGGTATTTGCCCAGGAAATGGGTGCCCGGCTCGACACCAAATTGCCCGGACACGATGTCGATATGTTCGACAACTACTGCGAGCATTTGCTGGTGCGCGATCAACTGACACGCGAGGTTGTCGGCACCTATCGGCTGCTAACACCGGCGCAAGCCCGGCGTATTGGCAGCACCTACAGTGATCTGGAGTTCGATCTGACGCGCTTGCGTGGCCTGCGCGACCGCATGGTGGAATTGGGTCGCAGCTGTGTTCATCCGGACTACCGTCAGGGCGGCGTTATCATGGTGCTGTGGGGTGCCCTGGCCGAGTTCATGGTGCGCAACAAGCTCGACACCATGATCGGCTGTGCCAGCATTCCGATGCTGCACAATGGCATCGTCTGTGGTGATGCAGCCGCCAGCATCTGGCAGCAACTCAAAGCGACGCACCTGGCACCGATCGAGCACCATGTGCGAGCGCGGCTGCCACTGCCGGTGGAGCGTCTCGATGGCACTCTGGCAGTGGAGCCGCCAGCCTTGATCAAAGGCTATCTGCGTCTGGGCGCCAAGGTGCTGGGCGCACCGGCCTGGGATCCCGATTTCAATACGGCGGATCTGCCCATGATGATGCGCATCGACGATTTGCCGAGCCGCTATCGCAAGCATTTTCTGGGTTCCTGATGCGCCTGGCATTCGACTTCATGGCGCCTCTGATGGGCAGTGGCCCGCTGGCGCCGGCTGACGATGCCGACGATGAAGCTTCTGGCCGGCGCTACCGGGCGATCTTCATTTCCGATCTGCATTTGGGTACGCCCGGTTGCCAGGCGCATGCCCTGCTGGACTTCATGAAGACGCATCCAAGTGATTATCTGTACCTGGTCGGCGATATTGTCGACGGCTGGCAGCTGCGCCGGCGCTGGTACTGGCCGCAAGCCCATAACGATGTGGTCCAAAAACTCTTGCGCCGAGGCCGCAAGGGCTGTCGAATAATCTATGTTCCGGGCAATCACGATGAATTCGCTCGTGGTTTTATAGGACATCAGTTTGGCGGCATCGATGTCGTGGACTCTGCCATTCACATCACCGCCGACGGGCGCAGTTTGTGGATCACACACGGCGACTATTTTGACGGCGTCATTCAGTGTGCCAAGTGGCTCGCCTACCTGGGCGACAACCTCTACGAATTCACGCTGCGGCTCAATCGCCATCTCAATCACATACGCACCCACCTCGGCCTGCCCTACTGGTCGCTGTCGGCCTTCTTGAAACACAGGGTCAAGAAGGCCTTGAATTACGTCACCCAGTTCGAAGTGGCGGTGGCGCATGAAGCCAAGCGTCGCGGACATCAAGGCGTCGTTTGCGGCCATATTCACCGGGCTGAAATCCGCGATATTGACGGCACGCTGTATTGCAACGATGGCGACTGGGTCGAGAGTCGGACGGCGCTGGTCGAACACCATGACGGGCGACTCGAATTGCTGCACTGGAATGAAGTCACTGAGCCGGTTCGGCAGTCCTTGAAGGTTGGCGCAGCGACGGTGTGAGGGGCTGCTATTTGCTGTCGAAGGTTCTTCTGCCAAAATCGGCTTGATCCGAATCGGATTACCGTTATTTGTTTGAAAGATTTTGCTCCAGGCCTTATGTCTTCTCAGCTTCGTCAGTCCAAATCGGTTCAGGCGTCCGCAGGCGTGGCGCTGCTTGACCGTGAGCAGAGCATTCTCGCTTTCAACGAGCGGGTTTTTGACTGGGCCTGCCGCGCCGATGTCCCCCTGCTCGAGCGGCTGCGATACCTGTGCATTGTCTCTTCCAATCTCGATGAGTTCTTCGAGGTCAGAGCGGAGCCCCATCTGGCAGCGAACCAGCGCAAGGACGACAAAGGATTGTTTTCGGTCGAGTCCTTCAAGAGACTCGCCGAGATCGCGCACAACCTGGTGGCACGCCAATATGCGCTTTACAACGACGCCTTGATGCCCGCACTGGAGGCCCACGGCATCAAAATCGTCTCGCACGGGGAAAGAACGTTGGAACAGCGACGCTGGGTCAAGGGCTATTTTGAGCGTGAGGTCAGACCCTTGCTGTTGCCGGTTGGGCTGGACCCCTCGCATCCCTTTCCGCAGGTGGCCAACAAGTCGCTCAACTTCATCGTTCGCCTGGGCGGACTGGACGCCTTCGGTCGGGAAAACGAGATCGCCATCGTCAAGGTGCCGCGCGTCCTGCCGCGCATGATCCGGCTGCCTGAGAAGGTCTGTGGCCACCGCAATTATTTTGTCTCGTTGTCGAGTGTGATTCGGGGCAATCTGGCGGCCTTGTTTCCGGGTCGCGAAGTTGGCCAGTTTTCGCAGTTCCGTGTAACGCGCCACTCCGATCTCGCAGTGGACGAGGAGGATGTCAAGAACCTGCGCACGGCGCTGCGCCAGGGCTTGCAACACCGTCATTTCGGCGAGGCAGTGCGGCTTGAGGTTTCGGCCGGATGTTCGGAGCATCTTTCTGACTTCTTGCTGAAACAGTTCGATCTGCCGGAGGGCGCTTTGTTTCGTGTCCCGGGGCCGGTCAATCTGGTGCGACTGACCCAGTTGATCGATCTGGTCCATGCGCCCCAACTTTGTTTTCCGACCTATCACGCCTGTTATCCGACCCAGCTGTCGGCGGGCGCCTCCTTCTTTGAGACCCTCAAGCAGGGCGATGTATTCATCCATCAGCCGTTCGAGAGTTTTGACGGCGTGCTGGCCTTTTTGCGTCAAGCCGTCAACGACCCGCAAGTGCTTACCATCAAGCAGACCATCTATCGCACCGGCAGTGACTCCGAGTTGATGGACCTGCTGCGCGAAGCGGTGCGTCGCGGCAAAGAGGTGACGGTGGTGGTGGAGTTGAAGGCGCGCTTCGATGAGGAGGCGAACATCAATTGGTCCGAGATGCTGGAGTCCATCGGCGCCCAGGTTTTGTACGGCGTGGTGGGACTCAAGACCCATGCCAAGATGATGCTTATCACGCGCCGCGAGGGCAGGCAACTCAAGCGCTATGCGCATCTTTCAACTGGCAATTACAACCCGAACACGGCACGCCTGTACACCGACTGGAGTCATCTGACGGCCGACTCGCAACTTACCTCTGATCTGGAAAACATATTTGTGCACCTGGCCAGTCACAGCCGTCTACCCAGGCTGAACCGGGTCTTGCTGGCACCGTTTTACCTGCATCAGAAGCTGCTGGAAAAAATCGGTCAACTTGGCGCCGCGGCGGCTTCGGGTCGGGCCACGCGCATTGTTGCCAAGATGAACGCGCTGACCGACGAGGCGATCATCCATGCGCTGATCTGCGCCGGACAGCAGGGCGTCAAGATTGATCTGATCGTGCGCGGGGCCTGCATGTTGCCGGCGCAAGTGCCTGGTGTGACTGACAATATCCGGGTTCGTTCGGTGATTGGTCGATTCCTGGAGCATTCACGGGTTTTCTATTTCAGCTCTGACGATCAGCAAGAGCTGTATCTGTCCAGCGCGGACTGGATGAACCGCAACATGATGCGCCGGATCGAACTCGCCTGGCCGGTGACCGACCCGGTTCAGAGGCAGCGCATTGTGGACGAGGAACTGGTAGCCTATCTGCATGATGGTGTCGACGCCTGGGATTTGCTGGCGGACGGCAGTTACGCGCGTGTCAATTCAAAGGGCCGCAAGCAACCGCATGGCGCGCAGAACGCTCTCATGGCACGCTACGCTGGACATGATGACGCGAGGGGTGACTGAGATGGACCTGGTTTTATGGCGTCATGCGGAAGCCCAGGAATGGGAGGAGGGCTGTGACGACATGGCGCGTTCGCTGACCTCGCGCGGTGAAAAACAGGCAACACGGATGGCGCACTGGCTTGATCGCCAGTTGCCCGAAGGCGCACGTATTCTGGTCAGTCCGGCGCGGCGCAGCGAGCAGACGGTGCTGGCGCTGGGCCGCAAATACAAAGTGAGACCGGAACTCGGGACGGACGGCACGGTGGCCCAGTTGCTTGAACTGGTGCAATGGCCTGGCGCCAAAGGGACGGTGCTGGTGGTCGGTCATCAGCCGACGCTGGGGCAGACGATTGCCCAGTTGATCGGCCTGAGCGCTGCCGAGTGCGCGGTCAAAAAAGGCGCGGTCTGGTGGTTGCGCAACCGGGAGCGCGCAGCGCATGCCCAGACCCTGGTGGTGACGGTGCAGTCACCCGAGGTGCTGTAGCTCACCGTCACGACCGAGTCGCCCGCCCTGACGCCTTAATTAAACTCAGTGCGAAATGTCACCGACATAAAGCGTGGGCTACCGACATAGTAGAACGGCGTTGAACCACCGGCACCCAAGGCACGGGTCGTGAAACTGCTACCGCTGGGGGAGTTGATGCGCAGATAGTTGGTGTCAAACAGGTTGCTCACATTGAACTGGACCGATGGTTTCTTCATGAACGCTGCATCGGCAAAGCGATAGCCCAGCGTCAGGTTGACCACAGTGGCCGCGTCAATCGACTCATCGTTGACCAGTGTGGAGTAGACACTGCCGGTGTACTTCAGGTCAAGATTGCCATACCAGGAAGCATCCTTGTAGCCCAGGCGCAAACCGCTCATCCACAAAGGCGTGTCAGGCATTTGCTTGCCAGTGGTTGCTTCGTAGCTCGTAGCGCCTGTTCTCAGATCACTTTGCATCACGCTGTTGGTGTAAGACAAAGAGCCGTAGAGCGACCAGTTGGCACTGAGCCGGTAGCCAGACTCCAGCTCAAAACCCTTGGTGATCACGTCGCCGACGTTGTAGTCGATCGACAGACCCGAAACCGTGTCATAGGAGCGGGCAATGCGATTGGCGAAACTGATGTAGTACACCGACCCCGAGAACGTCAAACGGTCGCCCGCGTAACGGTACCCCATGTCGAAATTGGTTGACGTCTCCATTGTCACCGGCGCGTCGCGCATGGTCGCACCGGTCAGCACGCCGTTGACGACGGTACCACCGACCAACAGACCCTGGTAAGTGAAGTTGCCCGGAGCTTTCATATTGCCCGCGACGTTGGCAAACAATTGCTGCTGCGCATCCAGTGCATAGCGAGCGCCGACGCTTGGCAATACTTTGTCGAAGTCTTTGTTGAAGTTGTAATCAGCTCCCGAGCCTGAACCTTCGTTGGCATAGTTGTAGTAATCGCGGTTGATATGCGCGCTACGCAGCCCGAGCTGCAGATTGAGTTTGTCCTGCATCAGGCTGATGCTGTCCTGCACAAACAGGGAAGATGCCGTGCTGATGGTCTTCTGGTTGCGTCCCTGGTACGGCGAGCCGTCCTGGCGGCGAATGTACAGGCTTTCGTCTGCCAGCCAGATATCGGCTGCATTGCCCGCGTTGTCGATCCGCACGGCTGGCTGCGTCTGAATATGACGCGCCTTCTCAAACCAGTAGCCCAGCAGAATGTTGTTGTTGTCGATGCGCAGGTTGGTCTTGAGGGTCGCACCCGGACGG
This sequence comes from uncultured beta proteobacterium, assembly GCA_903906695.1. GTDB lineage: Bacteria > Pseudomonadota > Gammaproteobacteria > Burkholderiales > Burkholderiaceae_C > Rhodoferax. Next base: position 1,090 of record CAIVLG010000174.1, on the reverse strand, counting down.
TAGGTTTGGGTCAGGGAACCGCGGTACACCAGCACCTTGTCCAGATTGTCGCCATCGCCATTGATGTCGGCTATGCCACCAGCCCGAATGGAGCCGGACTTGGACTCGGTAAGAAGTTGCTCCTCCTGGCCACCGGTGCCCCATCCGTACCAGAAATAGGGTTCCAGGGAGACCGAGGCGTCCTTGTTCACCTTGTACTCGGCCTTGGCCGTCCACAGGTAGTTCTTGAAGGGGTTTAAATTCAAACCGTAGTAGGTATCTGTTGCACCGGGCAGCGTATCGTTTTGGGCTGTGCCGCTGACGGGCGTGACGTGTTGCGGGGCCACCGTACTGAAGTCCATGCCGGTGCCGGAGGCAGCGATATTGGCCTTGGACAAGGTCAGATAGTTGTTGTTGACGGCCTTGTTCCAGAGCAGGGTGCTGGCAAGGAACAAGCTGTCACTGGGCTTGAATTCAATGCCCATATCGACATGCTGCTTGTCGGCACCGCCACTGCCTTTGAACTTGTCGACACTGGATTTGGAGTAGGAAATAAAGGCCTTGCCCATGTCGTTGGCAAACTTGCCGGTATCCAGACGCAAAAAGGTCTTGTTGAAACGCAGCATGCCCAGGGACTCAGAAAGGCGAACGCCAAACTTGTCGGCTGGCGCACAGGTGACCATGCCCACATTGCCCCCCGAAGCGCCCACATGAGGTGCTTCGGTATCGGTAGAGCCCTGGGTGACAAAGATTTCACAGAGATTGTCGGTGTCGGTATATTCCTGCGGGTAAACGGCGAAGCTGCCCGAGTCATTGACCGGCGCGCCATTGATGGTAAAGCCCATCTGGTCGCTGTTGGCGCCGCGCACCCGCAGGCCACCGCCGAACATCCCGGTGGCGTCATAGCTGAAGGTGTTGACGCCCGGTAGCAGTTCAATGGCCTGGTAGGGGTTGTTGGACGGATTGAGCGTATCAAGGTGCGTGCGGGACACGGAGCTGCGTGCCTTGGGGGTGTCTTCCTGCACCATCAGGCCGGTGTTGGTGCCGCCGGGCAGGCCATCAACAGAAATGCGGCCAACGTCGGTCGGGGTGGTCTGTTGCGCCCAGAGCG